>CAMLGD010000110.1 GCA_946479405.1 uncultured Vogesella sp.
CCCCACCAGGCTTTCCACCAGGTGGGCATTCTTCTGCGCCGAGGCGCGGAAAGTGGTTTCGGTCAGTTCCTGCATGCGCTCCTGCACGGTGTAAGCCAGCAGCAACATCAAAGCCACGGCGATCAGCGGCGGCAGCACCATCCACGGAGAAATCCACATGATCACCAGCAGGAACAGCAGGGCAAACGGCACGTCCACCAGTGTGGTCACCGTTGCGGAAGCAATAAAGTCGCGCACGGTTTCAAACGCCCGCAGGTTGGCCGCAAAGGCGCCCACCGAACTTGGCCGCGCCTCCATGCGGATGCCCAGCACCCGCTCCATGATCAGCGACGACAGCATCACGTCCACGCGCTTACTGGCCAGATCGATCAGGTAGCCACGGGTCAGCTTCATCAGGAAGTCGAACAGCAGCAAAAGCAGCACACCGGACGCCAGCACCCACAGCGTTTCGAACGCCATGTTCGGCACTACCCGGTCGTACACGTTCATGGTGAACAGCGGTATCGACAGGGCAAACACGTTGATGAAAAACGCAGCAATCAGGGCATCGCGATACAGCGGACGCCCCTGAAAAATGGCATGCCAGAACCAGTGCTGACTGCGCGCCTGATTCAGCTCCGGTACGCGCTTGTCGAAGCGGAAGCGCGGCTTCACCGCGATGGCGAGGCCGGCGTAGCGCGACTCCAGCGCTTCTGCTGTCAGCACCTGTTCGGCCTCCGGCAACTCTGCCGGGCTGATATGGAACTTGCCTTCGTCATCAATGGCGCGCAGCAGGCAGGCATCGTCACCATTGAGCAGCAGCACCGCCGGCAGCAGCGCATGCGGCAAGCCAGTCAACGGGCGGCGCAACACGCGCGAGGCCAAACCAGCGCGACGTGCAGCGCGTGCAAACATGGAGGGGGTTAGACGCTGGTTTTCCAGCGGGATACCGGCCACCAGCGAATCCCGGGTAGTGGTGATACCGTGTTCACGCGTGAGCTGGAACAGGCAATCAAGCAGGGGATCGAGGTGGGTGGCGTGTTGCGATATTTCCGACGGACTTCCTTGCTGCACCTGATTATTCATCATTACTGTCTTTTTCCAGGAGTTTGCGTGCGTGCTTTCATTATGGGATGAAATGTCGCTTTGACCATGGCGATGCCCGGTCCATTATCGGGATGACATGACAAATCTGCAATATATGTTTGATTGATATTAAACAAAATATTGTAGAAACGTGCAGTATTGTTCAGCCATGAAAAAAGCCAGCCTATCGGCTGGCTTTTCATTTCACAAGCGCTGCTGCGCACTCATGCCGCCAATGCTTGGCGCCTCGCGCGCACGAACAACACCACGCAACAGAAATAGCTGCTGGTCAATGCCACCTCACCCATGGCCAGAGCCTGCGCCAGACCACTATCAGCCCAGCTACGCATCACGCCTTCGGCAAAATACGCCAAGATGAACATGCTGGACCACTGATAGGTATAAACACGTTCCCGCAGAATACCCATCAACGGCAACAGCAGCAGCACGGCTTTCAGCATCAGCCAGGAGCCGCCCGGGCGCAATGGCGCCAGCCACAGCTCCCACGCCAGGCATAACAATATCAACGCCACCAGGCTGGCCACCGCACCCCAGTGAAACATGCGGGCCTTATTCATCGGCGGTTACCACTTTCTGTTTATTTACCAGACGGGCCATCAGGATGCCCGCCTCATACAGCAGGCACAACGGCACCGCCATCATTACCTGCGACAGCACGTCCGGCGGCGTGACCACCGCAGCCACCACGAAGGCCACCACAATCATATATGGTCGTCCTTCACGCAGTTTGGCCAAGCTGACAATACCCATGCGGTTGAGCAAGACCACCACCACCGGCACCTCGAAGGTGACGCCGAACGCGACGAACATGCCCAGTACAAACGACAGGTATTTGTCGATGTCGGTCATCATCGACACCCCGACCGGAGTTACCGCGCTCATGAAGCCAAACACCACCGGGAACACGGCGAAATAGGCGAACAACATACCGGTGACAAACAGCACCACACTGCTGACGATCAGCGGCAGCACCAGTTTTTTCTCGTGGTTGTACAGCCCGGGCGCCACAAAAGCCCACAACTGGTACAGGGTATTGGGCAGCGAAATCAGGAACGCCACCAGCATGGTGACCTTCACCGGTACAAAGAACGGCGCAGTAACGTCGGTGGCGATCATGCTGGCCCCCTTGGGCAGCACATCCAGCAACGGTTTGGCCATCAGGTGATAAATGTCGCCGGACCAGTGGAACAGCGCCAGGAAGGTCAGCAGCAGACCGGCCGCAATCCGCACAAAACGGGTACGCAGCTCGATCAAATGTGCAAGCAGGGGTTGTTGATCCATTTATGAACGGTGGTCGGCAGCGGGTGGGGCGGCGGGAGCCGCCGGCAGGTCGAACAGGTCCAGCTGGCTATCGTCTTTACGTGCCAGCTCGTCCTCTGCGGACGGCAGGTTGGCCGCATTATCAGGCGGGGCAATGCTGTGCGCGGTATCGGCCTGCACCTGCGCCGCCACCGCGGTCGCTTCGTGCTCGATCTCGCGCGCTACTTCCCGTACCTGGGCGACCTCGGACTCCACCTGATGGCGGAACGCCTCCGCCGCCTGCTGCATGTCCTGCTGCAGCTCCTGCAGGCCGGCCAACTGGCTTTGCTGCTGGATATCGGATTTCACGCTGGCCACAAAACGCTGCGCGCGGCCAACCAGGGCGCCGATGGTACGGGCCACGGTGGGCAGCCGCTCCGGCCCCAGCACGATAAGCGCCACTGCCCCGATGATCAGCAGTTCGCCAAAGCTGATTTCAAACACGATGGCGGCTACTTATTTCTGATCGCTATCGTCGGCATCAATGACACGGCCCTTGCCGGCATCCTTGTCGGTTTCGCCCTTCATGCCTTCCTTGAAGCCGCGCACCGCACCGCCCAGATCCTCGCCGATATTACGCAGCTTTTTGGTACCGAATACCAGCACCACTACCAGCAACACGATCAACCAGTGCCAAATGCTGAAAGAACCCATGGAAACTTACCTCTAGCAAGAAACCGGCGCCGCGCGCCGGAAAATGATTACTTGTCGCCCAGCACGTGCAGGTGCAGGTGGAATACTTCCTGGCCACCACCGACACCCGTATTGATGCCTGTCTTGAAACCGGTGGTCAGGCCCTGTTCCGCTGCCAGCTTTGGCGCCATCAGCAGCAGCTTGCCCAGCATGGCCTGATGCGAAGTATCGCAATGTGCCAGCGAATCCACGTGCTGCTTGGGAATCAGCAGGAAATGCACCGGTGCCTTGGGGTGAATATCGTGGAAGGCGACCATATCGTCGTCTTCATACAGCTTCTGCGCCGGAATCTCACCCGCCGCAATCTTGCAGAAAATGCAGTTGCTCATGCTGTTGTCTCCGTTTATTGCTGCGGACGCGCGGCCTTTTCATCCAGCCCGGAAATACCTTCGCGGCGCTTGAGCTCGGCCAGCACATCCTCGGCGCGCAGGCCGTGATGTGCCAACAGTACCATGCTGTGGAACCACAGATCGGCCACCTCGCGCACCAGGTGCAGACGATCCTTGTCCTTGGAAGCCATCAGCACTTCGGCAGCCTCCTCGGCCACTTTCTTCAGGATGGCATCCTCGCCCTTGTGAAACAGGCCAGCGACATAGGATGAGCTGGGGCTGGATTCCTTGCGGGCTTCCAGGGTATCACCAATGGTTTTCAGAACTTCGGCGGCAATCATTGTGGCGTCCTTTCTGCAGCTGCAGCGGGGGCAAGTATATGTCGGTTGTGTGACATCCACGTAACAAGGCGTATGGGAGTCTTTGCTGCTGCCGGTAAGTGCCGCAATCAAACTGCGGCCAACGTTGAGCGCAACCCGGCCCCGGCGATGGAATGTCAGTGCTGGTGGTAGATGGAGTGCGGGTCTTTCAGCACGGCATCGGTCACTACCCATTCGCCGTCGCGGAACACGCGGTAGAAGCAGCTTTCGCGGCCGGTGTGACAGGCAATGCCGCCAGCCTGTTCGATCTGCATGGTGATCACGTCGCCATCGCAGTCCAGTCGCAGCTCCTTCACCGTCTGCAGGTGGCCGGACTCCTCGCCCTTCTTCCACAGCCGGTTGCGCGAGCGGCTCCAGTAGTGGGCGATACCGGTATCGGCAGTCAGCTGCAGCGATTCGCGGTTCATCCACGCCACCATCAGCACACGGCCGCTGGCGGCATCCTGAGCGATGGCAGTCACCAGCCCCTTGTCATCCCATTTCACGGCATCCAGCCAATTCGTGTTCATGCGGCCAACCTTAGAGACGAACTTCGATACCGGCTGCACGCATGGCTTCTTTCGCCTCGCGCACGGTGTATTCGCCGAAGTGGAAGATGCTGGCAGCCAGCACGGCGTCGGCCTTGCCCAGCGTCACGCCTTCCACCAGGTGCTGCAGGTTGCCCACACCACCGGAAGCGATTACCGGAATCGGCACCGCCTCGGACACCGCGCGGGTCAACGGCAGGTTGAAGCCAATCTTGGTGCCATCGCGGTCCATGCTGGTAAGCAGGATCTCGCCGGCACCGTATTCCGCCATCTTCGCTGCCCATTCGACAGCATCAAGGCCGGTAGGGTTGCGGCCGCCGTGAGTAAAGATTTCCCAGCGGTCGTTATCTGGCGTTACTGCCTTGGCATCCACCGCCACCACGATGCACTGGCTGCCGAACTTGTCGGCGGCCTGCTTCACCAGATCGGGGTTGGTTACCGCCGCGGTATTGATGCTGACCTTGTCGGCACCAGCGTTCAGCAGGCGACGGATGTCCTCCACCTTGCGCACGCCACCACCGACGGTCAGCGGAATGAACACCTGCTCGGCCACCGATTCGATCACGTGCAGGATGATGTCGCGCTGGTCGGAGCTGGCGGTAATGTCGAGGAAGGTCAGCTCGTCGGCGCCCTGCTCGTTGTAGCGCTTGGCGATTTCCACCGGGTCGCCGGCATCACGCAGACCGACGAAGTTGACACCCTTCACCACGCGACCGGCGGTCACGTCGAGACAGGGAATGATGCGTTTGGCTAGAGACATGATGTACTACGAATGAAGGTTGGCCGCACGGGGCGGCCAACCGGGGGTTAGGCTTCGGACAGTTCGTCCGCCAGCGTCTGCGCGGCAGCGAAGTCGATGCTGCCCTCGTAGATGGCGCGGCCGGTAATGGCGCCCTCGATGCCCTCGCCTTCCACCGCACACAGGTTGCGCACGTCGTCGAGGTTGGTCAGACCGCCGGAAGCGATCACCGGCACGGTCAGCGCCTGCGCCAGCTTGACGGTGGCTTCGATATTGACGCCGTTCATCATGCCGTCACGGCCGATGTCGGTGTAGATCACCGAGTTCACGCCGTAGTCTTCGAAGCGCTTGGCCAGATCGATCACGTTGTGAGTGGTGACCTTGGCCCAGCCATCGATGGCGACCATGCCATCCTTGGCATCCAGGCCAACAATCACCTGACCGGGGAAGGCGTCGCAGGCATCGTGCAGGAAGCCGGGGTTTTTCACCGCGGCGGTGCCGATGATCACGTACTTCAGCCCCAGGTCGAAGTATTTTTCGATGGTGTCGAGGTCGCGGATGCCGCCCCCCAACTGCACCGGAAGGTCGTCGCCCACCGCGCCCAGAATGTCGCGGATCACTGACAGGTTCTTGGGCTTGCCGGCAAAGGCACCGTTCAGGTCCACCAGATGCAGGCGCCGCGCGCCCTGGTCACGCCAGTGCACGGCGACCTTTACGGGGTCATCGGAAAACACGGTGGCATCGGTCATCACGCCTTGTTTCAGGCGTACGCATTGACCGTCCTTCAGGTCGATAGCGGGAATCAGCAGCATGGTGCGTAAGGATCTACGGAAAGTTAAACAGTGCCATCCCAGGCCAGGAAGTTCTTCATCATCTGCAACCCGGCACGGTGGCTCTTCTCGGTGTGGAATTGCGTGGCAAAGATATTGCCACGCCCGACGATACAACAAAAGCGCTCCGGATACTCGCTTTCCGCCAGGTTGATGCCGGCTTCAGCGGGTGCGAAGTGGTAACTGTGTACAAAATAGAAACGCTCGCCATCCTCGATACCGGCGAACAGCGGGTGTGCGCTGCGTTGGTACACCCGGTTCCAACCCATATGCGGCACCTTCAGGCGCTCACCGTGGGCATCCAGCAGGTTGGCCGCAAAGCGCTTGACCTCACCCTTGAAGATGCCAAGACCCGGGGTATCACCCTCTTCGCTGTGCTCCAGCAGCAGCTGGGCACCGACGCAGATGCCGAAGAACGGCTTGTTGCGGGTACTCTCACGCACCGCCTCGGCCAGGCCGTGGTCGTTCAGCTCGCGCATGCAATCGGGCATCGCGCCCTGACCGGGGAAAATCACCTTGTCGGCCTTGATCACCTGCTCCGGGTCGGAGGTCAGGAAGATGTCGGCACCGATGTCGTTCACGAACTGTACGGACTTCAGCACCGAGTGCAGATTGCCCATGCCGTAGTCGATGACTGCAACTTTCATATCAGCCTTACAGGATCATGTTTGGGGTGTAGCAGAATTCCAGCACGATGCCAGACGGATCGCGAAAGAACACTGCATAGTAACCGGCACTGTACTGCGGGTATTCCGCCGGGGCGTCACTGATGTCGGCCCTCATTTCCAGCAACAGCGCGTGCAGCGCATCTATCGCTACACGCGACGGCGCATTGAATGCCAGGTGCTGCAGGCCAATGCCGTAGCGCTGGAAGCCGGCGTCCGCCTGCTTGCTCTGCTGCAGATACAGCTCGTAATTGCCGGCCACATAGGCGCGTGATTCGGGCGCACGGCGCGGCTGCCAGCTCATGGCCGGCATCACGCGGTCGTAGAAGGCCAGTGCCTCGTCCAGATCGCGCACGCACAGGCACAGGTGGTTGAGACCGGCAATTCCGGGCTGTACGGCGCTCATGCGGTCAGCGTGCCCTTGGTTGACGGGGTGATGCCGGCCATGCGCTCGTCGAACTCCACCGCCATGCGCAACGCGCGGCCAAAGGCCTTGAACACGGTTTCGGCCTGGTGGTGGCTGTTGACGCCGCGCAGGTTGTCGATGTGCAGCGTCACCATGCTGTGGTTGACGAAGCCGTGGAAGAATTCGCTGAACAGGTCGACATCAAAACCGCCGATGGCGGCGCGGGTGAACGGAATGTGGTACTGCAGCCCCGGACGACCGGACAAATCGATCACCACCCGCGACAGCGCCTCGTCCAGCGGCACGTAGGCATGGCCGTAGCGGTGGATGCCCTTCTTGTCGCCAATGGCCTTGGCAAACGCCTGGCCCACGGTGATGCCGATATCTTCCACGGTGTGGTGGGCGTCGATATGCAGGTCGCCGCGCGCGGTAATGTCGAGGTCGATCAGGCCGTGACGGGCGATCTGGTCCATCATGTGATCCAGAAACGGTACGCCAGTATCGAAGCGGCCAACGCCGGTGCCATCCAGATTGA
Source organism: uncultured Vogesella sp. (assembly GCA_946479405.1). The sequence goes on from CAMLGD010000110.1 coordinate 7,490, forward strand.
GGCTGACGGTGATCTGGGTTTCCAGGGTATTACGGGTAACAGTAGCTGTACGCATGATGGCTCAGGCAAAGTAGGCGTGAATGGCGGCAAGCAGCGCGCTGTTTTCGTCAGGGCTGCCCACGGTCAGGCGCAGGCAGTTCTCCAGCAGCGGATGATAGCCATGCAGGTTCTTGATCAGGATACCCTCGGCCTTCAGCCGCGCAAACAGTGCCAGCGCATCCGGTACGCGAATGGTGAGGAAGTTGGCCTCGGACGGATACACCGTCAGCAACGGCAGCGTGGCCAGGCTTTCCGCCAGACGGCTGCGCTCACGGCGCAGCTCGGCAGCCTGGGCGGCAAACACGTCCAGGTGGCGCAGTGCGAACTTGGCAGCAGCCTGGCTCAGCACGTTGATGTTGTAGGGCGGGCGCACCTTGTCCAGCTGCGCAATCACCTCCGGGTGCCCTGCGGCATAGCCAAGACGCAGGCCGGCCAGCCCCAGCTTGGACAGCGTGCGCATCACGATCAGATGCGGCTGGCTGCCGGCCAGATCCATGAAACTGTCGTCGGCAAACGCCTGATACGCTTCGTCCACCACCACCAACCCCGGGGCGGCAGCCAGCACCGCCTGTACTTCCTCGCGGGCAAAGCGCGGGCCGGTCGGGTTGTTGGGATAGGACAGGAACACCACCGCCGGGCGATGTTCACGGATGGCGGCCAAGGTGGCGGGCAGATCCAAACTGAAGTCCGGCTGCAGCGGCACACCGACATAGCGCACGCGCGAGAACTGCGCGTTGAGCCTGTACATCACGAAGGACGGCTCCAGCGCCAGCACCACGGTATCGGCAGCGGCCAACGCTTGGGTAATCAGGGTGATGATTTCGTCGGAGCCATTGCCCAGCACCACGTCGGCAGCAGCCGGAATGCCAAACGCCGCCTTGAGCTGGTCTTTCAGGCCGTCGCCATGCGGATCGGGGTAGCGGTTCAGCGCCACCTCGGCCAGGACCTGGCCCAGTTCAGTACGCAGTGCCTGCGGCAGATGATAGGGGTTTTCCATCGCGTCGAGCTTGATGTAGCCCGAGGCATCGGCAACATGGTAGGCCTGCATGGCTACTACATCGGGGCGGAACAATTGCTGTATAGACATTTTCATCGACATTTGTGACCGGCCGGGCCGGTAACAAAGTGTCGGTAGTGGCCCGACGCGGTTCTTGCAACAAGGGCTTCATCGTAACCTGAAACCCCGTTACGGGCTACCGCCGCAGCGCGGCAGCAGCCCGACAATCATCACTGGTCCAGACGCAACTCGGCAGCCCGGGCGTGCGCGGTAAGACCCTCGCCGTGGGCCAGCACACTGGCGATCTGACCCAGTTTTTGCGCGCCGGCATGCGATACGCGGATCAGGCTGCTGCGCTTCTGGAAGTCGTACACCCCCAGCGGGCTGGCAAAGCGCGCGGTACGGCTGGTCGGCAGCACGTGATTGGGACCGGCACAGTAGTCGCCCAGGCTTTCCGAGGTGAAGCGGCCCATAAAGATGGCACCGGCGTGACGAATCTTGCCGACATAGTCTTCCGGCTGGGCCAGCGACAGCTCTAGGTGTTCCGGCGCGATGTAGTTGGCAATCTCGCAGGCTTCGTCCAGGTCGCGCACCTGAATCAGCGCGCCACGGTTGGCCAGGCTCTGCTCGATGATGGCGCGGCGCGGCATGGCCGGCAGCAGTTTCTCGATGCTGGCTTCCACGCGGGCAATGTAGTCGGCCGACGGACACAGCAGGATCGCCTGCGCGATTTCGTCGTGCTCGGCCTGGCTGAACAGGTCCATGGCAATCCAGTCCGGGTCGGTTTCACCATCGCAAATCACCAGGATCTCGGACGGGCCGGCCACCATGTCGATGCCGACCACGCCGAACACGCGGCGCTTGGCGGCCGCCACGTAGGCATTGCCCGGGCCGGTAATCTTGTCCACCTGCGGCACGCTGTCAGTACCGTAGGCCAGCGCGGCCACTGCCTGCGCACCGCCACAGGTGAACACCTTGTCCACCCCAGCGATATAGGCTGCGGCCAACACCAGATCGTTCTTTTCGCCGTTCGGCGTCGGCACCACCATGATGATCTCGCCAACGCCTGCCACTTTGGCTGGCATGGCGTTCATCAGCACCGAACTGGGATACGCCGCCTTGCCGCCCGGCACGTAGATGCCGACGCGGTCCAGCGGCGTTACCTGCTGCCCCAGCAGGGTGCCGTCTTCGTCTTCGTAGCTCCAGGAATGCGCCAGCTGCTTTTCGTGGTAGCGGCGCACGCGCTCGGCGGCGGCGGTCAATGCGGCACGTACATGTTCCGGCAGACGGTCATGCGCGGCCTGCAACTCGGCACGGCTCAGCGTCAGCTCGGCCATGCTGGCCACGCTCATGCGGTCGAAACGGTTGGTGTACTCCACGACGGCGGCATCGCCACGGGCTTTGACATCGTCGCAGATGGCGGCGACGGCGGTATCCACCGCCGGATCCTGCGCCGTTTCAAACGCCAGCAGTGCGTGCAGGCGGGCGTCGAAATCGGCTTGGGAGGAAGACAGGCGTTGCATGTTTACGGCTCCATAGACTTGCGGCCAACCTGCAGGTTGGCCGCAACGGGCATTGGCTTACTGCGGCACGGCGCCGGCAAAGGCATCCAGCACCGGCTGGATGGTGTCGTACTTGAGCTTGAGCGCGGCCTGGTTCACCACCAGCCGCGAGCTGATGTCGATGATGTGCTCCACCGCCGCCAGATTGTTGGCTTTCAGCGTGCCACCGGTGGATACCAGGTCGACAATGGCGTCGGCGAGGCCGACCAGCGGTGCCAGCTCCATCGAGCCGTACAGCTTGATGATGTCGACATGCACACCCTTGGCGGCAAAGTGTTCGCGGGCGATCTGCGGGTACTTGGTGGCCACTTTCAGGCGCGCGCCATGCTTCACCGCGGCGTCGTAATCGAAGCCGTTTTCCACCGCCACCATCATCTTGCACTTGGCGATATTCAGGTCCAGCG
>CAMLGD010000111.1 GCA_946479405.1 uncultured Vogesella sp.
TTGCGCTTGCCGCCTACCTGCATGCCCATCAGGCCGATGTCCCAGCCCTTGATCACCCGGCCGGTGCCGATCACGCACTGGAATGGCTTGCCGCGGTCGTAGGAGGAGTCGAACTTGGTGCCGTCTTCCAGATAGCCGCTGTACTGGGTGGTGATCAGCGCACCCTTGACCACGGCCTTGCCGTCGCCAACCACGATGTCTTCGATATGCAGTTCCGTGCTCATGCTGTTACCTGCTCAGGTAAAAAGTCCGGCCCAGATTTTACCGTGCGCTTGCCGATGCGAAAACGCCCGCCTGCACGGGGCAGACGGGCGGGGGCTTGTTTCAGCTCAGGAGTGCGCTCAGGCGGTGGTCGTCAGTTGTTGCCGCAGGCGCTTGGTGACGGTGACCATGCTTTGCAGTGCGGCTTCTACCTCCGGCCAGCCGCGGGTCTTCAGGCCGCAGTCCGGGTTGACCCACAGGCGGCGGGCCGGAATCACGTCCAATGCCTTGGCCAGCAGGTTTTCCAGTTCGCGCTCCGCCGGAATGCGCGGGCTGTGGATGTCGTACACACCGGGGCCGATCTCGTTCGGGTAGTGGAAGCTGCCGAAGTCGCGCAGCAGTTCCATGTCCGAGCGTGAGGTTTCTATGGTGATCACGTCGGCATCCAGCGCCGCGATGGCCGGCAGGATGTCGCCGAACTCGGAGTAGCACATGTGGGTGTGGATCTGGGTGCTGTCGTCGACGCCGGCGCAGGACAGGCGGAACGCTTCGCCGGCCCAGGCCAGGTAGGCATCCCAGTCACCACGCTTGAGCGGCAGGCCCTCGCGCACCGCCGGCTCGTCGATCTGGATCACCTTGATGCCGGCGTTTTCCAGGTCCAGCACTTCATCGTTGATGGCGAGCGCGATCTGACGGCACACCGCGCTGCGTGGCAGGTCGTTGCGCACAAAGCTCCACTGCAGGATGGTCACCGGGCCGGTGAGCATGCCTTTCACCGGGCGCGGGGTCAGACTCTGCGCATACACCGCCCAGCTGACAGTCATCGGCTGCGGGCGCGCCACGTCACCGTAGATGAGTGGCGGCTTCACGCAGCGGCTGCCATAGCTCTGCACCCAGCCGTATTCGGTGAAGGCGAAGCCATCCAGCTGCTCGCCAAAGTATTCCACCATGTCGTTGCGTTCCGCTTCGCCGTGCACCAGCACGTCGATGTCCAGTGCCTCCTGTTTGCGGATCACCAGTTCGATCTCCGCTTTCATCGCCGCTTCATAGTTGGCCGCATCGATCTCGCCGCGTTTGAAGGCGGCACGGGCGGCGCGGATTTCGCCAGTCTGCGGGAAGGAGCCGATGGTGGTGGTGGGCAGCAGCGGCAGCTTGAGCCAGCTGGCCTGCGCCTCGGCACGTACCGCGTAGCTGCTGGCACGCTGGTCGCTGCCGGCTGGCAGTGCCGCCAGACGTTGTGCCACGTCTGCACGGTGGATGCGCGGGTTGCTGCGGCGCTGTTCGCGGGCAAAGTTGCTGGCGGCCAGTTCGTTGTCGATGCTGGCACGCCCCTGTTGCAGGCCGCGTTTGAGCAGCTTCAGTTCGTTCACTTTTTGCACCGCGAACGCCAGCCAGCTCTTCAGATCGACATCCAGCTTGATTTCCTGTGCCAGATCGAACGGGCAGTGCAGCAGCGAGCAGCTGGGTGCCAGCCACAGCTTGTCGCCGAGCTGGGCGTGCAGCGTTTCGGCCTGCTGCAGCACCGCGTCCAGATCGGCGCGCCAGATATTGCGGCCATCAATCAGGCCGGCGGACAGCACCTTGTCTTGCGGCCAACCTTGAGTGAATGCCGCCAGCTGCTGCGGTGCGCGCACCAGGTCCAGGTGCAGGCCGGCTACCGGTAGCGCTTTCAGCAGCGCGGCATGGGCGGAGACATCGCCGAAATAGGTGGCCAGCAGCACGTGCAGCGGGCTGGCGGTCAGGGCGGCATAGGTGGGGGCAAAGGCCTGCAGCCAGTCGGCCGGCAGATCCAGCGTCAGGATGGGTTCGTCGATCTGTACCCACGCCACACCGGCAGCATGCAGCGCGGCCAGTAGCTCGCGATAGGCATGCAGCAGCGCCGGCAGCAGGCTGAGACGGTCCAGGCCGCTCTGTTTGGCCTTGCCCAGCCACAGCAGGGTCAGCGGGCCGATCAGCACCGGCTTGGTATTGATGCCCAGTGCGCGAGCCTCGGCAATCTGCGCCAGCAGCGGCGCCGGGTTGGCCGCAAAGGCGGTATCGGCATGCCATTCCGGCACCAGGTAGTGATAGTTGCTATCGAACCACTTGGTCATCTCCAGCGCATGCTGGCTCTGGTTGCCGCGCGCCAGCTGGAAATACTGTGCGCTGGAAAGGTTGGCCGCATCGAAGCCGAAGCGGCGCGGGATGGCGCCCACCAGCACCTGTGCGTCCAGCACCTGGTCGTACAGCGAGAAGTCGCCCACCGGGCTGATGTCGAGGCCGGCGCCTTTTTGCAGCAGCCAGTGCTTCTGACGCAGAGCGCGGGCGCCGGCTTGCAGCGCGGCGTCATCGATTTCGTTGTTCCAGAATTTTTCGACCAGGAATTTCAGTTCGCGCTTGGCGCCGATGCGGGGGAAACCCAAAAGATGAATGTGGCTCATGTGGAATGCCTTGGTTGATTAAAATTGTGCATTCAGCATGCGGCAACTACAATCATGAGGCAATTTCATTATTTTATAGATGAACATGAGGTTTATTCATGCAGCAAAGCCTGTTGGAACTGCGCCATCTGAAAACCCTGCTGGCGCTGGCGGAGACCGGCAGCGTGTCGCAGGCGGCCAAGCGGGTGTTTCTCACCCAGTCCGCGCTGTCGCATCAGCTCAAGGCGCTGGAAGCGCACTACGGCCTGCCGCTGTTCGAGCGCAAGACCCAGCCGCTGCGCTTTACCCCGGCCGGTGAACGGCTGCTGACGCTGGCGCGTGAAGTCGGCGCGCGCCTGGCTGCCGCCGAGCGCGACATCGCCCGGCTGCGCGAGGGCGAGGCAGGCGAATTACGCATTGCGGTGGAATGTCATACCTGTTTCGACTGGCTGATGCCGGCGATGGATGCCTTCCGCCGCCATTGGCCGGCGGTGGAGCTGGATATCGTGTCCGGCTTTCACGCCGACCCGGTAGGGCTGCTGCTGACGCGGCGTGCCGACCTGGCAATCACCTCGGAGGCGGAGCCGCTGGACGGGGTCAGCTACCAGCCGCTGTTCGCCTACGAAATGGTGGTGATCATGGCCAATGATCATCCACTGGCCGGCAAGGCGGTGTGGCAGGCCGAGGATTTTGCTGCCGAGACATTGATCCAGTACCCGGTGCCGGATGCGATGCTGGACCTGCTGCGCAAAGTGCTGAAACCTGCCGGGGTGAACCCGGCGCGGCGCAACTCGGAGCTGACCATTGCCATCATCCAGCTGGTGGCCAGCCGCCGTGGCGTGGCGGCGCTGCCGTACTGGGCGGTGCAGCCTTATCTGCAGCGCGGTTATGTCAGTAGCGCCCGCATTGGTGACGCCGGGCTGCAGAGCGAGCTGTATGCCGCGCTGCGCAGCGATGATGCCGCGCTGGGCTATATGCAGGATTTTCTCGATACCGTGCGCGAACAGAGCTTTGCCACTCTGCCCGGACTGAGCGTGCTGGCGTGACCGGGCCGGCTGCGGCCAACGTTGGCCGCAGTCAGCGCGGACGCAGCACGGCTTTCTCCACTTCGATCAGTACAAACGCCAGCGCGCCGCTGGCCACGGCCAGCAGCCAGTGGTGGCCGTGCGGTGCGGCGGTGCCGAACAGCGCCTGCAGCCATGGCAGGTAACTGAAGGCCAGTTGCAGCCCGATCAGCAACAGCACGCTGCCAAACGCCACCGGGTTGCCCAGCAGGGTGTCGCGACGCCAGGCGCTGGCGTGGCGCCGCCGGCTGTTGAACAGGTAGGCGATCTCGATGGCGACCATGCTGTTGACCGCCATGGTGCTGGCCAGCGGGTGGCCGGCACCCTGGCGCAACAGCTGCAGGTACAGCGCGAACGGCAGCGCCACCATCAGCAGGCCGACGAAGACCAGCCGCCACAGGAACAGGCGGTCGATCAGCTGCGCACCGGGTGGGCGCGGCGGGCGGCGCATCACGCCGCGTTCGGTGGGTTCGAAGGCAAATGCCAGCGCCAGGGTGACTGCCGACACCATGTTGACCCACAGGATCTGCACCGGGCTGATCGGCAGCGCCACGCCAAACAAAATGGCGGCGATGATGATCAGCGCCTGGCCGACATTGGTGGGCAGAATGAACAGGATGGCCTTTTTCAGGTTGTCGTACACGGTGCGGCCTTCGCGCACCGCGCTGACCAGGGTGGCGAAATTGTCGTCGCTGATCACCATCTCGGCCGCCTCCTTGGCCGCCTCGGTGCCCTTGCCGCCCATGGCGACGCCGACATCGGCCTGCTTCAGCGCCGGAGCATCGTTGACGCCATCACCGGTCATGGCCACCACCTCGCCATGGCGCTTCAGTGCCGCGATCAGCCGCAGCTTGTGCTCCGGGCTGGCGCGGGCAAATACGTCCACCTGCTGCACCGCGGCTGCCAGCGCGGCATCGTCCAGCTGATCGATTTCGTGGCCGCTCAGTGCGCGACCATCGCCAATGCCCAGCTGGTGGCCGATGGCGGCGGCGGTGGCGGCATGGTCGCCGGTAATCATCTTGACGCGGATGCCGGCGGCGCGGCACATGGCGACCGCCTGCTTTGCTTCGTCGCGCGGCGGGTCGAGCAAGGCTACCAGCCCCAGCAGCGTCAGCCCGCCGGCCACGTCGTCGAAGGTCAGCTCGCCGCCGCTGTGCGGCTGCTGCCGGCTGGCCAGTGCCAGCACCCGGCCGCCAGCGCCGGCCAGGCGGGCGGCTTGTTGCTGCCACCAGGACAGGTCGGCCGCCTGCACGCCGCTAGCGGCCAACTCGTGGCTGACGCGCGCCAGCACCACCTCCGGTGCGCCTTTAAGCAGGATCAGCCGCTGGCCGTTGTGGTCGTGATGCAGGGTGGCCATGAAGCGGTGTTCCGACTCGAACGGAATGGCATCGCGCCGTGGCAGCCGCTGCTGCAGCTCGTCAAGCGGCAGCTGGGCCTTGAGCGCCAGCGTCAGCAGTGCGCCCTCGGTGGGATCGCCCAGTAGTTGCCAGTCGGCGGCCACCGCCTGCAGCCGGGCATCGTTGCACAGTGCTGCGGCCTGCAGCAGCGCATCCAGCCCGGCGTGGCTGCCGTACTGTTGCGGTTGGTCATTATGAAACACGCCGCCTTCCGGCGCGTAACCGCTGCCGCTGACCTGCAGCAGGGCATCGCGCAGTTGCACGTGGCTGGCGGTCATTTCGTTGCGGGTCAGGGTGCCGGTCTTGTCGGAGCAGATCACCGTCACCGAGCCCAGCGTTTCTACCGCCGGCAGCTTGCGCATGATGGCGCGCTGGCGGGCCATGCGCTCTACGCCGATGGCCAGGGTGATGGTGACGATGGCCGGCAGCCCCTCGGGAATGGCGGCCACTGCCAAGCCGACGCCGGCCATGAACATCGCCTGCCACGGGTAGCCGCGCCACAGAATGCCCAGTGCGATGGTGGCCAGCGCCACTGCCACGATGACGGCGGTAAGCTGGCGGGCAAAGCGCGCCAGCTCGCGGCTGAGCGGCGTTTGCTGCGCCGGCACGCTGCCGAGCATGGCATTGATGCGTCCCAGCTCGGTGTCGCTGCCGGTGGCGACGACCACGGCATGCGCCTGGCCGAAGCTCACCAGGGTGCCGGCATAGGCCATATTGCTGCGCTCGGCCAGCTCGGTGTCGGCTGGCAGTGGGGCGTTGTTTTTGTCCACCGGCACCGATTCGCCGGTGAGCGCCGCTTCGTCGATGCGCAACGAGCGGGTGTCCAGCAGCCGCAGATCGGCCGGCACTTTGTCGCCGCTTTGCAGCAGCACGATGTCGCCCGGCACCAACAGGCTGGCGTCCACCGCGTGGCGTTCGCCGCCGCGCAGCACGATGGCGCCCGGGGCCAGCATATTGCGGATCGCCGCCAGCGCGCTTTCGGCACGGCCTTCCTGCAGTGCGCCGATCACGGCATTGATGACGGTCACCGCCACGATCACGCTGGTATCCACCCAGTCGCCCAATAGTGCGGTGATGGCCGCCGCGGCTAGCAGCACGTAGATCAGCAGATTGTGGAATTGCAGCACAAAGCGTTGCAGCAGGTTCTTGCGCGGCGGTTGCGGCAGGGCGTTGGCGCCGTAACGGGCCAGCCGGCTGGCGGCTTCCTCGGCGCTCAGGCCGTCCTGGTGACTGTGGCAGTGGGTCAGTACGATCTGGCTATCCAGCTGGTGCCAGTGGGGCGCGGGTGGTGGCGGCATGACAGGCTCGTGGCAGAGGGATGCTGTCATGATAGAACGCGGCGGCGAGCGCAGGCATGCTGCGCATGGCAGCGGCTTGCGCTGGCGCAAGGCCGCTCAGGCGGTCAGGGTTTTATAGAAGTAGCGGGTGGCGTGCAGGGTGCCGTCCGGGCGTGCGGCATAGTCGGGGATGTCGCCGGCGGCTTGCCAGCCCAGCCGTGGGTAGAGCGCGGCGGCGGTGGAGTCGCTGTCGGTATCCAGTACCAGCAGCGAGCAGCCGGTAGCCTGCGCCGCCTGCTCGGCAGCCTGCATCAGGCGGCCGGCGATGCCGCGGCCGCGCTGCGCACTCAGTACCAGCAGTTTCTGGATTTCGCCGCGGTGCTGGCCGTTGCGCTTGCCGCTCCGCGCCAGCTGCACGCTGCCGACGATGTGGCCGTCGTACAGCGCCACCCAGCAGCGCAGGCTGTCGAGGTGCAGCTCGCGCGCCAGCTGGCGCCAGTAGCGGGCGGCTTCCTTGTCGGTCAATGGGGCGAGAAAGCCGACCGAGGCGCCGCCATGCACGCAGTCCTGCAGCAGGGCGACCAACTGCGCCTGCTGGACGTCATCGATCTGCCGCAGTTCCAGGATGTGCATCATTCCGCCCCGTGTTCCAGGCCCAATTCCTGGATCTTGCGTGTCAGGGTATTGCGCCCCCAGCCCAGCAGCTGCGCCGCCTCCACCTTGCGGCCGCCGGTGTGCGCCAGGCCGCTTCTGATGCAGGTGCTCTCGAAGCGCGCGGTCAGATCGTCGATGATGCCGGTTTCACCTGCGGCCAACCTTTGACTGACTTCACGCGCCAGCAGCTGCGTCCAGTCGGCGCTGCTGGCAGTAGCGGGCGGCACGGCCACCGCGCCGGGCGCGACGCTGCTGCCGACGACGGCTTCCGGGCTGACCGCACCGGCTTCGTTGCGGAATTCCGGTGGCAGGTCGGACACTTCCACTGTCTGCCCCGGTGCCATCACCGTGATCCACTGGCACAGGTTTTCCAGCTGCCGCACGTTGCCGGGAAACGGGTAGTGCCGCACCAGATCCATTGCCGCGTCGGTCAGGCGTTTGGGTTCGACGCCAAGGTTGGCCGCACTGCGCGCCAGGAAATGGCGGGTCAGCAGCGGGATGTCCTCGCTGCGTTCGCGCAATGCCGGCAGTCGCAGGCGGATCACGTTCAGGCGGTGGAACAGGTCCTCGCGGAATTTGCCCTGTTTGACGTGTTCTTCCAGATTCTGGTGAGTGGCGGCAATCACCCGCACATTGGCCTTGATCGGGGTGTGGCCGCCGACGCGGTAGAAGTGGCCGTCGGACAACACCCGCAGCAGGCGGGTTTGCAGCTCGGTGGGCATGTCGCCGATTTCATCCAGAAACAGCGTGCCGCCCTCGGCCTCCTCGAAGCGGCCGCGGCGGGTGCCCAGCGCACCGGTGAAGGCGCCTTTCTCGTGGCCGAACAGCTCGGACTCCAGCAGATCCTTGGGAATGGCCGCGGTGTTCAGCGCGATGAACGGCTTGTTGGCCCGCACCGAGTGGCGGTGCAGCGCCTCGGCTACCCGTTCCTTGCCGGAGCCGGATTCACCGGTGATCAGCACGGTAACGCTGGATTGGCTCAGACGGCCGATGGCGCGGAATACGTCCTGCATTGCCGGTGCCTGTCCCAGCAGGGTGGGCATGTCCACTTCTGCTTCGCCGGCGTTGTCGCCGCTGCGGCTTTCCGCCAGCGCGCGCTCGATCAGCGCCACCGCCTGATCCACGTCGAACGGTTTGGGCAGGTATTCGAAGGCGCCACCCTGGAACGCCGCCACCGCCGAATCCAGGTCGGAATGCGCGGTCATCACGATCACCGGCAGCGACGGGTGCTCCTGCTTGACCTTGGCCAGAAACTTCAGCCCGTCGGTGCCGGGCATGCGGATGTCGCTGATGATCACGCTGGGGGTGGTGTCATACAGCGCGTTGAGCGCGTCGTCGGCGCTGGGAAAGCTCACATAGGCAATGCCGCTGCGCGCCAGGGACTTTTCCAGTACCCAGCGAATGGCTTTGTCGTCGTCGATGATCCAGACTGTTTGCGTCATGCTTGGCTTGCCTTTGGTTATTGATCCGGGCCGAACGGCAGCAATACGGTGAAGCAGGTATTGCCGGGCCGGGAGTCGAATTCGATAGTGCCGCCGTGCTGGTGCACGAAGGTTTGCGCCAGGGTCAGCCCCAGGCCGGTGCCCTCGGCGCGGCCGGTAATCAGCGGATAGAACACGTGTTCGCGGATTTCTTCCGGAATACCGGGGCCGTTGTCGACGATCTGCAATTTCAGTGCCAGGTTATGGCGTTTGCGTGCCAGGGTGACCTGGCGTGCGACGCGGGTGCGCAGAATCAGCTCGCCGTTGCCTTTCATTGCCTGCACCGCGTTCTTGCCGATGTTGAGCACCACCTGGATCAGCTGCTCCTTGTCGGCGGCCAACTGTGGCAGGCTGATGTCGTAGTCGCGGCGGATGCTCAGCCCTTGCGGGTATTCGGCCAGCAGGATGCTGCGTACCCGCTCCAGCACTTCGTGGATGTTCACGTCGCTGGCGACATGGCGGCGGTGCGGTGCCAGCAGGCGGTCCACCAGGTGCTGCAGCCGCAACGCTTCCTCGCGGATCACCCCGGTGTATTCCAGCAGCTCCGGGCGGTCGGCAATTTCATGCTCCAGCAGCTGTGCCGCGCCGCGGATGCCGCCCAGCGGATTCTTGATTTCATGCGCCAGATTGCGGATCAGCTCGCGATTGGCCTGCTGCTGCAGCAGGTGGCGCTCTTCGTTGACGATGCGCAGCTGCTGGTCGATGGGGCGCATTTCCAGCAGTGCCAGCCGTGGCGGGCTATCGATCGGGGTGACGGTAAGGCCGACGTGAATGGCTTCGTCGCCGTCCGGCAGCAGTTCCAGATCGTGTTCGATGAAGCTGCCGGCGTGGTCCAGCGCCATCTGCACCGCGTTGCGCAGCGCCTTGCTGTTGTGGAAGCGTTCGTACAGGGTGAGCTTTTTCAGCTCTTTGTGACTGATGCCAAGCAGGTCTTCACAGGCCGGGTTGACGAAGTGCAGCTGACCGCTGCGTTCGACGATCAATACCGGGGTATCGAGCAGTTCCAGGCCGGAATAAGCGTGCGTTGTCATGTGACGGATGCCCGATGTTGGTATGGCAGGCAACTAGCAAGAAGCAAGCCCGCCGCTAGGCTGCTGCAGAATAGTGCAGCAGTGCTTCATGCACTAGTTTAGTGCATTCAGCCGCCCAGTTCCCGGGTCAGTGCATCAATGTTGCGCTCGCGATCGGTGACTTCGTCGCGCAGGCGCTGTAGTTGCTCCGGCTTCTGCCCGGTTTTGTGCAGGGCATCCTGGAGCGTGCTGCGGGCGGTGGCCAGGGCCTGGCGCTCGTTGGCAAGCTCGGTTTCCAGAATGCGGCGACGGCCGGCATCGCGCTGGCGCTGGGTGCCGGCGTCGATCGACGGCATGCCGGGGGCGGAGGCCGCCGGCTGTGTTGCGGCGGTTTTGCGGCGTGGGCTGCTGTTGGCTGCCGGGGCGCTGGGACTGACCATGATGGCCTTGGCGCCGGGCTTGGGAACATTGGTGAAGGTGACGTGCCCGTCCGGGTCGACAAACTTGTAGATGGTGTCGGCTTGGGTGGCGCCGCAGCAGGCGGCAAGCAGCAGGGCAGTCAGGTAGCGTGGCATCGGGGCGTTCGGCAGGAATCCTGCGTGGATGATAGTCAATTGCCCGGCTGGCGTCATGTTGGCCGCACGCGGCCGGACATGAAAAACCCCGCACCGTTGCCGGTGCGGGGTGGCTGTAACGCGGGGTCGAGTCGCTTACAGCGAGTAGTACATCGCGAATTCCACCGGGTGGGTGGTCATGCGGGTCAGGTTCACTTCCTTCATCTTCAGTTCGATGTAGGCGTCGATCCATTCGTTGGAGAA
>CAMLGD010000112.1 GCA_946479405.1 uncultured Vogesella sp.
GCGTACAGGAACAGCGAGCGTGCCAGCCGGTGCTTGAGGCTGCCGGTGGGGTGGGTGGATTCGTCCTTGAAATACAGCTGGATGTCCGGCGCGGACGGTATCTGCAGCGGAATCAGGTGGGTATCGCTGGAGCGGTTGAAGTCGGCCTCGATCTTGCGAATGGCCTGCATCAGCCAGGTTCTCATGGGTGTCTCCCTTGTTGTTTCTCGGTTATGGCGCGTCGGCGGCAAGGTTGGCCGCCGTCATGCCGCCGCTATGTTGTTGTCCCACGCCCTGCAAGGTGCTGACAAAGGCCGCCACCAGTGGCGAACTGTCGTGCTGGCGCCAGGCCACCGCCAGGGTCATGTAGGCATCGGCGTCGTTCAGCGGCAGGTAGTGGATGTCCGGCAGGTGCACACATTGTAGCGGCGTGGGCAACACGGCGATGCCCAGTCCGGCCGCCACCAGCCCGATCTGGGTGGTGGCTTCGCCGGCCAGCTGGTGTACCTGCCATTCAAAGCCGCTTTGCCGTGCCAGGCTGTGCAGGCGGGCATTCAGCCAGTTGCCGTTGCCGGCCGGGTAGCCGATCACCCGCTCGCCGGCCAGCTCGGCAAGGCTCACGCTGTCACGCGCGGCCAACGGGTGGCCGGCGGGCAGCACCACGCTCAGCCGGTCGCGCTTGACCTCGCGCACTTCCAGCCCCGGTGTGTCCTCGTCGCGGTTGAAGCGCACCACGCCGACATCCAGCTTGCGCTGGCGCAGCAGCTGGAACTGCTCGCGGGTGAACAGTTCGTGAAAGTGCAGGGTAACGTCCGGATGGCTGGCGCGAAACTGTTGCAATGTTGCCGGCAGTACCGCCATCAGCGGCAGCGACGAGGTGAAGCCGATGCGCAGCTCGCCGATTTCGCCGCGTGCCGCGCGGCGTGCTTCGTCGGCTGCCAGCCGTGCGTCTTCCAGCAGCGCGCGGGCGCGCAGCAAAAAGCGCTCGCCGGCGGCGGTGAGGCGCACCGCGCGCTGGTGGCGCTCCAGCAGCTGCACGCCCAGCTCTGTTTCCAGCGCGCGGATCTGCTGGCTCAGCGGCGGCTGGGCGATGTGCAGCCGCTCGGCGGCGCGGGTGAAGTGCAGCTCTTCGGCTACCGCGACGAAGTAGCGCAGATGACGTAGTTCCATTGATATGTTTTTCGTCTTAAAACACGATGAAATATATATTGGACCTTGCTTGTGTGCCAGCCTAGTCTGGCGTTGTCGAGTCAGTTTTTGTGGTGTTGTGATGTCTACTGCGACCTGCGCCGCGTCTGCGGCCAACCTTTCCGCCCAGCCGCATGCCGGCGGCTCCAGCGCCTGGTGGCGCGCCACCTGGGCTGCTGCCATCGGCGGTTTTGCCACTTTTGCCCTGCTGTATGGCGCGCAGCCGCTGATGCCGCTGCTGGCCGCGCATTATGGTCTTTCCCCGGCCGCTGCCAGTGGCGTGCTGTCGGTGGCCACGCTGCCGATGGCGCTGATGTTGATCCCGGCCAGCCTGCTGGCCGAGCGCTTTGGCCGCACCCGGCTGATGGTGGCATCGCTTGCCGGCGGGGTGCTGCTGTCCTGGCTGGCGGCGTTTACCGATAGCTATGCCTGGCTGCTGTTGTGGCGCGGGCTGTTTGGCGTGGTGATGGCCGGCCTGCCGGCACTGGCGCTGTCCTATCTGTCGGAGGAGCTGGACGCCGGCTCGCTGGGCAAGGCGGTGGGCTTGTATATCGCCGGCAATGCGCTGGGCGGTATGAGCGGCCGCTATCTGGCCGCGGTGGTGGCCGATGCCGGCGGGGTACAGCATGGGCTGCTGGCGCTGGCGGCGCTGGGTACCCTGGCGGCGCTGGGTTTCTGGAAGCTGCTGCCGGAATCGCGTCGTTTTGTGGCGCGGCCGCTATCGCTGGCCAGCGTGCTGGCCGACAGCCGCCAGCATTGGCGCGATCCGGGGCTGGCGCGCCTGTTCGTGCTGGGTTTCATGCTGATGGGCGGCTTCGTCAGCCTGTACAACTACCTGGGCTTCCGCCTGCAGGCGGCGCCGTTCTCGCTGAGTCAGAGCACCATCGGCCTGATCTTCCTGCTGTACGTGGTGGGCATGGCGGCGTCTACACTGGCCGGCCGTATGGCCGACCGCCTGGGGCGGCGCGAGGTGCTGTGGAAAATGGTGGCGCTGATGCTGCCGGCCATCGCGCTGACGCTGGCCAACAGCCTGTGGCTGGTGGTGATCGGCGTCGGGCTGTTCACCTTCGGCTTCTTCGCCGCACATGCGGTAGCCGCCAGCTGGGTGGGCCGCCGTGCCAGCCATGCCCGCGGCCTGGCCTCGGCGTTCTATCTCACCTCATACTATGTCGGTTCGGCTTTCCTGGGCTCCGGTTCCGGGCTGATGTGGCGGCTGGATGGCTGGCAGGGTGTGGCCGGGCTGATCGCCGCGCTGCTGGTGTTGTGCCTGTGGCTGACCTGGCAATTGCGCCGGGTGGAGCCGTTGCCGCAAGTTGTCTGAGGAGAGGATATGGCAGCAGAACAAACGTTGGCCGCATGCTGTGCCGATGTCGGGCTGGACCCGGCGGAGGCGCTGCAGATCGGTGGTCAGTACACGCCGGTGTTGCGGCATGGCGATGAGGTGTTCATCAGTGGCCAGGTGCCGCGGGTGGGAGATACGGTGGTGGTCACCGGCAAGGTGGGCGACGACTGCAGCGAAGACGCCGCCTGTCAGGCGGCACGCATCAGCGCCTTGCGCTGCCTGATTCTGCTGCAGCAGACGCTGGGTTCGTTACAGGCGGTGGCGCGGGTGTTGCGCATGAATGTGTATGTGCAGAGTGCAGCGGGCTTTAGCCGCCAGAGCGAGGTGGCCAATGCCGCCTCCGAGGTGCTGTACCGGGTGCTTGGCGACGCCGGCGTGCATACCCGCACCTCGCTGGGGGTGTATCAACTGCCGAAGAATGCCGCGGTGGAAATCGATATGCAGGTGGCGGTACGCCCGTCAGACGCGGAAACCGCGTAGCGATTGATCCAGCTTGCCGGCCAGCGTCACCAGCTGGCTGGTTTCTTCCGCCACTTCGCGCGCGCTGCCCAGGCTGTCCTTGGCCATCATCGATACCTGATCGGCATCGCTGGCGATGGTATGGCTGGTGTCTACCTGCTGTTGCAGCTCGGCGTGAATCCGCTGAATGGTCTCGGTGCTGTCGCGGGTGCCGGTTTCGATGTCCTCGATGGCGCTGCCGGCGCGCTGCGCCTGCTGCGAGCTTTGCTCGACCTGGCGGATGCTGTCCTCCATCGCCTGCACGGCCTGGCGTGCCGACTCCTGAATGCCGACCACAATCTGCTGGATTTCCACGGTGGCATTGCTGGTGCGCACTGCCAGCGCGCGCACTTCGTCGGCCACCACGGCAAAGCCGCGGCCGGATTCTCCGGCCCGGGCGGCCTCGATGGCGGCATTCAGTGCCAGCATATTGGTCTGTTCGGCAATGCCGCTGATGGTGGCGACCACCTGGCTGACATCCCGCGCCCGATTGTCCAGCGAGTGCAGCACCCCGGAAACGTGTTGCACCGACTGGCTGGCCGCCAGGATGGCGTTGGCCGCCAGCGTCACCGTCTGGCTGCTGTCGCTGGCCTGCTGACCGGCATGCACCGTGCGCTGCAGCGCATGGTGGGTGCCATCGCTGACATTGCCCACGCTCTGGCTCATGCGGCTGATGGCACCGCTGATGCGTTCCGCCGCCGCGCTCTGGGTTTCGGCATCTTCGTGCAGCCGGCGGGTCAGCCCGCCAATGTTGGCCGCACTGTGCTGCAGCGAATCGCTGACCTGCCGCAGGTGGCCGACCAGCGTCTGCTGCGATTGCAGCATGCCGTTGAAGGCACGAATGGCAATCGACAGCTCCAGACCGCCATGTTCATCCACCCGCAAGGCCAGATTGCCGGTCTGGCTCACCTGATTCGCGGTTTGTGTCAGTCGCTGCAACGGCTGCAGCAGGATACGCACCAGGTAAAAGGCGTAGCACAGCAGCAGCAGCAGCGCCGCCGCACCACCCAGAACCAGGCTTAGCACCGCCTGGGTATTCATGGCATCGGCGACGCCGTTTTCCGAGCTGCTGGAGCTGGTTTCGATGCCGTTGGTCAGCGCCTCCATGCTGTCTTCCAGCGTCTTGAAGTCGCGCTCGAAACCCGGCAGTGCCGCCAATGCCTGCGCCATCTGCCCGCCGGCGGTGGCGGCAATGCTGCCGGCGCTGCTGATATAGCGCTCGACCAGCGGCAATACCCGGGCAATGTCCGATGCCAGCGGGCTGCTGCCCGCCAGTGCATGGTTGGCCGCCATCAGCCGGCGAAAATTGTCGCCATGTTCCTTGAGATCCTGCTGAATGCCCGGCAGCTTGTCGGCCTCACCGCGGCTTAGCCGGTACAGTACCGACAGCACATCCGCGCGGATGGCGTCGTGCATCATGTCGGCTTCGGTTTGCTGGCGAATCATCTTCTGGGTGGTCAGCAGCTTGTCGACCTCGCCAGCCAGGTAGCGGCTGCTGCCCAGCCCGGACAAGGCCAGGGCGATACAGGCCAGAATGGCGCCGCCAACCAGTAACAGCAGGTGGGTGCGCAGGGAGCGTTGACGCATGATGGTGCCTCCATGGCGTTGGCGTATGCATTCTGCCGACAGCGTTGCTGTTGACTATAGGCCATGATGCCGGCAACCATGCCGCCCGGCTGGTGAAATCGGCGGGGGCATGTAAAATGGAGACTCCTGCGTAATAAGGGGTCTCCCTGTCCAATGGACGTGCTCATATTAGTTGTCCTGTTTTTGCTTAACGGCATTTTTGCCATGACCGAAATCGCCATCGTCTCCTCGCGCAAGGTTCGCCTGCAGCAGTGGGCAGAAGAAGGCAACCGCGGCGCCGCCGCCGCGCTACGGCTCGCCGAAGAGCCGACCCGTTTTCTCTCTACCATCCAGATCGGCATCACCCTGATCGGCATTCTGTCCGGTGCCTTCGGTGAGGCCGCCATTGCCGACCGCCTGCAAACCTATCTGGTGACCGTACCGCTGCTGGCCGAGCTGGCTCGCCCGATTGCGCTGGGTGTGACGGTGATTCTGATTACCTACTTCTCGCTGATCATCGGCGAACTGGTGCCCAAGCGGGTGGGCATGCAGAACCCGGAACTGCTGGCCTCCATTCTGGCCCGTCCCATGCTGCTGCTGGCCCGCTTCACGTCGCCGCTGGTGCGCTTGCTGAGCCTGTCCACCGAGGCGGTGTTGCGCCTGCTGGGGGTGAAAAAGAACACCGACCCGTCGATCACCGAAGAAGAAATCAAGGTGCTGATGGAGCAGGGCGCCGAGGAAGGCATCTTCGAGCGTGCCGAGCAGGAACTGGTGGAAAACATCTTCAGCCTGGACGAGAAGAAGGTGGTTTCCATCATGACGCCGCGCAAGGACATCGTGGTGCTGGACGTGGAAGACCCGATCGAGGAAAACCTGCGCATCGTGCGCGGCAGCGTGTTCACCCGCTACCCGGTGGTGAAGGGTGGCTTCGAAAACGTGCTGGGCTTCGTGCAGGCCAAGGATCTGCTGCACCGCCTGCTGGAAGACAAGTCGGTGACGCTGGAAGGGCTGACCCACCCGCCGCTGTACGTGCCGGAAGCGATTACCCCGATGCAGTTGCTGGAGCAGTTCAAGCGCACCCGCAACCACACCGCGCTGGTGGTGGACGAGTACGGCGAGATCGAAGGCCTGGTGTCGATCAACGACGTGCTGGAAGCCATCGTCGGCGACCTGCCGACCGATATTTCCGATAGCGATCAGGAAATCGTGCAGCGCGACGACGGTAGCTGGCTGGTGGACGGCATGATGGCACTGGACGACTTCAAGGAACACTTCGACCTGGACAGCATCGAGGGCGAGGAGTCCGGCGACTTCCAGACCCTGGGCGGTTTCGTGATGTTCATGCTGGGCAAGGTGCCTGCCGCCGCCGACAAGGTGGAGTGGCACGGCTTCGTGTTCGAGGTGGTGGACATGGATCGCACCCGTGTCGACAAGGTGCTGGTGATTGCGCCGCCGGCGGAAGCCAACGCCACGCCGTAAGCGTAGCGCCCGCTATAAGCAAAACGCCCCGCCTGCCGCGGGGCGTTGTCATGTTGGCCGCAGTGTGGCTTGCCGCCCGTGCCGTCGGGGAGGTGCCTAGCCGGATTGTCGGCAGAACGCCAGGTAGTCGGCCTCCGGCATCGGCCGTGCCAGATAGTAACCCTGCACGTAATGGCAACCATGCTGTTGCAGGAAAGCCAGCTGTGCCGCGGTTTCCACGCCTTCGGCCACGGTTTGCACGCCGATGGCGCGCGCCAGCGCCAGGATGGCTTCCACCACGGCCTGGTTGCGCGGGTTGTCGGCCAGGCTGCCGATGAAGCGCTGGTCGATCTTTACCTTGTCCACCGGCAGCTCCACCAGATAGTTGAGCGAGGAATAACCGGCGCCAAAGTCATCGATGGCAATGCGGAAGCCGGCGGCGCGCAATTCTTGCAGGGTGCTGCCGATAGCGGCCAGATCCTGGATCAGCGTCGATTCGGTGAGCTCCAGCTCCACGCACGATGGATCGATGCCGCTGGCCTGCAGCTGCCGCGTCAGCTTGCCCGGCAAGTCCCCCAGCGCCAATTGCTTGGCCGACAGGTTGATGCTGACAATCTGCGGCAGGCCGGCATCGCGGCTGCGGGCGACAAAATCGCAGGCGCTATCGAGCACGAAGTCGCCGATGGCCTCGATCAGGCCGTGGTTCTCGGCAAACGGGATGAACACGCCCGGGGACGCATTGTTGCCGCCCTGCGGCCAACGTAGCAGCGCCTCGGCATAGGGCGCCAGACCCGGCTGCTGCGGCACGATGGGCTGGTAGTGCAGGGTGAAGGCGCGCTGTTTGACCGCGCTGCGCAGGTGGGTGAACAGCGCCATTTCCTCTTTCAGCCGCTCGCCGATGGCCGGTTCGAAGAAGCTGTAGCGATTGCGCCCCATGGCTTTGGACTGGTACATGGCGGCATCGGCATGCTTGAGCAGGGTGGTGACGTTGTCGCCATCCTCCGGGTACATGGCAATACCCAGGCTGCCGCCGATCTCGGCATCGCGTTCGGTCAGGCGGAATGGCAGGCCCAGCACCTGCAGCAGTGCTTCGCAGATCAGCGCCACCTGGTTCGGCGTGCTGTCGCGCAGCACCAGGCAGAATTCGTCGCCGGACAGCCGCGACACGGTGTCCTCGATGCGCACGGTGCCGCGCAGACGCTCGGCCACGTCCATCAGCAGCTCGTCGCCGGCCTTGTGGCCCATGGTGTCGTTGACGAACTTGAAGCGGTCCAGGTCCAGCATGATCACGGCAAAGCTCTGCTGCTCCTGGCGCGCAATCTCGATTTCGTGCTCCAGCCGGTTTTTCAGCATCACCCGGTTGGGCAGCGCGGTCAGCGGGTCGAAGTAGGCCATGCGCCGCAGCTGGTTCTCGGCGGCCTTCATCTGGGTGATGTCGGACAGGATGCCCACGTAGTGGGTGAGGCTGCCATCAGCGTCGTAGACGGCATTGATGGCCAGCAGCGCATGCACCAGCGCGCCATCGACATGGCGGTTGACGATCTCGCCCTGCCAGCGGCCGCGGTGCGACAGTTCCTGCCACAGTTGCTGGTAAAACTCGTTCGGCTGGTGGCCGGAGCGCGAGATCGGCGGCCGCTGCCCCACCAGCTGTTCCAGCGTCAGGCCGGTCATCTGCAGATAGGCCTGGTTGGCGGTGATGATGCGGGTGTCCGGCGTGGTGATCAGTACCGCGTTGTCAGTATTGCGGAACACGATCTCGTACAGGCGACGGTGTTTTTCCGCTTCGCGGCGCTGGGCGATTTCACCTTCCAGCTGCTGGTTGGCCGCTTGCAGGTGGGCGGTGCGCTCGGCCACCTGCTGCGCCAGCTGTTGCTGGGTCTGGCGGTTGTCTTCCAGCGACTGGCGGAAGCGCCGCAACGCGGTGACGATGGGCTGGAAGCTGCGCTCCGGCTGCTGCGGCAGGTTGATGGCGGTGTCACCGGCGCTCAGCTGCAGCAGGGTGCGCTCGGTCAGGCGCATCTGGCTGCCGATGCGGCGGAAGGTGCGCATCAGCAACAGCAATACCACCAGCATCAGCGACAACAGCGGAATCTCCACCAGCTGGAAGCGGGTGGCGGTAGCGCGCAGGTTGCTGTCGAACGCCTGCTGCGTGGCCTGTTCCTGCAGTTGCACCAGGTCGGACAACTGCTCCATGTCGTCGCGCACCTGGCGGGTGACAAAAATGGCCTGGCGCTGCGCATGACGGCTGTCGGCCTGCACCAGCAGCAGCAAGCCGGCCACCTGCTGGCTGAAGCTGTTCAGATTGCGGCCGATCTGCTGCTGCAACTGCACGATTTCATCGTGGCGCAGCTGGCCGGGCGGCGGCGGCTGCAGTTGTGCCGGCAGCTTTTCCAGTTGCGCCAGCCGGGCTTCGATGTTGGCGATGCGGCGGTTGACTTCCAGGTACTTCAGCGTGTCGTCGTTGTCGTCTTCCAGCAGCTGGCTGAGCTGGTTCTGGATGATGCCCAGCAGGCTGAGCAATTTGCTGCTGGTCTGCAGGTTGGCCGCATGCACGCGGTTGATGTTGTTGAGCTCGCGCACCATGCGCTGGTTGGCGTGGTGGTAGAACAGCACGATGCCGCCCAGCATCGCCAGCAGCAACAGCAGCATCCAGCCCAGCTGTTTGCTGGGCGACTGCCTGGAAAAGAATGGGCGCAATGACATTGGCACGATGGTGGCTAAAGGCTACTGCAGCATAGATGAAATATGGTTGGCAGGCTGCTCGCTCTAAGATCAGGCCGGCAGGCGGACGATCTTGATCAAGTTATGCAAAATTATTATTTTGCTGTGCGGCAACAGGGAGTTATGGTGGAGCGCGGCTGCATTTTCCGCCAGCCGTTCAATCAATACAACCCAACGGGACACAAAGAGATGAGCAACAAAGCACTGAAGCTGGAAACCATCGCCGTGCATGGCGGTTATAGCCCGGACCCGACCACCAAGGCGGTGGCGGTGCCGCTGTACCAGACTACCAGCTATGCCTTCGACAGCACCCAGCACGGTGCCGACCTGTTCGACCTCAAGGTGCAGGGCAATATCTACACCCGCATCATGAATCCCACCACCGCGGTGCTGGAACAGCGCGTGGCCGAGCTGGAAGGCGGCATCGGCGCGCTGGCGCTGGCCTCCGGCATGGCGGCCATCACCTACGCCATCCAGACCATTGCCGAAGCCGGTGACAACATCATCGCCACCAGCACGCTGTACGGCGGCACCTACAACCTGTTCGCGCATACTTTCCCGCAGCTGGGCATTACCGTGCGCTTCATCGACCCGCGCGACCCGCAGGCGATTGCGGCCAACGTTGACGACAAAACCAAGGCGGTATTCTGCGAATCCATCGGCAACCCGCTGGGCAATGTGGTGGACTTCGGCGCCTTTGCCGAAGAAGCGCACCAGCACGGCCTGCCGCTGATCGTCGACAACACCGTGCCGTCGCCGTATCTGTGCCGCCCGTTCGAGCACGGCGCCGACATCGTGGTGCACAGCCTGACCAAGTATCTGGGCGGCCACGGCACCAGCATCGGCGGCATCATCGTCGATTCCGGCAAGTTTCCGTGGGGCGAGCACAAGCAGCGCTTCGTACGCCTGAACACGCCGGACGTGAGCTATCACGGCGTCAACTACGTGGAGGTGCTGGGCGCCGCCGCCTACATTGCCCGTGCCCGCGTGGTGCCGCTGCGCAATATGGGCGCCGCCATCTCGCCGTTCAACTCGCAGCAGATCCTGCTCGGTATTGAAACCCTGGCGCTGCGTATGGACCGCATCTGCGACAACACGCAGAAGGTAGCGCAGCGGCTGGCGGTGCATCCGGCGGTGGCGTGGGTGGAATATGCCGGGCTGGAAGGCCATGCCAGCCGCCCGCTGGTGGATAAATACCTGGGCGGCCGCGCATCCGGCATCCTGTCGTTCGGCATCAAGGGCGGGGTCGAGGCCGGCGGCCGCTTCATCGACGCGCTGCAGCTGGTGACCCGTCTGGTGAATATCGGCGATGCCAAGTCCCTCGCCTGCCACCCGGCTTCCACCACCCACCGTCAGTTGTCGCCGGAAGAGCAGCTGCGCGCCGGCGTGCGGCCGGAGATGGTGCGGCTGTCGATCGGCATCGAGCATATCGACGATATCTGGGCCG
>CAMLGD010000113.1 GCA_946479405.1 uncultured Vogesella sp.
GCGCTGCGCATGGCCATCGACGAGGGCGCGCCGTTCCGCCTGCACGTGGCGGGGCCGGCGCGCGAGTGCGTCAGCTCGCTGGGGCTGGCCTCGCTGATCGACCCGCTGCCGGACATCCTGCCTGCCGGCAGTCTGGTGATCCTGTGCGGCACGGTGGACGAGGACGCCGATTACGCCACGGCGGAAGCACAGCAGCTGGTGGCGTGGCTGCGGCAGCACATCACGCCGCAGGTGAATCTGGCCACCATCTGTTCCGGCGCCTTGCTGGCCGGCATGGCCGGGCTGCTGGATGGCCGCAGCTGTACCACCCATCACAGCATCGTGCTCAAGCTGGCGGCGCTGGCGCCGGCGGCGCGGGTGCTGGACAACCGCATTTTCGTCGAGGACGGCAACATTGCCACTTCGGCCGGCATCACCACCGGCATGGATCTGGCGCTGGCGCTGATTGAACGCCACGCCGGCGCCGACATCGCCGGTCGGGTGGCGCGGCGCATGGTGCTGTACGCGCGCCGCGCCGGCGACGATCCGCAGCTGTCGCCGTGGCTGGCGTTCCGCAACCACCTGCACCCGGCGGTACACCGCGCGCAGGACCTGATCGCGCGCGGGCCGGAGCAGCGCTGGGCGGTGGAGACGCTGGCCGAGCGCGTGCACCTCAGCCCGCGCCACCTCACCCGGCTGTTTCGCGAGCAGGCCGGCGTCGGCATCGTCGAGTACCAGCAGCGGCTGCGCATCGCGGTGGTGCGCCAGCTGTTGCAGCAGGGCAGCAGCGTGGAGCGCGCGGCGGAAGGGGCCGGTTTTGCCTCGGCGCGCGACATGCGCCGGGTGTGGCACAAATACCAGCCGGGCAGCCCCGGCCAGCACGGCGCCTGAGCCGTGGCAGCGCCGGCGGGCGGCG
Organism: uncultured Vogesella sp.; assembly: GCA_946479405.1. Next base: position 896 of record CAMLGD010000113.1, read on the forward strand.
GTTTGCCGCCCAAAGCGGCGGCAAGGTTGGCCGCAGTCCTGCAGGCCGGGCAATAAGTCCGTACAATCCGCCGATTGATTTTGCGGTACGTGCCATGACAACTTCTTCTGCTTCCGACAGCAAACCCGGCCTGCACTTTCGCAGCGCCCATCGCAACCCCTACGATTTTGCCGCGCTGATCGCCGTCAATCCGGAGCTGGCCGAGTTTGTGCGCCACAACGAACACGGCATCGAAACCGTGGATTTCCACAACCCGGCGGCGGTGAAGGCGCTTAACCGCGCGTTGCTGATGCACCACTACGGCGTGCTGTTCTGGGATATTCCGCCGGGCTACCTGTGCCCGCCGGTACCGGGCCGCGCCGACTACCTGCACCACGCCGCCGATCTGCTGGCCAAGAGCAACAAGGGCACCATCCCCAAGCGCGTTACCGTGCTGGACGTGGGCGTGGGCGCCAACTGCATCTACCCGATCATCGGCCGCAGCGTGTACGGCTGGCGCTTTGTCGGCAGCGACATCGACCCGGATGCGCTGCGCATGGCGCGCCTGCTGGTGGATGCCAACCCGCAGCTGAAAAGCGGCCTCAAGCTGCGGCAGCAGACCAACCCGGGCGACGTGTTCGACGGCATCATCAAGCGCGACGACCGCTTCGACCTGACCATCTGCAACCCGCCGTTCCACGGCTCGTCGCAGGAGGCAGAGGCGGCGGCGCGGCGCAAGGTGGCCAATCTCACCGGCCAGCGCATGGCCAATGTGGAACTGAACTTCGGCGGCAAGCACCACGAACTGTGGTGCGACGGCGGCGAGGAATACTTCCTGGCCACCATGGCGCGCCAGAGCGTGCGCTACGGCCACCAGGTGGCGTGGTTCAGCTCGCTGGTGTCCAAGGTGGACAATGTGCGCGGCCTGCAGCGCGAGCTGGAAATGTGCGACGCGCGTCGCGTGGTGGTAATGGAAATGGCGCAGGGCAACAAGGTCAGCCGCGTGGTGGCGTGGACCTTCCTCGATAAAGAGGAAATGGCCGAATGGCGCGATACGCGCTGGGAGTCGTAAGCCCGTTGCCTGCACGGCAAACAAAAACCCCGCCGGGAAGCCGCGCGGGGTTTTTTGTTGCCGTCGCCTGCGGCGTCAGCCAGTGTTCGGCTTGCCGGCCGCCGCTGCGCGCAACTTGTCCTTCTTGCTCATGCGCTTGCCCTTGATGCCGCCGTTGTCGTCGCTGGCCAGCAGCCGCGCGGCGGGTTGGTCGGTCGGCTCGAAACCGGGCAGCACTTCGCGCGGCAGGCGCAGGCCGAGGCGTTTTTCGATCAGGCGGAAGTGGGCGCGGCTGTCGGCATCGATCAGACTTACCGCCACGCCACTTTGCCCGGCGCGGCCAGTGCGGCCGATGCGGTGGGTGTAGTCCTGCGGCGCGCGCGGCAGCGCCACGTTGACCACCGCCGGCAGCGCCGGCACGTCGATGCCGCGCGCCGCCAGGTCGGTAGCCACCAGCACCTGCAGCGTGCCGTTCTTCAGATTGTCCAGCACCCGTTCGCGCCGTCCCTGTGCCAGCTCGCCGTGCAGCGCGGCGGCGCGGATGCCCTCGCGCTGCAGCCACTGCGCCAGTTCGGCGGCATCGTGCTTGCTGTTGACGAACAGCATCGCCTGCGGCCAACCCTCCTGCCGCAGCAGCTGCAGCAGCAGCGCATTGCGCTGGCGCGCATCCACCTCGATGGCGCGCTGGGTGATGTCCGGCACCTGCTCGGCGGCGATGTGTACCCGCTGCGGCTGTTGCAGCAGGCCGGCCGCCAGTTGCTGCACGTTGGCCGCAAAGGTGGCGGAGAACAGCAGCGTCTGCCGCTGGGCCGGCAGCAGCGCCAGGATGCGCTGCAGCTCGTCGGCAAAACCCAGCGCCAGCAGGCGGTCGGCCTCGTCCAGCACCAGGCTGGCGATGCTGCCGCAGTCCAGTGCGTTGTTGTCGATCAGGTCCAGCAGCCGCCCCGGGGTGGCGATGACGAAATCGGCGCCGCCGCGCAGCGCCAGCAGCTGCGGGTTGATCGACACGCCGCCATAGGCGGTGACGATCTTGACGCGCGGCAGGTGCGCCGCCAGCTGCTGCAGCGTGGCGCCGACCTGCTGCGCCAGCTCGCGGGTGGGCAGCAGGATCAGCGTGCAGCGCTGGCGGCCGCCCTTGCGCGCCAGCCATTGCTGCAGCAGCGGCAGGCTGTAGGCGGCGGTTTTGCCGGCGCCGGTGTGGGCGGTGGCCAGCAGGTCGTGGCCGGCCAGGATCAGCGGAATGGCCGCCTGCTGGATGGCGGTGGCGGCCGGGTAGCCGGCTTCATCCAGCGCGTGCAGCAGCGCCGGGTCGAGCGCAAAAGAGGAAAAGGGCATCGGCGGGTGCGGCGGTGGCCGCACGGCAAAAAATGGAAGGCGGCAAGTCTACGGCTTTTCCACTGTGGCAACTAGCGCAGCAGTCCGGCGGCGGCACGGCGGTTTCCATTGACGGCGGGCGCCCGACTGCGGTTTATTCAAGCGCTTGTTCGAACGGCGGCACAGACCGCCGGCGACACCACCACGGGAGGAAACATGAACATTCGGCTGGACGATATCCATGTGCCGGTCACCGACCGCGACACGCTGTTCCTGAAACGGCTGCGCCCCAAAGGCCGGCTGGACGCGCCGGCACTGTTGCTGCTGCACGGGGTGATGGCCAATGGCCGCATTTTCTACTCCGCCAACGGCAAGGGGCTGGCGCCATACCTGGCGGCGCACGGCTACGACGTGTTCGTCGCCGACCTGCGCGGCCGCGGTAACAGCACGCCGCGCATCGACCGCCATGCCCGCCACGGCCAGACCGAGACCATTACCGAAGACCTGCCGGCGCTGCATGCCGCGGTGCGCCACATCAAGGGCGAGGTGCCGCTGCATTGGCTGGCGCATTCCTGGGGCGGGGTGCACATGAGCAGCTGCCTGCTGCGTCACCCGCAGCTGATCCCGCAGGTGCAGAGCCTGGTGTATTTCGGCAGCAAGCGCAGCGTGCACGCGCGCAATCTCAACAAGCTGCTGGAAGTGGACCTGCTGTGGAACATCGTCGGCCGCCTGCTGTGCCGCAGCGTCGGCTACCTGCCGGCGCAGCGCATCGGCCTGGGTGCGGACGACGAAACCGACAAGAGCCACCGCCAGAGCAAGGCCTGGGCCAAGGTGGCGCCGTGGGTGGACAGCGACGACGGCTTCGATTACGCCGCCGCTGCCCGCCAGCACCGCCTGCCGCCGGCGCTGTACTTCGCCGCGCACAACGATCCCTGCCGCGGCCACCCGGCGGACGTGAAGCGCTTTCGCGACGAAAGCGGCCGCCACCTGTCGCGGCTGCGGCTGCTGGCGCGGCACAAGGGCCACCAGCACGACTACGACCATGTCAGCCTGCTGACGCACCCGGATGCGGTGCGCGATCACTTTCCGCTGGTGCTGCACTGGCTGGCCGGTGACTACCACCAGGTGCTGGACAACTACTGAGCCGCGCCGGGCGGGGCGGCATCCAGCTGCAGAAACGCCTGCATGCTGCGCCCCATCGGCTTGTCGCGGTGACGCACGCACCACAGCGTGCGTGCCAGCGGCGGCAGGTCGCAGGCCAGTTCCACCAGGCTGCCGCTGGCCAGCAGCTCCGCCACCACCCGCCGCGACAGGCAACTGATGCCCAGCCCGGCGGCCACCGCGCGCTTGATCGCCTCCGAGTCGCCCAGCTCCATTTCCAGCTGCAGATTGCCCAGCAGCGGCAGCAGCACGCGCTCCACTTCCTCGCGGGTGCCGGAGCCGGCCTCGCGCAGCAGCCACGGCGCGGCGGCCAGCGCCTCACGCGTCAGCGGCCGCTGCGCCAGCGGGTGCTCCGCCGCCGCGATCAGCACCAGCTCGTCCTGCTGCCACGGTGTGGCCAGCAGCTCCGGGTGATGGCACGGCCCTTCGATCAGACCGAAATCCACCCGCAGCGCCGCCACCGCGGCGACGATGTCGCGGGTGTTGGCCACCTGCAGGGCCACCTTGCACTGCGGCCAGTCGCGGCGCAGTGCGGCCAACCTTTGCGGCAGCAGGTAGTTGGCGATGGTGGTGCTGGCGCCCAGGCGCAGCGACAGCGCCGCCTGGCCGAACAGCCCCTGCAGCGCGGCGGCATCGTCCAGCAGCGCCCGCGCCCGTGGCAGCAGCGCGCGGCCGTTTTCGTTCAGCTGCAGGCGGCGGCCGATGCGGTCGAACAGCGCCGCCCCCAGCGCGCCCTCCAGCTGCGCCAGCGCCTGGCTGGCAGCGGACTGCGACAGCGCCAGCTCGCTGGCGGCACGGGTCACCGATTCGGCATCGGCAATGGCGGCGAACACTTCCAGCTCGCGCAGGCTGAGTTTCAGGGTCATTGATCGGTTTTGCTAATTGTAATGATCGATATTATTCGTTTTACCACTAAAAGCCGCCGCCGTAAGCTGGCGCCACCGTTAAACCTTGTGGTGCTATCAATATGCAAAAAAACGCATATTTACCCGGCTTGCTGGCGGCGCTGCTGCTGGCGCTGGCCGCCGGACAGCTGGCCAGCCTGCCATGGTTGGCCGCGCATGGCGGCTCGGCGCTGACGCTGGCGATGCTGGGCGGCACCGCACTGGCCAATCTGCGGCCGCTGCCCACCGGCTGGCAACCGGGGCTGCGGCTGTGCAAACAGCAACTGCTGCGCGCCGGCATCGTGCTGTTCGGCCTGCAGCTGACGCTGGGGCAGCTGCTGCAGCTGGGCGGGCGGGTGCTGCTGATCGATGCGCTGGTGCTGGCCAGTACCTTCGGCCTGGCGCTGTGGCTGGGGCGCAAGCTGGGGCTGGACCGCGACAGCTGCGTGCTGATCGGCGCCGGCAGTGCCATTTGCGGCGCAGCGGCGGTGCTGGCTACCCAGCCGGTGATCCGCGCCAGCGGCGAGCGTGCCAGCGTGGCGGTGGCGGGGGTGGTGCTGTTCGGCAGCATCGCCATGCTGCTGTATCCGTGGCTGTACACCCTGCTGGCGCCGCTGGGGCTGAACGAGGCCGGCTATGGCGTGCTGACCGGCTCCACCCTGCACGAGGTAGCGCAGGTGGTGGCCGCCGGGCGCGCGGTGGGCGAGGGCGCTGCGGCCAACGCGGTGCTGACCAAGATGCTGCGGGTGATGCTGCTGGCGCCGTTCCTGCTGCTGTTGGCCGCCTGCTGGCAGCGCCGGGTGGCGCCTAGCTGCCAGCGCGTGCCGATCACCGTGCCGTGGTTTGCCTTCGGTTTTATCGCCGCCATCGCGCTCAACAGCAGCGGCGTGCTGGCCGCCGGGCTGCGCGACGGTCTGCTGCAACTGGATCGCGTGTTGCTGGCCACCGCCATGGCCGCGCTGGGGCTGGATACCCGCCTGGCCGCCATCCGTGCCGCCGGCTGGCAGCCGCTGCTGCTGGCGGCGCTGCTGTTCGGCTGGCTGCTGCTGGGCGGTGGCGGCATCAACTGGCTGCTGCAGGCTTGATGCAACGCATTGGCGCCGCCGTCGCCGCATGGTAGAAAGCCGCCTGACCGATTTTTTGCCGAATACCGCGATGTCCCTGCAATTCGATATTGATGCCGTACTCGACCACCTGGCCACCGATGGCTGGGTGGTGATTCCTCATGCCATGCCGGCGGCGCTGACCGCCGAGCTGCGCGACGCCTGCCTGCAGGTGTGGCAGCAGGGCCTGTTTCACGAGGCCGCCACCGGCCGTGGCGACGGCCAGGCGCGCCGTGCCGAGATCCGCAGCGATTCGGTGCTGTGGCTGGATAAAGTGGCGACGCTGCCGGCGGTGGCTGCCTACAACGCGGCGATGGACGACATCATGCAGGCGGTGAACCGCGGCCTGTACCTGGGGCTGGCCGAGCTGGAGTCGCACTTTGCGGTGTACCCGGCCGGCGCGTTCTACAAGAAGCACCTCGACCGCTTCCGCGATGACGACGCGCGCACGCTGACCACGGTGTTCTATCTCAACGAAGGTTGGCCGCAGGACGGTGGCGGCGAGATCCGCCTGTACCTGGATGCCGACTGCACGCAGCACATCGACGTAACGCCGGAGGCCGGCACGCTGGTGCTGTTCCTGTCCGACCGCTTCTGGCACGAGGTTTTGCCGGCAAAACAGCAGCGGCTGTCGGTTACCGGCTGGTATCGCCGCCGCGGCGGCAGCGTGCCGTGGTAAGCGCGGCCGCAGCGTAATGCACAGCGCCCCCAATGGGGTGCTGTTGTTTTATGCGGCCAACGTTGGCCACAGTGGTGGTCGCTCAACGGCTGCCGGCGCTCAGGCTTCGTCCTGCAACCACAGCCGCGAGAAATCCATCCAGCCGTTCAGCCCCAGCGTCAACCCGGCCACCGCCGGGCTGGCGATCACGCCCTGGTATTCGTGCGACAGCGGCAGCAGCCAGCCTTCGGCCACCAGCCAGTCGCCGATCTGCCGGTACGCCGCCATGCGCGCGGCGGCCACCGGCTGGCGCTGGATCGCCAGCAGCGCCGCATCCATGCGCGCACCGCCGAGCTCCCCCAGCGCCAGCCGCAGCGTCGGGTTGCTGCCAAACCATTCGTGGCAGCTGTAGTCGCGGTCGTCGTGCAGCACCTCGCTGCCCAGCACCAGGTCGGCGTCTGGCCACCAGTCCTGCCGTTCGTAGCGCGGATAGTCCAGGGTGACGATCTGCAGCCCGATGCCGGCGGCGGCCAGCCGCGCCGCCAGTGCCTGCGCCAGCGGCTGGAACGCGGCCAGCTCGTAGGTCACCAGCCGCAGCTGGCTGCCGGCCGGCAGTGCCGCCGCCGCCGGGGCCACCGCCGGTTGCTGCCAGTCCGGCAGCAGACCGTGCGCCGGACGCCGCAATGGGTCGTCGGCGGTAATCACCGATGGCTGTGACAGCAGCCGCAGCAGCCAGCGCCGGCGCTCTGCCGCCTGCAGTAGCGGCCGTTGCGGGTTGGGGATCAGGTAGGTGCAGGCCGATTGCAGCGACTGGTCGCTGCCGGCGGCATCCAGCCGCACATCGAAGCCGTGCGGCGCGGCCGGGGTGTCGATCACCCACAGGTCGATTTCATCCAGGAGCGGCCGCTCGCGGTAGTAGTGCGGGTTGGCCTGCAGCGTCAGCCGCTGCGGGCTGTGGCGCAGCACGCGGAACGGGCCGCTGCCCACCGGCAGCTGCGCAAAGCCCACCGCCCGCCGCAGCGGCACGATGGAGGCATTGGCGGTGATCAGCCGCTGCGGCCACAGCCAGTCGCTGTCGGCCAGCTCGAAACTCAGCGACAGCGCATCGTGCAGCCGGATGGCACGCAGGCCGCGGTACTGCCGCCGCCACGGGCAGGCCGGGTGGTCCAGGCGGCGGATGCTGGCCGCCACCGCCTGGCTGTCCAGCGGCGTGCCGTCGTGAAAGCTCAGCCCCGGCCGCAGCCAGAAGCGCCAGCGGCGTGCGTCGTGCTGCGCCTCCCAGTGGTGCGCCAGCGCCGGTTGCAGCGTCTGGCTATGCACATCGAAACCGCACAGCCGGTCGAACACCTGTCGCACCAGATGCGCTTCCAGCCGGCTGCTGACTTGCTGCGGGTCCAGCGTGGTGAGCTGGCGATGGATGGGGATGCGCAACTGGCGGCGGTTGTTGCCGGCGCCCAGGTAGCGCGGCAGCTGCGCCATCAGCTGGCCGCGCTGTTCCGGCGGCAGGCGGGCAAACGCCTGCTCCAGCTCGCCCTGCGCCAGCAGGCGGCCAACACTGTCCAGCGCCAGCGTGTCCGGCGCGCGCAGGCAGCGCAGGGTGGACAGTCGGCCGCGGCCACGACCGGCCTGCCAGGCGATCCACCCCTGCGCCTGCATCTTGCCCAGCTGCAGCCGCACATTGCGCTCGCTGCAGTTCAGCAGCGTGGCCAGCGCCGGCAGGCCGGGATGGCTGTCGGCTTCGCCGTAGTGCTGATGCAGCAGCCGGTATTGTTGTTCCAGACGCATGGCGGCTCCTGGTCGCGGCCAAGGTGGTCACGACGGATAAAAGCGGAAGTAAATAATGGAAGGATTATCCATTTTTTGCTTCTGCTTTGTTGCCGATACTGACGGCATCGCAAGTAACCGCCGGTTTACGTGCCTGCGCATTAGCGCGAGTGCCGGCAAGAGCGGCCGGGAAAGGCGGGATTTACACCTGCTAAAGGCGCCTCCCGCAAGCGTCTCGCCGCCGCGCCGCAGGGCGTCAACAGCAACTCAGGAGTACCGTCGTGTCGCGTTTTCCCCCCCTGGTGCAGCAGCTGCTGCTGAGCAGTTTCCTGTTGTCGATCAGCCGCGCGCTGGTGTCGCCGCTGTTGGTGCTGACGCTGGGGCGGCAGCTCGATCTCGCCGCGCAGCAGATCGGCCTGCTGCTGGGCGCGGTGCTGGTCGTCGCCACGCTGGCCGGGCTGTATGCCGGCTACCTGGTGGACCGTGCCGACCGCCGCCGCCTGCTGCAGCTGTCGCTGCTGGCGGTGGCCGGCGGTTTTGCGCTGCTGCCGGGCAGCCGGCAACTGGCGCTGGCGGCGCTGGCGCTGCTGTTGATGGAGGGTGCCTTCGTGCTGTTCGGCATTGCCATCAAGGCGCTGCTGAGCGATCTGCTGCCGCCGGCCGAGCGCAGTGCTGCCTTCTCGCTGCGCTACACGCTGGCCAATGTCGGCTATGCCATTGGCCCGCTGCTGGGCAGCTGGCTGGCGGCCGGCCAGATGGCGTGGGCGTACTGGCTGGCGGCGCTGCTGGCGCTGCTGTGCCTGCCGCTGACCAGCCAGATACCGCGTGGCCACGCGACGGCGCATGCCAGCCAGCCGCAGCAATTCGCCGCCACGCTGCAACTGCTGCGCCGCGACCGCACCCTGGTGTTGTTCACCATCGGCAGCCTGCTGGCCTGCGTGGTGCACGGGCGTTTTTCCGACTACCTGTCGCTGTACCTGCTGCAAGGGCATAGCGATGCCGAGGTGCTGCGCTGGATGTCGGCGCTGATCACCAGCAACGCGCTGACCGTGGTGCTGTGCCAGTTCTGGCTGGGCCGCCTGCTGCGGCCGCACACCCTGCTGCGCTGGATCATGCTGGCCTCGCTGCTGCTGGCCGGCGGCCTGGCCGGCTTCGCGCTGTCGCCGTCGCTATGGCAGTGGTGCGGCTGGATGGTGCTGTTCACCCTGGGCGAGATCCTGCTGGTGCCGGCGGAATACCTGTACATCGACGCCATCGCGCCGGAGCAGCTGAAAGGCAGTTACTACGGCGCGCAGAACCTGGCGCAGCTGGGCGCCGCCGGCAGCCCGGTGTTGGCCGGCCTGCTGCTCACCGCCATGCCCGGTAGTGCCGTGCTGTGGAGCA
>CAMLGD010000114.1 GCA_946479405.1 uncultured Vogesella sp.
CTGACCATGCGCCTGGACGACGAGCCGGGCACTAGCAGCCGTAGCGGCGCCGGTCGCAGCGAACCACGCACTGGCGGCAAGCCGCGCCAGCAGGCGCAGCAGCAGCCGGCCGGCGGTGCGATGGCAGCGGCATTTGCCAAACTGGCGAAGAAGTAAGCGGTATCGGTATCGCGAAACAGCCTGACTGCGGTCAGGCTGTTGTTGTTTGCGGCGTGCTGCCGCCGTTCGTAATGCGAGGCTGCTGTCCGCTACGCGGACGCTTATCTTGATGCCGGTTCCACCCGGCAGACGGGCAGGGGCCTGTCACGCCAGGCACCTTGTATCCCCAGCGCCCCCGGCGACCCGCGAAACCCCGCCAATAAAACGCACTGCCAGGCGCCGCCAATGCGCGATTTGCTAGCGTCAAAGCGCTCAGCTGGCGTCTTAAAACCCGGCAGTGCGCTTTATTGACGGCGCGGTCCAATGGGGAAGCGGGCGCCATGCAAGGTGGCTGCGATCTCTCAAGCGGGCAGGGCGGTGGCCTGGTCATGCCCTGCGTATTGTTCTGGGCGCTGCAGCGACCGAACCCACCCAAGCAGTGCAGCCGGGCCGGCTCAGCGCTTGCGCCGTGACTGCCACCAGCCAAATTCTTCTTCATGCACCTCGATGTCCACTTCCATCACCCGCTGCTGCAGCCGCTCCTGCACGTCGCGCACTGCCCGGTTGTAGATGGCGGGGCCGATTTCGGCCAGCAGGAAGTCCAGCAGCGCCTCGCTTTGCAGCCGTCCCAGCGGCTCGTCAAAGTTCTCGGCGCCGTAGCGCTGCAGCGATTCGATGGCCTGCTCACGGCGGGCCTTGTCCAGCGAGATGCTCATGAGGGTGCCTTGCGGTGGTTGCTGGCCGGGGTGACCGGCACGGGGGCAATAAAAATGCCGCGGCACCCGGGCAGGGTGGCGCGGCAGCGCGCGGACGGGCGTGGGCTTAGTCCAGCAGGCGCATCTTGTACTGCTTGGCCTTGATCTTGCCACGCGACAGGCGGCCGAAGGCCTGCTCGGCAATGTGGCGGTCCAGTGCCACGAAGGTGTTGAACTCGAACACGGTGATCTTGCCGACCTGCGGGCCGCTCAGGCCGCCTTCGCCGGTCAGCGCGCCGAGGATGTCGCCCGGGCGCAGCTTGTCACGTTTGCCGCCGGCGATTTCCAGCATCACCATCGGCGGCAGCAGCGCGCCGCCCGGGGCCGGTTTCAGGTCGTCCAGCTCTTCCCAGTTCAGATCGGCTTTCTGGTATTCCTCGATCGCCGAGGCGCGGCGGGCGTCGCTGGGGCTGACCAGGGTCAGCGCCAGACCATGCTTCTCGCCACGGCCGGTACGGCCGATACGGTGGATGTGTACTTCCGGGTCGTGCGCCACGTCCACGTTGATCACCAGGTCCAGCTCCTTGATGTCCAGGCCACGTGCCGCTACATCGGTCGCCACCAGCACGGTGGCGCTCTTGCTGGCGAAGCGGGCCAGTACCTGGTCGCGGTCGCGTTGTTCCAGTTCGCCGTACAGCGCGATGGCGGAGTAGCCGGCCTGCTGCAGCGCTTCGACCAGTTCCTTGCAGCGCTGCTTGGTGTTGCAGAACGCCAGCGCCGAGGTTGGCCGCACGCTTTGCAGAATGCGCGCCACCACGTCCAGGCGGTGATCCGGGTCGATCTCGTACCACCATTGCTCGATCTGGCCGGCGTCGTGCAGCGCTTCCACCTGCACCATATGCGGGTTTTTCATGAACTGCTCGGCCAGCTTGCGGATGTTGTCCGGGTAGGTAGCACTGAACATCAGCGTCTGGCGCTGGCGCGGGCAGGCGCGCACGATGCCGACGATTTCTTCGATGAAGCCCATGTCCACCATGCGGTCGGCTTCGTCCAGCACCAGGGTCTTGACCCCGGCCAGTTCCAGCGTGCCACGCGACAGGTGATCCTGCAGTCGGCCCGGGGTGCCGACCACGATGTGCGCGCCGTGCTCCAGCGATGCGCGTTGCGGCGCCATCGGCGTGCCGCCGCACAGGGTGATTACCTTCACGTTGTCGATGCTGCGCGCCAGGCGGCGGATTTCCTGCGCTACCTGGTCGGCCAGCTCGCGGGTGGGGCACAGCACCAGTGCCTGAATGGCAAACCAGCGCGGGTTGATGCTGGTCAGCAAGCCCAAGCCAAACGCCGCCGTCTTGCCGCTGCCGGTCTTGGCCTGCGCAATCACGTCACGGTTGTCCAGGATGGCGGGCAGGCTGGCGGCCTGAATCGCGGTCATGCTGTGATAGCCCAGGCTATCGAGGTTGGACACCAGAGCGTCAGGCAGGTTGAGGCTGGAGAATTTGGCTTTGTTCACAATGACTTGGCTATAGAAACGGGCTAAGGCGCGGGAGTGTAGCAGCAAGGGGGCTTGCGGCCAACCTTGGCGCGGTATTTAGGGGTGCGCGACCAGCCGCAACAGCTGGCCGTTGCGGTCGTCCGTGAGCCACAGGCTGCCATCGGCGGCGCTCTTGATCTCCACCGGACCGGCCGGGCCGTGCTGGCCGCGCCAGGGACCGAGCAGGGTGACGCTCGGCCCGCGTGGCAGGCCGCGGGTATCGGTGGGCATGGCGACCACGCGCTGGCCGTGCTGGCGATAGCCGTGATAGCCGATCACCAGCCAGCCGCGCCAGGCCGCCGGGGCGTGGCTACCTTGCCACCAGCTCAGCCCCAGCGGGGCGGCATGTGCCGGCAACAGGCGCAGTGGCTTGCTGCTCTGACGGCAGTTGTAACCAGCAAATTCTGGCGCGGTGATGGCGTTGTCGTAGCAGAACGGCCAGCCGTAGTGTTGCCCGTTCTGCAGCAGGTTCAGCTCGTCATGCGGCAGTTCGTTGTCGTTGGCCAGCCCCAGCGACAGGTGGATGCTATCGCGGCTGTTTTCCACCTGCAGCACGCTGCCGGACGGATGCGCGGCGATGGCCATGCTGTTGCGCAGACCGCGGGCGTAAATGCCTTGGTACTGCAACGCGCGGCCATTCCAGTGGTAGCGGCGCACCACGCCGGCGGCGTTGTCGCCCACCGTCTCCGGGCACTGCCCGGCCTGGCGTTGGGCGGCGCTGGCCTGCTCGCAGTTATTGCTGCTGCTGCCGATGTTCACGTACAGGCTGTCGCCGGCCAGGGTGAAGGTGGTCAGCGGGTGGCGCTGGCGGGCGGGCAGGGTGGCTAGCGTCTGGCGCTGTGCCGGCTTGTCCAGTGTGAAGCGGCTGATGCGGCCAACCTCGCCCAGCAGGATGCTGCCATCCGCCAGCTGCGCCACGCTGTGCGGGCGATCCAGCTTGCGCAGCAGTGTCTGCCGCTGCCAGCCGCCGCCCTGGGGGATGAAGCGCAGCAGCCGTCCGACGGGAGCATCCCAGCGCACCATTTCGCTGACCAGCACGCTGCCGTCTGCCAGCAGAGCGATGCCGCGTGGCTGGATCAGGCCATCGGCGACGATGCCGGCACATAGTCCGCGCGCGGTGGGGGCATTCAGTGCGGGTAAGCCGCCACAGTTGGCCGCATGGGTGGCGGGCACGATGGCAAGCAGCAGGGGCAACAGGGCGTAGCGGTGCATGGTGTGATGGCAGGCAAATGGCATGCCGTGACTATAAATCAGCCCGCGGATACCAGTAGTGGCTTTATGCCTTTGGCGATACACGATTGCAGGCTGGCGTTTATTAATGACGGCTGATTCGTTGGTTTTTGTTTAACAGCGATTTCAAATTACCGTCACTGGACAGTAATGCTGGCTGCCTACACTGCCGGCATTGTTAGTTGACGCAGGAATTCACCATGCATAGCGATCGTGCCGCGCTGTCTGCCGTAACCCAGGTAGCCGGTCATCTGTTGCAAAGCCCGCCGGTGGTAACGCCGGAGAGCAGCAATTATCAGGTGCTGGAGCTGTTCAGCAGCCAGCCGGAGCTGTCCAACCTGCCGGTGGTGCGCGATGGGGCGCCGCTGGGCATCATCAACCGCAACCACTTCATGAGCATGCTGGCGCGGCCGTTCCACCGCGAGATCTTCGGCCGCAAGCCGTGCACCGCGTTCATGGATGCCAACCCGCTGGTGGTGGATTACCACCTGCCGCTGACCGAACTGTCCTATCTGGCGCTGTCGCGCGGCGACAAGGTGTTGTCCGACGGCTTTCTGGTGACGGTGGATGGCGACTACGCCGGCGTCGGGCTGGGCGTGTCGCTGGTGCAGGCGCTGGCTGACCAGCAGGCGCAGAAGCATCAGCAGATGATGGACAGCATCAACTACGCGTCGGTGATCCAGCAATCGTTCCTGCAGAGCTCGCGCCGCGACATGGCCGCCTGCCTGGATGACTACTTCATGGCGTGGGAGCCGCGCGATGTGGTGGGGGGCGACTACTACTACTTTGTGAAGCGCGACGACGGCTTCTTCGTGGCGGTGATCGACTGCACCGGCCACGGCGTGCCCGGTGCGTTCATGACGCTGATCATGGCCTCGGCGCTGAAGCAGGTACTGGGCACCTACGATCTGCACAACCCGGCGGCGCTGCTGTCGCACATCAACCGCCAGGTGAAGGAATCGCTGGGACAGCTGTCGGACGACGAGCGCCAGCCGGGCGAGAACATCGAGGTGCGCTCCGACGACGGCATGGACTGCGCCTTCTGCTGGTACGACAACGCCAGCCACACGCTGACCTTTGCCGGTGCCAAGACGCCGATCTTCGTGCTGCCCAAGGGCGGCGACGAGGTGACGGTGATCGACGGCAACAAGAAAGGCGTCGGCTATGTGTCCACGCCGCTGGATTACCAGTGGGACAACCGCCGCGTGAAGCTGAAGCCGGGCAGCCGGCTGTACATCAGCACCGACGGCATCATCGACCAGATCGGTGGCCCCAAGCGCATCTGCTTCGGCAAGAAGCGCTTCAAGGAACAGATTCTCAAACACGCCCACAAGCCGATGGCAGTACAGCGCCAGGCGCTGCTGGATGCCTTCCACCATTGGCAGGGTGAAAACAGCCGCCGCGACGACGTCAGTCTGTTCGGCATGCATTTTACGGAGCAGCACGCATGAGCCTGGATGCTTTCTACCGTTTCCAGAACCTGGCCCGCGACGAGAGCGTGGTCTTCTTCTACACCGGCTATTTTTCGCAAGCCATCGTCACCGCCATGGCCGACGCGCTGCGACTGCGGCTGAACCAGACTGACGCCAGCAATGTGCAGCGCCGCAAGCTGTTCTCGGTGTTTATCGAGATGGCGCAGAACGTGGTGCATTACTCCGCCGAGCACCTGACCGCCTCGGAAAGCGATGACCAGGAGATTCGCCGCGGTGCGCTGTGGGTGGGCGAACACCACGGGCAGTTCTACGTGGTGTGCGCCAACCCGGTAGACCGCAACCAGTCGCACCGCATCCGCGACAAGCTGGCGCCGCTGCTGGGCATGAACAACGACGACATCAAGCAGCTGTACAAACAGAAGCTGCGCGCCGACAACGACGCCGAGAGCAAGGGGGCCGGCCTGGGCTTCCTCACCGTGGCGCGCGATGCCAGCGGCCCGGTGGAGTTCGATTTTGTCGACGAGCACGGCCCGCACAGCCCCACCACCATGTTCTATCTGAAAGCCACTATCTGATCATGCAAAACATTTTTCTTGCTGCCAGCAGCTACAGCCCGGAAGTGAACTTCGACTTTGCCAACCACCGGCTGTCGCTGAAAGGCGAGTGCTATCCGGAAAACGCGGCGGTGTTCTTCGAGCCGATCATGCATGCGCTGCATGGCTACCTGGCCGCGCTGAATCAGACCCAGATCACCTTTGACGTACAGCTGGCCTACTTCAACAGTGCCAGTACCAAGGCCATCCTGGCCATCTTTGAACGCCTGAATGCTGCTGCCGTGGCCGGCAACTACGTGACCGTGAACTGGCATAGCGATCCGGATGACGACACCATCATGGAGTTTGGCCAGGAAGTGGCCGACGACAACGGCGCACTGGATGTGCATCTGCTGGAACTGGCCTGATCCGACGCCATGGCACAAAAGGTTGGCCGCAGTCTGCGGACGTGCGGCCAACTTTGTTGCGACCGGCCCGTGCTAGCTGGCTCCGTGATGCCGCGGATGGTTGGGGCAGCTCAGCAGATGGTCGTTGACCACGCCGGTAGCCTGCAGGAAGGCGTAGATCACGGTGCTGCCGACAAAATTCATGCCGTGCTGTTTCAGTGCCTTGCTGATGTTATCCGACAGCGGCGTACTGGCCGGGCATTCGGCCAGGCTGGCCCAGTGATTGACTACCGGTTGGCCGTCGACGTGGCTCCACAGCCAGTGGGCAAAGCTGCCGTACTGCTGCTGCATGGCTAGAAACACGCGTGCATTGCGGATGGCGCTGTTCACCTTCAGCCGGTTGCGCACGATGCCAGGCTCCAGCAGCAGCCGTTCCACGTCATCCGTGCTCATGGCGGCGACTTGGGCCGGGTCAAAACCGTGGAACAGCCGGCGATAGTTGTCACGCTTGCGCAGAATGGTTATCCACGACAGCCCAGCCTGGGCGCCTTCCAGAATCAGCATTTCGAACAGCTTACGATCGTCGTGTACCGGGCGGCCCCATTCCTCGTCGTGATAGGCAATGTATTGCGGGTCGTCGCCGCACCAGCCGCAGCGTTGCAGGGTGGTCATGTAGTGTCTCTCTCCTTTTTAGCGTGGCAATAGCGGGCTCTGGCGCGGTGCGCGCGTCGTGGTTGCCGCGGTGCTTGCTCGGTATGGTGTTGTCGCTCCCGCTGCGGGGCGCTGTGGGTGTTCGGGACCAGCTGCTGCCACTGTGTCGCCAAGTGTAGGACGACTGATTTGTGCGTGGCATGTCATGACATTAAACTTTTTTTGAAACTGGACACGTTTTAACTTAATAGTGATAGGGTTTACTGATAGGGTTAATCCATTGATTGCAATCTGCATGGTGGGTTTCCCGCCTGCATCTGCTCACCATTTCGAAATCATGCCATGACTCTGTGTGCCGATCTGCCGCATTCTGCCGCCATGAAGATGGCTGACGCATACCATAGCGTCAGCTTTCGACGCTTATGGCGCAACGGTACGACCACGCACAAGAGCACGTTTTTCACTGCCTGGCTGTTGTCCACCCTGCTCAGCATTGCGCTGGGACTGGCATCGGTGATCTATGCCTGGTCCGGGCTGGAGGTACCTTTTGGTGGTGCGGTACTGTACGTTACCGTGTATCCGCCGCTACTGATCTGCACCTGGTGGGCGCTGTGCTTTGGCTGGGGCTGGGGTGCGCTGCCTGCCTACCTGTCCACGCTGACCCTGGCGCTATACGCCGGCATGCCCTGGTATTGGGCGCTGCTATTTGCCTGTGGCAATCCCATCGGGCTGGGGGTGATGGTGCTCGGCTACCGCGCCATTGCCATGCCATGCTCGCTGTTTTCCTGGCGTGCGCTGGTATTTTTCCTGCAGATGGCATTTGTAGGCAGCATGTTCAGCTCCGCTGCCGCGCTGGTGTGGTGCTACACCAACCGGGTGGATCAGGTGGCATTGTTTGCCATCTGGCAAGGCTGGTGGCTGGGTAACTTTTTGCAGAATGCCCTGCTGGTGGCGCCGCTGCTGGCGCTGACCTGGCCACGGGTGGAGGTTTGGCTGGCGGCGCATCAGCAGTTGTTGTCGATTCAGCCTACCGAGTCGCGCAAACTGGTGCTGCAGCTGATGGGTGCGCTGATCATCGGTGTGCTGATCTACGCGCTGACCACTATCTGGCTGGGGACCGAGAGCGTGCAGGCCGAAATGCATAGCCAGTCGGTTGCCAAGCTCAGTTTTGCGGCGGATCGGCTGTCCGCCATGATCTGGGCGTTTTTCTGGGTGATCGCCTTTGTCTCGGTATTCATGGGCATGTTCGGCTACCAGATGTTTCTGCACTGGCATCGCACCAACAACCTGCTGCTGGAACAGCTGGGTCGCGCCAATGCCGAGCTGGCAGAGCAGGCTCGCACCGACGGCCTGACGGGTCTTGCCAATCGCCAGAGCACCAATCAGGCGCTGGCTGAGTGTTGGCACAACAGCCGGCTGCGAGGCGAGAGGGCGGCACTGCTGATGCTGGACATCGACCTGTTCAAACACATCAATGACAAGCATGGGCATATGGCCGGCGACAAGGCCATCCGCATGGTGGCCGCACTGCTGCGGCGCGAGGTGCGCAGCAGTGATCTGGCCGGTCGTTTTGGTGGCGAGGAGTTTGTGCTGTTATTGCGCCGCTGCGAGTGTGAAACGGCGTTGGAAGTGGCGGAGCGGGTGCGCCAGCGGGTGGAGGCAGCGCTGATCAGCGAGGGCGAGGCGTCTGTGCAGCTGACCATCAGTATCGGTGTGGCCATGGCGCACCATGATGATAGCGATGTCGACCACTGGCTGCGTCGCGCTGACGCCGCCTTGTATGAGGCCAAACATTTAGGACGCAACCGGGTGATTCTGGCGGCTTGAGTGATATTTTTCGTGCTTGCAAGCGGCATGTTCCTGTTGGACATGCCGCTTGTTGCATTCAGGGACCGCCAGCATGTAGCGGTTGCTGGCGTGGACATGGGGAGTTACGCCAACGTTGGCCGCATGTAGTCAGGTGTCTGGTTAGATATTTTTAGAATGGCAGTGGCAGGCGATGGCTATTGTCAGTCACGGCAGTATTGTGTGGCCGCTGTGCCGTGGTTTATTGGTGGCATACTGGTTTTAGCCCGCACCAGTGCCGCTTATTGCTGTTTTTCATGAAAAGGGGTGGCAGGTGAAGTGCGTAGGGCAACAACCAGCTACTGTTATTGCGTGTTATCCCTTGTTTGCAGGCGTGTAATGTTTTGCATGGCCTTGTTTATTTTTTGCCTTGGAATAATTACTTGGTGTGTTTTGTATTGGCTGGCCGGATAAATGATTTTCTCGCTGCGTCTGTGTGAGATGACAGGTATTGCCAGTAATATTTTTCGACGCTTTTCTACGCCAAATATGGCAGAAACCCCATGCTTTCTCGGTGGCTCGCGCAAGAAGTGCGGCAAGAATGCTGGTCGCCACAGTCGGGCTGCCGCTATAATGCCCGGCTGCTTTTGACGAGGGATGAATTGTGCGTGACCGCTTGGCCGTATTGCCGCAGTACTTGTTGCCCAAACAGGCGTTGACCCGCTTTGCCGGCAGCATTGCCAATGCCAAGGGTGGCGGTGCCACTACGGCGCTGATTCGCCGTTTTATCCAGCGTTATAACGTCAATATGGCGGAAGCGGCCAACCCGGATCCGGCCAGTTACGCCTCGTTCAACGAGTTCTTTACTCGCGCCTTGAAGCCGGGGGCGCGTCCGCTGGCGGCGGTGCCGTTCATCTGCCCGGTGGATGGGGCCATCAGTCAGTTTGGCGCCATCAAGCAGGATCAGCTGTTTCAGGCCAAGGGCCATCACTATTCCACTACCGCGCTGGTCGGTGGCGACAGCCAATTGGCGGCGGCGTTTGCCAATGGACATTTCGCCACCATCTATCTCAGCCCACGCGATTACCACCGTATCCACATGCCGTGTGATGGCACCCTCAAGCGCATGATCTATGTGCCGGGCGAGCTGTTCTCGGTCAATCCGACCACTGCCCGTGGCGTGCCCGGCTTGTTTGCTCGCAATGAGCGGGTAGTGTGCGAATTCGCTACCCCGCATGGCCCGATGGTGCTGGTGCTGGTAGGGGCCACCATCGTTGGCAGCATGGCAACCGTATGGCATGGCGTCGTCAATCCGCCGCGTAGTGGCGATGTCCGTGAATGGCGTTATGACGATGGTGCCATCCAGCTACGCAAGGGCGAGGAGATGGGGCGCTTCCTGCTGGGCTCAACCGTCGTGCTGCTGTTTCCGCAGCAAACGGTGAAGTTCAACGCCGAGTGGGCGCCGGTACGTCCGGTACGGCTGGGTGAAAAAATGGCTGATGCGGTGGTGTGATGTTGCCGTGTGTGTCACAGATGAAAAGCGCCTATTGGCGCTTTTTTTATTGCCACTCGTGACATTTCGTGTCCTGGCAAGCGCTACCGGTCGCGCTTGCAGTCCCGGATTGCGTTCAATAGGTGTAGTAATCGATGACCTGCTTCACTGTTTGCAATGCCTCCTGTAGCACGTCAGGCTCAGTGGAGCCAAGTGCCAGCCGGATCGCGTGTGGCACGTGCGCGGTGGTGGCGAACGGTTCTGCCGTCGATACCGAGACATGTTGTGCGCCGAGT
>CAMLGD010000115.1 GCA_946479405.1 uncultured Vogesella sp.
GGGCCCTTCAGCGGCTTGCCCAGGATGAAGGCCAGCTCCACTTCCACCCGCGGCACGATGAAGCGGCTGGTGGGGATGTCGGAGCCATCGGCAAAGAACATGTCATCCAGCAGCGTGCCGTAGTCCGGCTCGTCGATCTGCGACGACATCTGCATGGCGCGCGAGGTGAGGCCGATCTTGTGACCCTTCACCACCCGGCCTTCGGCCAGTTTCATGTCCACCCAAGTGCGCTGGATGGCGTAGGCGTCCTCGATGGTGATGTCCGGGTAATCCAGCGAAATCTGGCGGATCTGCTGGCGCTCCTGCTCGGCCTGATGCAGGCGGCGGGCGGTCTGTTCGATTATGTCTCGGCTGAGCATGGTGTCTCTCCTCGTGTTGCTGTGTGGCCACCTGCCACGGTGAGCGGCGGGCGGCGATATGGGGATGTTGTGTGGCTGGCTGATCAGCTGCCCAGGCCACCAAAGCACAGGTATTTCACTTCCATGAAGTCCTCCAGGCCGTACTTGGAGCCTTCACGGCCCAGGCCGGATTGCTTGATGCCGCCGAACGGCGCCACCTCGGTGGAGATCAGCCCTTCGTTGATGCCCACCATGCCGGCCTCGATGGCCTCGGCCACGCGCCAGATGCGGCCAACATCGCGGCTGTAGAAATAGGCGGCCAGGCCGAACTCGGTGGCGTTGGCGAGGCGAATCGCCTCGGCCTCGTCATGAAAACGGAACAGCGGCGCCAGCGGGCCGAAGGTTTCCTCGTGCGCCACCAGCATGTGTTCGCTGACTTCGGTGAGCACCGTGGGCTGGTAGAAGTTGCCGCCCAGCGGGTGCGGCGCGCCGCCGGTGAGCACCTTGGCGCCCTGGCTTACCGCGTCGGCCACGTGCTCGGCCACCTTGGCCACCGCTTTCTCGTTGATCAGCGGGCCTTGCTGCACCTCGCCGCTGTGCGCGGCGCCCACCTGCATCTTGCGCACCGCGGCGGCCAGTTTGTCGGCAAAGGCGTCGTACACGCCGTCCTGCACCAGGAGGCGGTTGGCGCACACGCAGGTCTGGCCGGTATTGCGGAACTTGCTGGCCAGCGCGCCCTGCACCGCGGCGTCCAGGTCGGCGTCGTCGAACACGATGAACGGCGCATTGCCACCCAGCTCCAGCCCCAGTTTCTTCACCGTGCCGGCGCACTGTTCCATCAGCAGCTTGCCGATGCGGGTGGAGCCGGTGAACGACAGCTTGCGCACCGCCGGGTGGCGGGTAAGCTCGCCGCCGATCTCGCTGGCGCGCTCGCCGGTAACGATATTGAGCACGCCACGCGGCACGCCGGCGCGCTCGGCCAGCACCGCCAGCGCCAGCGCCGACAGCGGCGTCTCGGCGGCCGGCTTCACCACCACGGTGCAGCCGGCGGCCAGTGCCGGGCCCACCTTGCGGGTGATCATGGCATTGGGGAAATTCCACGGCGTGATGGCGGCCACCACGCCGATGGGCTGCTTGATGGTCACCAGCCGGCGGTCGCCGAACGGGCTGGGAATCACGTCGCCGTAGGCGCGCTTGGCCTCCTCGGCAAACCATTCGATGAAGCTGGCGCCGTAGGCGATCTCGCCACGGCTTTCCGGCAGCGGCTTGCCCTGTTCCAGGCTCAGGATCTGCGCCAGGTCTTCCTGGTGCTGCAGCAGCAGCTCGAACCAGCGGCGCAGTATCTGCGAGCGGCTCTTGGCCGGCAGCGCGCGCCAGGCCGGCAGCGCCGCCTCGGCAGCCTCGATGGCGCGACGGGTATCGGCGGCGCCGCAGGATGCCACCTCGGCGAGGGTGTCGCCGCTGGCCGGGTTATGCACGGCAAAGTTGGCCGCAGCCTCGCCCGCCACCCACTGGCCATCGATATAGGCGCGGGTCTGCAGCAGGGCGGGGTCATTCAGCAGGGAAGTCGGATTCATGGTGGGGTGCTCAAGAGGGTGAGGACGTGGCCTGCTGCCGCGCGGCGGGCAGGCGGGTGAGTTGCAGGCCCAGCCAGGCGCCGCTGCCGCACAGCGCAATCACCAGGCACATGGCGCGCGGGCTGCCGTCGTGCAGCCAGGCCACCAGCGCGCTGGCCAGCATGCCCAGCGCGAACTGGCCGCTGGCAGCCAGCGCCATGGCGGCGCCGGCGCGCCCGGCATGGCGCTGCAGCAGCCGCGCCATGCAGTTGGGGCCGATGGAACCGGTAAGGCCGACGCTGAGCAGCAGTGGCAGCACCACCGCCGGCAGCGAGCCGGCACCGGCCAGCCACAGCGCGATGCCGGCCAGCGCCACCGCGGCGGTCTGCCACTGCAGCAGGGTGTCCGCGGCGTGGCGCTGCGCCAGGCGCTTGTTCAGCAGTGTCAGCACGATGACGGCGGCGATGTTGAGGCCGAACAGCCAGCCATAGTGCTGTGGCGCCACGCCGAAGTAGTCGATGTAGACGAAGGGCGAGCCGGTGATGTAGGCGAACATGGCGCCAAAGGTGAGCCCCAGCGCCAGCAGGTAGCCCAGCGACGGCACATCGCCCAGCACCGTGCCGTAGCTGCGGAATGCCGCGCCCAGGCTGACGCCGGCACGCCGCTCCGGCGGGTGGGTTTCCGGTAGCCGCCAGAGCACCAGCGCCAGGATGGCGGCGCCGAACAGCGCCAGCGCCAGGAACAGCGCGCGCCAGCCGGCGGCCAGCAGCAGCCAGCCGCCCAGCAGCGGCGCCAGCAGCGGCGCGATCATGGTCACCAGGTGCAGCAGCGACAGCACTTGCGGCGCGCGCTCCAGCGCGAACAGGTCGCGCACCATCGCCCGCCCCAGCACGCTGCCGGCACCGCCGCCCACCGCCTGCAGCACGCGCAGCGCGATCAGCTGTTCGGCGGATTGCGCGAGGCTGCAGGCCAGGCTGGCCAGCAGGTATAGCGCGATGCCGGCCAGCAGCAGCGGGCGGCGGCCGTAGCGGTCGGACAGCGGGCCGTACAGCAGCATGCCCAGGCAGAAACCGGCCAGGAAACCGCCGATGGTGAGCTGCACCAGCCCCACCGGCGCGGCCAGGCTGGCGGCGATGGCGGGCAGCGCCGGCAAATACATGTCGATCGACAGCGGGCCGAAGGCGACCAGCGCACCCAGCAGCCAGATCAGGCGGCCGTGGGGCAGGGCGGAGTGGTGCGGGCTCATGGCAGTTGTATCCGAGTCATGAACCTACTCATTTGAAGCGCTGGTGCACGTTGTTATGCTTGTAGCTCAGCTGCTGCGGCATCTCGCTCAGCTCGAACGTCAGCGCCAGGTAGCGGCTGTCGAACAGTGGCTGGAAGTGCGCCTTGATGATCTCGAACAGCCCCTGCGCGGTGTGTTCGCGCTCCTCGAAGCTGCGGCCGTGGCCGATCTTCAGCGACATGTGCACGAAGGCGTAATCGGCGGCGCCGTCGGCCATGCGCCAGGTATCCAGCCAGTGCACGCGGCTGCGGATGCCGGCCACCGGGTACAGGCCGGTGCCGATCAGGAAGGCGTGCGCCTTTTCGAACAGGCCGGGCAGGTCGGCCTGCTCGCGGATGTTGTCGGTACATTCCAGAATGAAGTGCGGCATGACGGGCTCCAAGGGTTGGCCGCAGGTAAGATGCGGCCAACGTTGTGTTGCTATCGGGCACCTCGAAAAACTCCCGCTTTCGTTGCGATACTGCGTTGCTCACGAAAAATTTCTCCTTACATATCAAACATATGCTGCGTCGAAATTTTTCGTTCGCGCCTTGTCTCGCTTAGAAACCAGGGTTTTTCGAGGCGCCCTATCCAGTGACGATTGCGCGCGCCAGTGAGGGGCTGGGTGAAACAGGTGTTACCGCCCTGTTGCCGGCGCGCGGCAGATCGCTATCAGACAGGAAGAATCACGTTGATCTGGCCGGTGCCGGAGCTGCCGAAATACGGCGTCACCACCTCGGCCTTGCCGGTGTATTCGTCCCAGCCCAGCGCGCCCAGCAGCATGGCGGTGTCGTGCATGAAGCCTTCGCCATGACACTTGTCGGCGTACTCCGGCAGCATGGCGCAGAAGGTCTTCCAGTCGCCGCGCTGCCACATGTCCACCACCTCGTGGTCCATGGTTTCCAGGAACGGGCTCCACACCTTGTGCAGGTACTGCTCGGCCACGCCGTTCTGCGCGAAGCGGTGCGACAGCGAACCGCTGGCGAAGATGGCCACGGTGCCGTCATACTGCTCCTCGATGGCGCGGCGGAAGGCGGCGCCCAGCGTGGCGCTGTCCTGCAGGTTGTGCACGGTGCACAGCGCCGATACCGACACCACCTTGAAGTGCTGGTCGGCGTTCATATAGCGCATCGGCACCAGCGTGCCGTACTCCAGCGCCAGGGTGGTGGCGTCGTGGGCGCGGGTGTGCACGCCGGCGGCGGTGGCGGCTTCGGCCAGCAGGCGGCCCAGCTGCGGGTTGCCGTGGTACTCGTACGGCATGTTCTTGATGAAGTGCGGCAGCTCGTTGCTGGTGTAGACACCTTCGAAGTGCGGCGCGGAGTTGATGTGGTAGCCGGAATTCACCAGCCAGTGGGTGTCGAACACCACGATGGTGTCCACGCCCAGCTCGCGGCAGCGGCGGCCAATCTCCTTGTGGCCGTCGATGGCCGCCTGGCGGCAGCCCTTGTGCGGGCCGTCCAGCTCGGACAAGTACATCGATGGTACGTGGGTGATCTTGGCGGCAAGCGCAAGTTTGCCCATGGTTGTCTCCTCGATTTTGTTTACGGTGGCGGTGGGGTGGTTTTTGCTGGACTCCCCGAAAAACCCCGGCTTTCGTCGCGATACTGCGTTGCTCATAAAAAATTCCTCCTTACATATCAACCATATGCTGCGTCGGAATTTTTTATTCGCACCTTGTCTCGCTTAGAAATACGGGTTTTCGAGGCGCCCAGCTGCGTGCGGCCAACCTTCAAGGTTGGCCGCAACGGTTTAGATACCCCAGCGCGGGATGTGGTGACTGCCCATCGACACGCACACGTTCTTGATTTCGGTGAACACCTCGAAGCTGTAGGCGCCGCCTTCGCGGCCGGTGCCGGAGGCCTTCACCCCGCCGAACGGCTGGCGCAGGTCGCGCACGTTCTGGCTGTTGATGAACACCATGCCGGCCTCGATGCCGCGTGCCAGGCGATGCGCCTTGCCGATGTCCTGGGTCCAGATATAGGACGCCAGGCCGTATTCCACATCATTGGCCAGACGCAGCGCCTCGGCCTCGTCCTTGAATTTCAGCAGACACACCACCGGGCCGAAGATTTCTTCCTGCGCGATGCGCATGCGGTTGTCCACGTCGGCAAACACTGTCGGCTGGATGAAGTTGCCGTGCTGCAGGTGCGCCGGCAGGTTGGCCGGGCGCTCCAGGCCGCCGGCCAGCAGGTTGGCGCCTTCTTCCATGCCGATGCGGATGTAGCCGGTCACCTTGTCGTAGTGCGCCTTGGTGATCATGGAGCCAACCTGGGTCTTGGCATCCTGCGGGTCACCGACGATCAGGTTTTTCGCACGGCGGGCGAACTCGGCCACGAACTGGTCGTAAACGCCTTCCTGGATGAAGATGCGGCTGCCGGCGGTGCAGCGTTCACCGTTGAGCGAGAAGATGGTGAACAGCGCGGCGTCCAGCGCGCGTTCCAGGTCGGCATCGTTGAAGATCAGCACCGGGCTCTTGCCGCCCAGTTCCATCGAGTATTTCTTGATGCCGGCGCTCTGCATGATGCGGCGACCGGTGGCGGTGCCGCCAGTGAAGGACACTGCGCGCACGTCCGGGTGGCGCACCAGCGCGTCGCCGGCGTTGGCGCCGTAGCCCTGCACCACGTTGAACACACCCTCCGGAATACCGGCTTCCATCGCCAGGCGGCCCAGCTCGTTGGCGGTCAGCGGCGACAGCTCGGACATCTTCAGCACCGCGGTGTTGCCCAGCGCCAGGCAGGGCGCGGTTTTCCAGGTGGCGGTCATGAACGGCACGTTCCACGGCGACACCAAGCCACACACGCCTACCGGCTGGTACAGCGTGTAGTTGAGCATGCTGTCGTCCACCGGGTAGGTGTGGCCGTCCATGCGGGTGCACACTTCGGCGAAGAAGTCGAAGTTGTGCGAGGCGCGCGGAATCAGCACGTTCTTGGTCTGGTGGATGGGCAGGCCGGTGTCCATGGTTTCCAGCTCGGCCAGCTGCGGCACGTTCTGGTCGATCAGCTCGCCCAGTTTGCGCATCAGCCGTGCGCGCTCCTTGGCCGGGGTGTTGGCCCACTTCGGAAACGCAGCCTTGGCGGCAGCCACCGCGGCGTTGATCTCGTCGGCACCGCCGCTGGCGACTTCGCCGATGGCTTCGCCGGTGGCCGGGTTGTAGTTGGTGAAGGTGTCGCGGCTTTCGACTTCGCGGCCGTTAATCCAGTGCTTGATCATGATGGGTTTCCTTTGCTGTGCGGCGCTGCCGCAGCGATGAATCTGTGTTTCGTGTCTGCGGCCAACTCAGCCCAGGCTAGCCTCGTACTGCGCTTCGCTGACGATGCGATTAACCAGGCGGCCCACGCCTTCCACTTCCACCACCACCTCGTCGCCCGGCACCACGTCGGCCAGGCCTTCCGGCGTGCCGGTGGCGATCATGTCGCCCGGCGACAGCGTCATGAAGCTGCTCAGGTACTCGATCAGGCAGGGGATGTCGAACACCATGTCGCTGGTGTTGCCCTGCTGGGTAAGCTTGCCGTTCACCCAGGTGCGCAGCGTCAGATTGGCCGGGTCGGCCACGTCGGCCTTGTCCACCCACCACGGGCCGATCGGGGTCAGCGTGTCGCGGTTCTTCACCCGCAGGTTGGGGCGGTAGTAGTTCTCCAGGAAGTCGCGCACCGCGTAGTCGTTGCACACGCTGTAACCGGCCACGTAGTCCATGGCCTGTTCGCGGCTGACATTGCGTGCGGTCTTGCCGATGATCACCACCAGCTCGCACTCGTAGTGCATGTAGGCGACGTTGTCCGGGCGTACTGACACCGCGTTGTGGCCGGTGAGGGTGGACGGCGACTTGAGGAATACCAGCGGCTCGGTGGGAGCCTTGAACGCCAGCTCGGCGGCGTGGTCGGCGTAGTTCAGCCCCAGCGCGAACACGGTGCCCTGTGCCGGCGGCAGCCATTCCACCTGCTCTGCGGCCAACCTTTGGCCGGCTACGGTCACGCTGTGGTCATCGTTCACCAGCACGTGGTGGATGTCGCCTTGGTAGCGGATGCGGGCGTGTTTCATCGGGCGGCCTCCTCGGCAAGCACGGGGTTTTCCAGGTGACCGATGCCGGCAATGGCAATGCTCACCACGTCGCCCGGCTGCAGGTCCACGCTGCGCAGCGGGGTGCCGGCAATCAGCAGGTCACCCGGTTGCAGGGTCATGAACGCGGACACATCGGCAATCAGTTGCGGCACGCTGCGCAGCAGGTCGGCACAGCGGCTGGTTTCGCGCAGCTGGCCGTTGACATGGGTTTCCACCACCAGCGCGGCGGGGTCGATGCCATCGGCCGGCACAACCCACGGGCCGATGGGGCAGAAGCCGTCGCGGCATTTGGCCTTGACCGCCGGGCGGTAGAAGCTTTCTTCCGGCAGGCTCACCTCGTTCACCACGGTGTAGCCGTCCACGTACTGCAGCGCCTCGGCGGCGGACACCTTGCGCGCCTGCTTGCCGATCACCACGCCCAGCGCACCGCCGGCCTGGATGCGTGCCACGCCGGCGGGAAAGGGAATCGCCGCACCGTGGCCGATGTGGGTGTTGCTGGTCTTGATGAACAGCACCGGCGCCTTGGGCGCGGCCTTGTATGGCGCGTCCTCGAAGGCGGCGGCCAGCGACTCGGTCAGCGAGCGGTGGTTGAGCGCCGCGCCATAAACCGTGCCGGCCACCGGCGGCAGCCATTGCGGCTCGTCCAGCAGCGGGTTGCCGTTGTCCAGCAGCAGCGAACCATCCGCCTGCAGCGTCACGCCGCGCGCCTGCCGGTTCAGCAGAATGCGTCCTCGCGTCATGTTTGCTCCTCTACTCAGTGCTGCGCAGGCTTGCGGCCAACCTGGCCGGCTGCTGCAGCGATTTAGTTAACATGTTAAATTTATACGGCGCGGCTGACGGAACTGTCAACACCGCGTGCCCCGCGCCGTGTCACATGGCTGCCACTATGCCGGCAAGCGACGTGTACTTTCCGGCGGGAAAACGGTACTTTCCATGGCCGGCAGTTCCCGCCGTAGCAGCGATTCAAGCCACACACCGTGCCGGTGCTGGCACTTTTGCCGCCAGCCGCGGCATGGTCAAAAGGGCACATCGCAAAAAGGAGACAGACATGCAGCAACTCGCCCACAGTTGCCAATCCATCACCACCGCCGCCGCGCTGCGGGCCGCCGAGGCCGCCCTGGCGCATGGCCGCCAGCTGGGCGTGGCGATCAATGTCGCGGTGCTGGATCACAGCGGTGTGCTGATGGCCTTCCTGCGCTGCGAAGGCGCGCCGCTGCATTCGGTGGACATCGCCATGGACAAGGCCTACACCGCGGTGAGCTTCGGCCTGGCCACCGCCGCCTGGGATGCGCGGCTGGCTGAACGCAGCGAGGCGGTGCGCGCCGGGCTGTACGGCCGGCCGCGTTTTGTCGGCATTGGCGGCGGCCTGCCCATCGTGCTGGATGGCCAGCGCATCGGGGCGATTGGCATCTCCGGCGCCAGCGAGGCACAGGACATTGCCTGTGCCGAGGCCGGCCTCGCCGCCATCCTGCCGCAGGCCTAGCCATGGGCCGCGAGCGCACGCCGATACCGAATATCGACATCGGCAAGCAGTACGACAGCCGCTATGCCGCCGCCGAGGTGTCCTACGAGCGCTTTGGCAAGCTGGCGGAATTCTTCGGCCGCAACATGCCGGTGCACCGCCACGACCGCTTCTTCCAGGTGCACTACCTGGCCAGCGGGCAGATCCGCCTGTACCTGGAGGAGCAGCAATACATTGCCGATGCACCGCTGTTCTTCCTCACCCCGCCCACCGTGCCGCATGCCTTCATCACCGGGGAGGATGCCGACGGCCACGTGCTTACCGTGCGCCAGGAGCTGGTGTGGCAGCTGCTGGCCGGCCTGCCGCGCCACGAAACCGAAGCGCGGCTGATGACGCCGTTCTGCGTGGAGCTGGGCAAGGTGCCGGCGGCGCTGGCGCGCGAAGCCGAGCGCCTGCCGCAGCTGTTCGACCTGCTGGGCGAGGAGTACATGGCCGATGGCGCCGGCCGCGAGCTGGCGCTGCACGGCATCACCCAGCTGCTGCTGGTCAGCCTGCTGCGCCTGTCCAGCCAGGCCGGGCGCAACCTGCACTTCCGCCGCGAAGACCTGCACATCTACCACCGCTTCAACGCGCTGATCGAACAGCACTACCGCGAGCACTGGGCGCTGTGGCGCTACGCCGAGCACATCGGCGTTACCGAGGCGCGGCTCAACGACATCTGCCGCCGCCTAGCCGACCTGCCGTCCAAGCGGCTGGTGCACGACCGCCTGCTGCAGGAAGCCAAGCGGCTGCTGATCTTCTCGGCATCGTCGATCAACGAGATCGCCTACCACCTGGGTTTCAAGGACCCGGCGTACTTTTCGCGCTTTTTCCTGCGCGATACCGGGCTCAGCCCCAGCGACTACCGCGCGGCCAACCGGCAGGGGGAGTAGGGCGCCTGCCTCGCTGCGGGCGGCACGTAGCTCGTAGCCCGGATAAGCCGCTGGTGCAGCCGGGGACGAAGCAGCCAGCCAGCGGTGTAGCTTGTGTTGCGCCGCGTAGGCTGGGCTCTGCGCAGCTAAGCCCAACGTTTACCTCGTCTGGTTTTGTATCCGCTGCGCGGATGATGATTTTGGTGCCTGTTCCGCCCGGCGAACGGGGTACTTTCTTTTGCGTCGCCAAAAGAAAGTACCCAAAGAAAAGGCGACCCGAGGCTGCTCGAAACCCCGGGCAAAAAGGCACGCCCCAGGCGCCGCCGAACTCGCCGCGCGCGAACGTCGCGCGGCTCAAACAAATCGGCGTCTTAAAACCTGGGGCGCACCATTTTGCCCGGCTCGCGCCAATGGGATTGGGGCAAGTTGGTTCGATCCCAAGCCTTGATAAGTTGGCTGCATTCACCCGTTGTAAGCTGCGGCCAACGTTGTGAAGCACCCAATTGCCCTACGGGGAGCGCCGGTCAAAATGGTGTTCGCCAGGTTTTAAGACGGCA
>CAMLGD010000116.1 GCA_946479405.1 uncultured Vogesella sp.
CGAAGTGGTCGCCGCCGAAGGTCAGCATCTTGGCGCCGGAGGCCAGGATGGTGCGGGCGTGCTCGACGATGGACGGCTTGATGGTGAGCGGGTTGTGCGCATCGAACCAGCAATCGCCGTAGTCGATCACCGCCAGATCGTCGAACGGATCGAAGCCCCACGGGTACGGCTTCAGCTCGGCCAGCTGCACGCTGGCGGCGCGGATGGCCTGCGGCCCCTGGCGCGCGCCGGAACGGAAGGTGACGGACAGGTCCAGCGGAATGCCGGACACCACCACATCCACGCCGTCCAGATTGCGCGTGTAGTTGCGGCGCATGAACGACAGTACGCCAGCATAAGTGTTTTCGATGGAAGAGCCGTACAGGCTTTGACGACGGATGGCACCGTCACCCTTGATGATGTCAGTCATGAAACGCTCCGGAACAGAGCACGCCGGCCAGGCGTCGCGACACAGGTTGGCCGCAGGCCGACGATTCCCGTCCATCTTGCACAGCCGACGGGTTGAGGCTGCCGCGCCCCTCGGCGCAGGAGTGCGCAGTGTGCCGTGTCGCGCGCCAGGCGGCAAGCTTGTAATGGAAAATTAAACACTTAACCCGGAAAGGTTGCGCCATGCACGAAACGACACAACAACCACAGCGCAAGGATTGCCTGCCGTTCGCGTTCAGCGCCAGCACCGGCGGCTACTGCCGGCTGTGGCTGAGCAATATGGTGCTGACAGTACTGACGCTGGGCATCTACTCGGCCTGGGCCAAGGTGCGCAGCCTGCGTTTTGTCTACGGCCACACCCAGCTGGCCGGCGGCCGCTTCGACTACCACGGTAAACCGATATCCATTCTGAAAGGCCGTCTGCTGATGCTGGCGCTGTTCGTGCTATGGCAGCTATCCGGCAGCTGGTCGCCCGCGCTGCAGGGCGTACTGGGGCTGACCGCCTTCACCATTGCGCCCTGGATCGCGGTGCAGGCGCTGCGTTTCCGCCTGGCCAATACCAGCTGGAACCAGATGCGCTTGCGCTTTACCGGCCGTGTCGCCAGCGCCTACTGGGTGTTCATCAAAGCCTGGCTGACCACTTCGTTATCACTTGGCCTGCTGTGGCCACGCGCCACCCTGATCAAGCGCCGCTTTGTGCTGCAGCACTGCACGCTGGGACAGGCACGATTGCAACAGCACAACTGTATCAACCGCCTATACCTGGCCGGGCTGGGCTGCCTGCTTACCTCTCTGCTGTATCTGGCTGTTTTTGCGGCACTGGGAGGCCTGCTCTGGTACCTCGGCGCTGCCATCCTCCGGTCCACCAGCTTCAATGCGCAGCTTAGCCCCCGCAACTGGCGTGACATCATTGTTGTCTCCATCTGTGCGCTGGGCGCCGCCTGGTTGCTGGCCAGCCTGGGCTATGCCCGCATGGCCATCAACCGGGTACTGCTGAACCACACCGCGCTGGAGATGAATGGCCGCAGCCACCGTATCGAATGCTGGCTGCGCACCAGTCATATGCTGTGGCTGCATCTGTCCAATGCGCTGGTGCTGCTGTTCAGCCTGGGCCTGGCCTGGCCGTGGGTGCGCATCCGGACTCTGCGCATGCAACTGGAACATGTCGCGCTATTCGGCGCCGGCGACCTGGCCAGCCTGCAGGCCGAGCTGAACGAACTGGACGATGCCCGCGGCGACGAGCTGGCCGATTTTCTGGAGCTGGATCTGGGATGGTAAGCATCGATGCCTGGTGGCGGGATGGCAAGAGCCCGCAAGCCCGTGCGGCCAACGTTGGCCGCAACGACGACGAGCTGGTGGTGAGCAGCGCCGGCGACAGCCGCCGCTACCTGCTGGCCGAGGTACGGCTGGATGCCGGCATCGACACCCTGCCCGACATACTGCACCTGCCGGACGGCAGCACACTGGAAGTAGCGGACCGGGTGGCGATCCGCCGCCTGCTCGGCGGCCTGCCGCTGGCAGAGCGTAGCAGTCACTGGCTGCAACAGAGCTGGCGCGCACTGCTGGGTAGCCTGCTGGCGGCACTGGCGGTGTGCTGGGCCGCCTGGCGCTACGCACTGCCGCTGCTGGCCGGAGTGCTGGTGCAGTGGATACCGGTCAGCAGCGAGCAACAGTTGGCCGCACACACCCTGCAGTGGCTGCAGCAGCAGGAGCTGATCCACCCCAGCCGCTTCCCTGCCGCGCGGCAGCAGGCGCTGCAGGCCAGGCTGATGGCGCTGCTGCCCGCCGGCAGCCGCTACCAATATCGGGTATGGCTGCGTAACGCGCCGGACATCGGCCCCAATGCCTTCGCCCTGCCCGGCGGCAGCATCGTCGTTACCGACCAGCTGCTGCGGGTGGTATCACGGCCGGAAGAGCTGGATGCCATCCTGGCGCATGAGGCCGGTCACGTAGAAGCCCGCCACGGCCTGCGCAGTGCAGTGGAAAGCGTCGGCGTACTGACCGCACTCACCCTGATTACCGGCGATGCCAGCAGTCTGACCCTGGCGCTGCCGATGGCGCTGGCCAACGCCAGCTACAGCCGCGAGCACGAGCGCGAGGCCGACCGCTTCGCCTTCGCTACTCTGCGCCGCCACAGCCTGTCGCCCTGCCTGCTGGGCTACGGCCTGCAACGTATCGAACACGCGTCGATGGCCGACAAGGAGATGGCAGCCGGCCAGCACAGCTGGTTCGCCAGCCATCCGGCCACCAGCGACCGCAGTCAGCCCGACGGCCAGCGCTGCCCGCCGCTGCCATGACAAAGGCCCGGCAATGCCGGGCCTGCTGAGCTATCGCGGCTGGCGCTTAGAAGCGCATACCGATGGAAATGCCCAGTTCCTTGGTCTTGTTATCCGGCTCGTAAGTGTCCAGCACGACCTCGGAGTCCCGGATGTGCCAGGTGCGCATGTACGGGGTAATCAGCCACTCGGTGTTGCCACTGGTCTTGGCGAATTCCAGGCTCAGGTCATAGCCGCTGCCCTTGTTCTGGGTATGCGTCAGCGTGCCGGAGGTCAGCTTCGAGTCCTGCTGGCCGTCCAGCAGATACTTGTATTTGAACGCCGGCGTCATGGTCCAGCCGCCATCCAGCTGGGTCGGACGCTCCATACTGAAGATCGCATAATCCAGCGTGTTTTCACGACGATAGCCGGTGGGGGTCTTGTCCAGATGATCTTCCAGGTAGCGGCTGCCGATACCCAGCCCCAGCTTCACACCATCCCAGTCCGGCACCAGTCGCTTGTAGCTGGCGGCAAACTCCCAAGTGCGACGCTTGATGCTGCTGACCTTCAGCGAACCATACGGATCACCCTGTTGTGCAGCCCCGGTATAGTCGGAGTTACCGCGCGCATAGCGACCTTCCAGCAGCACCTCGTCCAGCGGGCTGGTGGCGATGATGATGGCGCCGTTCAGGCCGGTCATGTTGGCTTCTTCCTTCATGAACGGTTGGCTGTTGACGGTTTCCTTGTAGGTCTCGTTATAGACTTCCGCCCCCAGCTGGTATTTGACGGTCGCGGCGGAGGCCACGGTACTTCCGGCCAGCAGCAGGCTGGCGGCAATCATGCGGTAGTTCATTTTTTTAGTCCTAAGTGTACCAGTGCGTCTGGCGTATCCGGTTCGATGACGGGTATTCGATATTGCCAAACCTACACCGTTTTTTCAGCTGACATAAATCAAAAATCGCCACTTGTTGCGCCGCAACAACCCATGATCGAGCCGCAGTAGCACACTTGGCGCCGGCACAAAGCAAAACCGCCCTGCAATGCAGGGCGGTTGCCTTATTTAACAGCAGACAGCCGACTTAGCTACCGATCACACCACCATCCAGCTTGCGCACCACCACGGTAGCGGCGCGCGGGCGGCCGGCGTTGGCGCCATCCGGCCAGCTGGAGATCGCGGTCGGCTTGGCCGGGTCGTTGCGTTCGGAGTCCGGCTCGCCCGGGTGCTGGATGTTGACGAACATGGTCTTGTTGTCCGGGGTGAAGGCTAGCCCGGTGATTTCACAACCGTTCGGTCCGGTGAGGAAGCGGCGGAACTCGCCGCTTTCCGGCACCACCGCCACCATCTGGTTGTTACCCATACCCTTGTATTCCTTCATGTTCACCGTGGAGGTGGACACGTCGGTCTGTACCCACAGCACGCCGTTGTGGTCGAATTTCAGGCCGTCCGGGCTGCCGAAGGCATCGCCCTTGATATTGCCGACATGCTCCGCCTTGGCGGCATCCGGGCGGCCGGCCAGCACGAAGATGTCCCACTTGAAGCCGGCGGCGGTGGCATCACCACCGTTTTCGTTCCAGCGGATGATGTGGCCGAACAGGTTGCTGTTACGCGGGTTGGCCGCATCGGTGCCCGGCTTGCCGTCCTTGCCGCGATCGCTGTTGTTGGTCAGCGTGCAGTACACCTCGCCCGGCTTGTGGCTGTGCACGGCGATCCATTCCGGGCGGTCCATCTTGGTAGCGCCGAGAATGTCGGCGGCCATGCGCGCCTTGATCACCACATCGCCCTGATCGGCAAAGCCCTTGTCGGCGGTCAGGCCGTGCTGGCCATGCACCAGCGGCAGCCACTGGCCGCTGCCGTCGGCATCGAAGCGCGCCACGTACAGCGTGCCCTCTTCCAGCAACTGCATATTGGCCTTGCGATTGTTCGGGTTGTACTTGTTCTTCGACACGAACTTGTAGATGTACTCGAAGCGCTGGTCATCGCCCATGTACACCACGGCGTGGCCGGACGGGGCGATGGTGACGGTGGCGCCTTCGTGCTTGAAGCGGCCGAGCGCGGTGCGCTTCACCGGCTTGGCCTTGGGGTCGAACGGATCGATTTCCACCACCCAGCCAAAGCGGTTGGCTTCGTTGGGGTTCAATTGCAGGTCGAAGCGGAAGTCTTCCCACGCCCAGCGATAGCCGGCGTCCTTGTTGCTGATGCCGTAGCGCTTTTCCAGCTCGGTAAGATTGCCGGATTCGTTGACGAACACGCCGTCGAAGTTTTCTTCACAGGTCAGATAGGTGCCCCACGGCGTCGGACCGCTGGCGCAGTTCTGGAAGGTGCCGAGGATTTCCACGCCTTGCGGATCGGCCTCGGTTTTCATCAGTGCATTGCCGCGTGCCGGGCCACCGATGGCGATCGGGGTATTGGCGGTAATGCGGCGGGCGTACTTGGACGGGCGCACCACTTGCCAGCCCTTGGCGTTGGCCTCCACCTCGATGATGGACACCCCAACCGCGGCCTGCGCCTTTTTCACCTTGTCGCCGTTCCACGGTTGCATGCCACCGACGTGCAGCAGGCCGTCGTCGGTGTATTCGTGGTTGATGGCCATCAGGCCGTGCTTGGAGCCGGTGGCGCCCAGCGGCAGCGGGAAGTAGGCCATGCCGTCATGGTGCATGCCGGCCTGTAGCGCCTGCTCGGCGGCGGTATTGGACGCATCCTGCTTGAACGCCGGCATATTGCCCTTGATACCCACCGGATCGCCCCAGGCGTACAGCACCTCTGCCACATAGCCTTCCGGCACCACCACCTTGTCGTCAAAACCGAACGGCACCGGCTTGAAGCCCAGTTGCGGCAGCTTGTGCGCAAATGGCAGCGGCGCCGCTTCGGCCAGCGCGGCAAAACTGCCGGCCAGCACGCCGGCCAGCCCGGCAGCACTGGAACCCTTGAGCAGGCCGCGACGGGAAAAGCGGGCTTCCAGCACATCGGAAAGCAGCGGATTGGCAGATTGGTTGGACGCGGCTTCGACGCCGTGGTGCTTGATTTTGTAGCTGTCGGACATGTTGACCCCTTGGACGGCAAGCATTGGTTTGAGCGTTGCCAACCATAAGTGATCAACATGACAGCCAGATCAAAAAGCCATGACAAAACCATGGCAAATTCATGACATTTCTGTAGGGGAACGCCCGGCGCGTTGGCCGCGCCACCAGCGCCAGCGCAGCTTCAGGTCGTACCACAACGGGCGCAGCCCCAGCAGCAGCAGAAACAGCGCCAACGGCACGCTGAAGCTGTAGCCCAGATGCTTGAAGCCCAGCGCTCCCACCACACCGCCGACGAAGAAGCAGCCCAGAATCCACAGATAGATCTGCAGCCGTTCGCGGTTGGCGCGCACCTCCGGCACCTTGCCGCCCCCACCGCGGTTGATATAGCTGGCCTTGGCCAGCTCGATGCCGATATCGGTGGCGATGCCGGTCATATGGGTGCTGCGCAATAGTCCACCGGACAGCTTGGTGACGATGGTGTTGTGCATGCCCATGATGAAACACAGCAGCAGCACGATGGGCGGGGCAAAGAAATCCGGTGCAATGGCCAGCGCGGCGCCGGCCAGACCAAACAACAGCAGCAAGGCGGCTTCTTCGATCAGCGAGACACCGTAGCCGCTGCGCAGGCGCTGCCGCCGCGCCCAGTTGATCAGCCACGCGGCGTGGGCGGCACCGGCAATGAAGCTCAGCAGCGAGGCCAATGCGGCCAACG
The DNA here is from genome assembly GCA_946479405.1 of uncultured Vogesella sp. The sequence continues at coordinate 6,415 of CAMLGD010000116.1, forward strand.
TTGCCCCCACATCGCCCAGCACTAGGTTATCCGCCATTGCCGACACCACCCCGGAAACATGCGAGGTGTAGCGCTGCACCGCCAGAAAGCCCCCCGCATTGAGCGCGCCGGCGATAAACGCCATGGCGCCGCCCAACAGCCAGGTCAGCGGCTCACGATACAGACTGCGGCTACGGACGCGTTGGTCCAGCAAACGGGTCAGGTGCTGTCGGCGCATGGTCGGCAATAAAAAAGGCAGGCCATTACGGCCTGCCGGTGGACACTAGCGGCATTCCTGCAGCGGAATGCCGGGCAACAAGCGCAGCTGCAGCGCCTTCAAGCGCGTGAGCGCTGCATCATCCAGCGCTTTGAAATTCAACGTGGTCAGGCGGGTATGCTCGCCACGGACATCCAGCTTGGCCTTGTCGTAACCGACCTCCTTCAGACGTTGCAGCAATGCCTGTGCCGCCTCCTGCTTGCTGAACAGGCCCAGCGACAAATGATTCTTGAACGCGCCATCGGTCTTCACGATGTAGCTATCAAAACCCTTGCTGCGCAATTCGGAAACCAGCGTCTGCGTCTCTGCCTGGGTCGCCAGCGGCGGGTAGAACACCCAGATGCGGCCAGAGCCACGCAGTTCTTCCTTCACGCTGGCTGCCGGTGTGGTGGCCAGTTGCAATGATGGCAGACCGCCCTGCACCCGCTCCAGCTGTTTCGGATCCAGCGGCCCCCAGTTGCGGCACAGGTTGGCGGTCGCCAGCTTGGCATCCGCCGGTTTGAGCGGTACGGCGGGCTTGCTGTCTGCCGGTTTGGCTGGCGCCAGCGGCGGCATCACGGCCGGGGCGACCACAGACTTGGCGGCGGTTTTCGGCGCAATGGCAGCAGGCTGCGATGCCGTCTTGGTCGCGGCCTGCTTGCTTACTACCGGCGCCGATGCCAGCTCTGCCAGCGATGCGGACGCGGTTTCCGCCAGCGGCGCGCTGGCCACGGCGGCCGATGCCAGTTGCGGCGGCTTCCAGTCTGGCGGCAACAGTTTCAGTTGCGCCGCATTGACTTCCTGCGCCTTCAGGTCCCGCTCCGGTTTTTGTTTGATCAGCGCGTATAACCCCGCGAACAGGTTGAGCACCAGCAATGCCCCCAATAGCCACTTCATCAGCAGTCTGCCACGCTAGCTAAGCCATAAAGCACCAGATTATCCACCATCCGCGCCTCCGGCGGGAGGGCTGCCGCCAATCGTTCGGCATCGCCGCCAGTGAGCAGCAGTTGTGGCTGGCGCCCGGTGTGCGCCGCCAGCCGCTGCTGCATGCGCAGGATGGCGCCGCACAGGGCATAGACGGCTCCCGATGCCAAGGCATCCTCGGTGCCCTGCGGAAAGTCGCAGATCTGGCCGGCCGCACGATCCAGGTTGGCGGTATTCTGCGCCAGTGACTGCAGCATCAGGCGGTAGCCCGGCAGGATCAGGCCGCCCAGATAGTCGCCTTCCGCCGTCAAGGCCTCCACCGTTAGCGCCGTACCGGCACAGGCCACCACGACATCGGCAGCACATATGCGGCGAGCGCCCAGCACGGCCAGCCAGCGGTCGGCACCCTGTTCCGCCACGTTGCGGTAATGGTTGCGCACGCCGAGTGCCGCCGGCTGCGCGCGCTGCCATTGCACTGTCAGCGGCGCGGCCTGCTCGATCTGCTGCCGCACCTGGGGGTGTGCCACGTTGGCCGCATACACCGCCGTTACCGCCAGGCCGCGCCAGTCATCCGCCAACTGCGACAGCGCATCATGCGCCAGCGCCGTCACCGGCCCGAGCTGCGCACCATCCCACAGCGCCCATTTCACCCGGCTGTTGCCGGCGTCGATCAGCAGCTTCATGGCGCCGCCCGCAAGCTGACTTCACCGACATGGAACACGCGCGGGCCGCCGGCAGTATCCACCTGCAATGCACCGTGATCATCCACCCCCAGTGCCACGCCTTCGACCGGCTCGCCATGGCTGAAGCGCAGTAGCACCGGCTGCTGCAGAAACGCCGCGCAAGCGCTCCATTCGGCGTGGAAAGCGGCAAAGCCGTCGCGGTCAAAGGCGGCCAGCACCTCGGCCAGCTGGTTCAGCAGTTCGGCCAGCAAGGCGTTGCGGCCAACCTTGTAACCGGCATCGGCCAAGTTGGCCACCGGCTGGTCCACCTCACCCGGCGACCCCATGTTGAGGCCGATACCGATCACCACGGCTGCCGGCCCCAGCGCATCGCCCGACAGCTCAATCAGGATGCCCGCCAGTTTGCGGCCATCCAGCAGCACATCATTCGGCCACTTCAGCTGCACCGGCACATCGAAGCTATGCAAGGCGCGCACCATGGCCACGCCCACCGCCAGCGACAGGCCGGCCAGGCCGGACAAGCCTCGCTCGAAGCGCCATAACACCGAGAAGGTAAGGCCGACACCCAGCGGCATCTGCCAGCGCCGCCCGAGCCGGCCACGGCCAGCGGTCTGCCGCTCTGCCGCCAGTACCAGGCCATGCGGCGCACCCTGTGCTGCGCGTGCCATCAGTTGGGTATTGGACGAGTCGATCTCGTCGGCGGTGGCCAGCGTCCACACGTTGGCCGCATGCTCGTGCAGCCCCGCGCGCACGCGTGCCACTTCCAGCAGTTCGAATGGCTGTGGCAGGCGATAACCCTGGCCACGGACACTGAATACCTTGATGCCGAACTCGCTCTCCAGCTTGTGTACCGCCTGCCAGATCAGCGTGCGCGAACAGCCCTGTGCCTGCGCCATATCCTCACCGGAATGGAAACGCCCATCCGCCAGCTGGCGCAACACGGCAAATGCGAGGTCGTTCATTGGCCGTCCACGGTACGGATTTTCTTGATGGTCGCCGTGGTAGAGGTATCAAACAGGAAGGGAATCGAGTGCACCTCGCCACCACGCGCCAGGGTTTCGGCACTACCAACGATCTTGTCTACCGCCCAGTCGCCCCCTTTTACCAGTACATCCGGCTGTACCAGTTCGATAAGTGCTGCCGGGGTGTCGCTGTCGAACCAGGTCACCAGGCTGACACTTTCCAACGCAGCCAATACTGCCGCCCGGTTCAGCTCGTTATTGATCGGGCGGTCATCGCCTTTGCCCTGCCGCTTCACCGAGGCATCGGTGTTCAGCCCCAGCACCAGACTGGCCCCTAGCGCACGCGCCTGTGCCAAGTAGGTCACGTGGCCGCGGTGCAGGATATCGAAGCAGCCATTGGTAAACACGATGGGGCGCGGCAATGCGGCCAACCTCGCCTCCAATTGCTGTGGCGGGCAGATTTTGTCTTCAAATGCAGGAGTGGGATACGACATGAAAATACTCTCGGCAGATGCCGGCTACAGGGCCAGCGCAAGGTGATAAGCAAAGTGGAGGATACCATCGGCCATCCCGCCATCCCATACGCAACGCGACAAATGCAAAAAGCCCAGACGCATGTCTGGGCTTTTTAAGGGGCTCTGGCAATGTCCTACTTTCACACGGGTATCCGCACTATCATCGGCGCTAGAGTGTTTCACGGTCCTGTTCGGAATGGGAAGGCGTGGGGCCACTCTGCTATGGTCACCAGAAAAACTGGTCGTTTACCGGCAACTGGCCAAGTAAACCTAAGCCCAGCTTGATGTCTCAAGCTGGGCTCATTGTGGGGAGTCTGGCGGTGTCCT
>CAMLGD010000117.1 GCA_946479405.1 uncultured Vogesella sp.
TGGTCTTGATACCGGTAATCGCCATTTCCGACAGCGCCACGCGCATGCGCGCCATGGCTTGCTCGCGAGTATCGCCGTAGGCGATCAGCTTGGCGATCATGGAATCATAGTGCGGCGGTACGGTGTAGCCCTGGTAAATGTGCGAATCGATGCGGATGCCCGGGCCGCCGGCCGGGTGGTAGCTTTCGATCTTGCCCGGCGACGGAATGAAGTTGAACGGGTCTTCCGCGTTGATACGACATTCCATGGCATGGCCACGGAAGTGGATGTCTTTCTGCTTGAAACGCAGCGGCAGGCCGGCCGCGATGCGGATCTGTTCCTGCACGATATCGATGCCGGTGATCAGCTCGGTGACCGGGTGCTCCACCTGTACGCGGGTGTTCATCTCGATAAAGTAGAACTCGCCGTTTTCATACAGGAATTCGAAGGTGCCGGCGCCGCGGTAGCCGATGCGGCGGCAGGCGTCGGCGCAGGCCTCGCCGATGCGCTTGCGCTGTTCGGCGGTGATGCCCGGTGCCGGTGCTTCTTCAATGATCTTCTGGTGGCGGCGCTGCATCGAGCAATCGCGCTCGCCCAGATACACGGCATTGCCGTGCTCGTCGGACAGCACCTGGATTTCGATGTGGCGCGGTTGCTCCAGGAACTTTTCCATGTACACGGTGGGGTTACCAAATGCGGCACCGGCTTCGGTACGGGTCATGTTCACCGAGCTGATCAGCGCGGCTTCGGTATGCACCACGCGCATGCCGCGACCGCCACCGCCACCGGCGGCCTTGATGATTACCGGCAAGCCGATCTTGCGCGCAATCTTGGTGATTTCAGCCGGATCGTCCGGCAGAGCGCCAGCCACGCCGGGTACGGTCGGTACGCCGGCTTCGATCATCGCCTGCTTGGCAGATACCTTGTCGCCCATCATGCGGATGGTTTCCGGGCGCGGGCCGATGAATACGAAACCGGATTGTTCCACGCGTTCGGCAAAGTCGGCGTTTTCCGACAGGAAGCCGTAGCCCGGGTGGATGGCCTGGGCGTCGGTCACTTCGGCGGCGGCGATCAGTGCCGGCACATTCAGGTAGCTCTGGCTGGACGGCGCCGGGCCAATGCACACCGATTCGTCGGCCAGCTTCACGTACTTGGCTTCGCGGTCGGCTTCGGAATGCACCACCACGGTCTTGATGCCCATTTCGCGGCAGGCGCGCTGGATGCGCAGCGCAATCTCGCCACGGTTGGCGATGAGGATTTTTTCAAACATGATCGTATCTCCTGGCAAGACTTGCTCCACTGGCGTGGCCAATGTGGTAGCGCTCTTGCCCGGGCTGTTCTGCCAGCCCTAACAACACGTCAAAAACGGAAAGGGCACTCTGTCGTGCCCTATCGTCAGCATTCTGCAGCTTGGTCGCTTACTCGATGATGAACAGCGGTTCGCCGTATTCCACCGGCTGGCCATCGTCGACCAGGATGGCTTTCACCACGCCAGCGCGTTCGGCTTCGATTTCGTTCATCAGCTTCATCGCTTCGATGATGCACAGGGTATCGCCCACGTTGACGGACTGGCCCACTTTCACGAATGCCTCGGCATCCGGGCTCGGCTTGCTGTAGAAGGTACCCACCATCGGCGATTTCTGCGCCTTGCTCATGTCGGCAGCCGGTGCGGCTTCGGCAACCGGGGCGGCAGCGGCGGCAACCGGGGCGGCAGCCATGTGCGGTGCTACCTGGTAGTGCATCGGCTGGGCCATGGCCACAGCGTGATTGGCGGAGACACGGGTGATGCGAACTTTTTCTTCGCCTTCGGTCACTTCGAGCTCAGCAATGCCGGATTCCTCGACGAGATCGATCAGCTTTTTCAGTTTGCGCAGGTCCATGGTTTTCCTTCGGTAATTATTCGGGTGTTATGCCGGCGTGGCCAGACGCTTCATCGCGTGGGCCAGGGCCAGCTCGTAGCCATGAGCGCCCAGACCGCAAATAACGCCGACCGCCAGATCGGAAAAATACGAATGCTGGCGGAAGGGTTCGCGGGCGTGGACGTTGGACAGGTGGACTTCGATAAACGGCACCTTGACACCGGCGATGGCGTCGCGCACGGCGACACTGGTGTGGGTAAAGGCTGCCGGATTGATGATGATCATCGCCGTCCCGTCGGTCAGGCAGGCATGGATGCGGTCGATCAGGACATGCTCGGCATTGCTTTGCAAAACGTCCAGTTCGAAACCTGCAGCCAGCGCCTGTTCACGCAGGCGGTTATTGATGTCATCCAGGGTGTCCCGGCCGTAGTGCTGTGGCTCACGCAGTCCGAGAAGATTCAGATTGGGGCCGTGCAGCACGAGGATTTTTCGGGTCAAGGTGTCAGTCCCTGTTTTGATATGGCCGCGAGTTTGCCGCAATTGTCAGCACGATGTCCAGTAATTGCGGTAATTCAAACGGGTGTTTGCTGGTGTGGGCTGTTGGTAAAATGCCGCGGTTTGGAGTGAAAGCACTAGCGCAAGTGGCGCATTGTAACGGCCTTGTCGCAAGACTGTGCCTGTCTGTTAGGACTGGCTTGATCTGGGGCAAGACGCGCTTGTTGTCGCGGTGCGGCAGGCAAAAGGTATAATCCGCCGGTTTAGTAGATGAAGCCCGCCATGCACGTTTCCGACTTCGATTACCACTTGCCAGAACACCTGATCGCCCAGCATCCGCCGGCCGAGCGCGGCAGCAGCCGCCTGCTGCTGGTAAATGGCGACACATTGCAGGACAGCCGTTTTACCGAGTTTGCCAGCCATTTGCAGGCCGGCGACGTAATGGTGTTCAACGATACCCGCGTGATCAAGGCGCGTCTGTTCGGAGAAAAGGACAGCGGCGGCAAGATCGAGGCGCTGGTGGAGCGCGTGCTGAACGAGCACGAGGTGCTGGCGCATGTGCGCGCCAGCAAGTCGCCCAAGCCGGGTACGCGCCTGATTTTTGCCGGCCGCTGGCCGGCGGAGATGGTGGCGCGCAGCGGCGAGCTGTTCCACCTCAAGTTTCTGGATGCGGCCAACGTGTTCGACATCCTGGACCAATCCGGCAAGTTGCCGCTGCCGCCGTATATCGAGCGTGATACCGATGCCGATGACGACGAGCGCTACCAGACGGTGTATGCCCGCGAAAAGGGTGCGGTAGCCGCGCCGACCGCCGGGCTGCACTTTACCGACGCCATGCTGCAGACACTGCGCGACAAGGGGGTGCAGCTGTGCAATGTCACCCTGCATGTCGGTGCCGGCACCTTCCAGCCGGTGCGGGTCGACAACATCGCCGAGCACAAGATGCACAGCGAGATCTACGATGTGCCGCCGGCGACAGTGGCGGCCATCAACGCTGCACATAAGGTTGGCCGCAAGGTACTGGCGGTGGGCACCACCAGCATGCGCGCGCTGGAATCTGCCGCCCGCGGCGGCGAATTGCGCGCCGGGCGAGGCGAAACCGACATCTTCATTACGCCCGGCTACCGTTTCCAGGTGGTGGACATGCTGCTGACCAACTTCCACCTGCCCAAGTCCACGCTGCTGATGCTGGTGTCGGCGTTTGCTGGCTACCAGGAAATGCGTGCCGCCTATGCGCACGCGGTGGTGCAGGAGTACAAGTTCTTCAGCTATGGCGATGCCATGCTGCTTACCCGCAAGGAACCATGATGAGCGGATTGACTCACGACAGTGCCAGCCCGCTGGAAATCAAGCTGCATGCGCTATCGCAGCAGCTGGAAATCAGCTACGACGACGGCGCCAGTTTCAGCCTGGCGGCGGAATACCTGCGGGTGTACTCGCCGTCGGCCGAGGTGCGCGGCCACGGCGTGGGCAACGAGGTGCTGCAGGTCGGCAAGAAACACGTGGCCATCACCGCGCTGGAGCCGGTGGGTCACTACGCGCTGAAGATCGTGTTCAGCGATGGTCACGACAGCGGCCTGTACAGCTGGGCTTATCTATACGAGCTGGGCGTGAAGCACGACCAGTACTGGCAGGATTATCTGAATCGCCTCGCCGCCGCTGGCGCGAGCAGGGAGTAGACATGAGCAAGACGCACTTTGGCTTCAAGTCGGTAGAAGAAACCGAAAAAGCCGGCAAGGTGGCCGAGGTATTCCACTCGGTGGCACAGAAGTACGACGTGATGAACGACCTGATGTCCGGTGGCCTGCACCGGGTGTGGAAGCACTTCACCCTGAACACCGCCGGCGTCAAGCCGGGCGACAAGGTGCTGGACATCGCCGGCGGTACCGGCGACCTGTCGCGCGGCTGGTACCAGCGCGTCGGCAAGACCGGCGAGGTGTGGCTGACCGACATCAACAGCTCGATGCTGACGGTCGGGCGCGACCGCCTGCTCGACGAGGGCATCGTGCTGCCGGTGTCATTGGCCGACGGCGAGAAGCTGCCGTTCCCGGACAACTACTTCAACCTGGTGTCGGTGGCCTTCGGCCTGCGCAACATGACGCACAAGGACGCGGCGCTGAAGGAGATGTGTCGCGTGCTGAAGCCGGGCGGCAAGCTGTTCGTGCTGGAATTCTCCAAGGTGTGGAAGCCGCTGTCGCCGTTCTACGATTTCTACTCGTTCAAGGCGCTGCCGGTGATGGGCAAGCTGGTGGCCGGCGATGCCGACAGCTATCAGTACCTGGCCGAATCCATCCGCATGCACCCGGATCAGGAAACGCTGAAACAGATGATGCTGGAGGCCGGCTTCGGTCGCGTCGACTACCACAACATGACCGGCGGCGTGGTGGCGCTGCACAAGGGCGTCAAGTTCTGATGGATGCGGCACTGGCACAGCGGCTGGCCACGCTGGGTATCGACCCGGCCACGTTGGCCGCACGTGGCCTGGTGCTGCACGCCGAACCCGCCGCGCTGGTGGTGGCTGATCGCAATAATGATGGCCGCGAGTTCGAACTGATTGCGCCGGCCGCTGTCGCATGGCAGCAGCTGCGCGCTGCGGCGATCGCCGATGGCATCGAGCTGTTTCTGGTGTCGGCGTTTCGCAGCATCGCCCGTCAGCATGAAATCGTCGCCGCCAAACTGGCGCGCGGCCAACGTCTGGAAGACATTTTGCGGGTCAGCGCCGCCCCCGGCTACAGCGAGCATCACACCGGCCGTGCCATCGACATCGGCACGCCGGGCTCGCCAGTGCTGGAGCAGGTGTTTGACACCACGCCGGCCTATGCCTGGTTGTGCATACACGCCGCCCGTTTCGGCTATACCCTGAGTTATCCACCCGGCAATGCCGATGGTTACCTGTATGAGCCGTGGCACTGGTGCTGGCACGCGTGCTGACCCGTTCACCCCCCAAGGAGCAATAATATGAACAAGCGTCTTTCCACTACCACCCTGGTAACCCTGGTTTCTGCCGCCCTGCTGGCTGGCGGTTGCGCCAACATGGACCAGTACAACAATAGCCAGACCGGCGCCGTGATCGGTGCGGTGGGCGGGGCGGTGCTGGGCGCGGCCGTGTCCAGCAAGAAAGATCGCACCAAGGGCGCTGTCATCGGCGCGGTAGGTGGTGGCCTGGCCGGCTATGCCGTGGGTACCTATATGGATAACCAGGCTAAGGATTTCGAAAAGCAGCTGGCCCCGCAGATCAAGTCTGGCGCCATCGAGCTGCAACGCAATGCCGACAAGAGCCTGACCGTGGTGATGACCTCTGCCACCGCGTTTGACAGCAACTCTTCGGCGCTGAAATCCGGCTTCCTGCCGACGCTGGACACCATCTCCGGCATCGTGCGCAAGTACGGCAAGACCACGCTGGATATCGAAGGCCACACCGATGCGTCTGGTAATGACCGTATCAACCAGCCGCTGTCCGAACAACGTGCGGCCGCGGTTGAGCAATACCTGCAGTCGCGTGGTGTACAGCAGGAGCGCATGCAGGCAATTGGCTATGGTTCCAGCCGCCCGCGTGCCGACAACAAGACCGAGGCAGGCAAGCAGCTGAACCGTCGCGTGGAAGTCCACATCATCCCGGTGGTGCAGTAATCCTGACGCCGGTTTGATCGATAGGGGGCCGGCATCGACCACGGTCTGATGTTGGCCGCAGCGATTGCCGCCTTATCGAAGAAAATTGGCGGCCCGATTGCCCGGTCGCCGCCATTGCGGCGGCTGGGCCGGCTAGCTGCCATCGCGCTAGCATACTGTTGAGTCTGAGCGGACAAGGACACTGAGCATGGGTTTGCGCATTGCTGCCTTTAATCACCTGTTGAACCAGCACCCGGAAGTGCGCGCCGACCTGGCGTTACATGCCGGACGTCGTATTGCCATCACCCTGCCGCCATTCGATCTGGCCGGGGTAGTGACCGATGAGGGCTGGCTGGCCGCCTGTGAAGGCGAGCCGGAAGCGCGGCTGCGGCTGAAGCACGGCGTGGCGCTGGCGCAGCTGTCTGGCCGCGAGCCTGCGTTGAGCGACATCGTGCTGGAAGGCGATACCGAGCTGGCCACCGAGGTTGGCCGCATCGTGCGCCGCCTGCAGTGGGATGCCACCGAAGACCTGTCGCGGGTAGTGGGCGACGTGGCAGCCCATCGCGTGCAAGGCTTTGTGCGTGGCCTGTTCGGCATCAAGGGAGAGATCGGCGGCCGGCTGCTGGAAAACTGGATCGAACACTTGCGCGAGGAAGTACCGCTACTGGCCAGGAAGCCGGATGTAGCCGCCTTTGTCTCGGCGGTGGATACCCTGCGCGAGGATGCCGACCGCCTCGACAAGCGGTTGGCGTTACTGGAGCAGCGACGGCAGGCCGCCGACTGAACCACCCCGTAACGCAGAGACAGCCGGCGCTAGCGCCGGCTTTTTTGTTGCCACCCGGATTGCGGCATTGCAAAGCCGGCCCCGCCGCGACTATGCTTCGCGCTTTGCGCGGCATGCCGACTGGCGTGCTGCGGCCAACCTTTCTCCCGACTGAATTCATCATGCGTATCGCGCGGCTCGCCAAGATCGTTGCCACTTTCTATCGTTACGGCCTGGACGACTTCCTGGCCGACCGTCCCCGCGTGCGGCTGTTGCACTGGCTGTTCCGCCTGACGCCGGTGCCGCGCGACCTGTCGCAGCCGCGGCCGGTGCGCGTGCGGCTGGCGCTTGAAAGCCTGGGGCCGATCTTCGTCAAGTTTGGCCAGGTGCTGTCCACCCGCCGCGACCTGCTGCCGGAAGACTACGCCGACGAGCTGGCGCGGTTGCAGGACAAGGTGCCGCCGTTCGATTCCGCCACCGCGCGCGCGGTGATCGAACAGAGCCTGGGGCGGCCGATTGCCGCGTTGTACGACGAGTTCGACGATGTACCGGTGGCCAGCGCCTCGGTGGCGCAGGTGCACCGCGCGCGGCTGCATGGCCAGGATGGCAAGCCGGGGCTGCCGGTGGCGGTGAAGGTGCTGCGGCCGGCCATCAAGCCGGTCATCGAGCAGGATCTGGCGTTGATGGCGGTGCTGGCCGGGCTGGTGGAACGCTTCCTGCCGGACGGCAAGCGGCTGAAGCCGCGCGAGGTGGTGGCCGAATTCGACCGCCACCTGCACGACGAGCTGGACCTGATGCACGAGGCCGGCAACGCCAGCCAGCTGCACCGCAACTTCATCGGCAGCGACATGCTGATCGTGCCGGAGGTGTACTACGACTACAGCAGCCGCGACGTGCTGACGCTGGAGTGGATGGACGGCATCCCGGTGGGGCAGATCGAGCGCCTGCGCGAGGCCGGCGTCGACCTGAAAAAGCTCAGCCGCTTCGGCGTGGAAATCTTCTTCACCCAGGTGTTTCGCCACGGCTTCTTCCACGCCGACATGCACCCGGGCAATATCTTTGTCGCCGACGACGGCCGCTATATCGCGCTGGATTTCGGCATCGTCGGCAGTCTCACCGAAACCGACAAGCACTATCTGGCGGTGAATTTCCTCGCGTTTTTCAACCGCGACTACCACCGCGTGGCCACCGCCCACATCGAATCCGGCTGGGTGCCGAAAGAAACCCGCGCCGAGGAGCTGGAAGCGGCGGTGCGTACCGTGTGTGAGCCGATCTTCAACAAGCCGCTGTCGCAGATATCCTTCGGCATGGTGCTGCTGCGGCTGTTTGAAACCAGCCGCCGTTTCAACGTGGAAATCCAGCCGCAGCTGGTGTTGCTGCAGAAAACGCTGCTCAATATCGAGGGCCTGGGGCGGCAGCTGGACCCGCATCTGGACCTGTGGGATACCGCCAAGCCGTTCCTGACCAAATGGATGAACGAGCAGATCGGCTGGCGCGGCCTGCTGCGCACGCTCAAGCACGAGGCGCCGCAATGGGCCACCACCTTGCCGGCGCTGCCGCGCAAGCTGAACGAGGCCCTGTCCGGCCAGACCACCGAACTGCTGGTGCAGGGCTATATCCAGCTGATGCGCGAGCAGAAGCGGCAGAACTTCCTGTTGCTGCTGATTGCCTTACTATTGGTGGTGCTGCTGGTCATCGGCTGGGTTGGCCGCTAACTGATCCCTGCAACAACACAACCCGGCTGGGCTGGCGTCAGAGGCGTCACCCCAGCCGTTTTCACGTCGGCAGACGGCTGGGGTAACGCATTCTGATCATCAAGGAGTTGCCATGTTGAGTCGTTCTGCTGCCTTACCCAGTATTGTCATCGTCGGCGGCGGCGCCGGCGGCCTGGAGCTGGCTACTCGCCTGGGCCGCCAGCTGGGCGTGCGCCACAAGGCGCGCATCGTGCTGGTGGATGGATCGCCGACCCATATCTGGAAACCGCTGCTGCACGAGGTGGCCACCGGTGCCTTGAACACCGGCGAGGACGAAGTGAACTACTTTGCCCATGGCTACCGCAATGGCTACGAGTTCGAGTTCGGCTACATGCAGGCGCTGGACCGTCGCCGGCGCACGATTCAGCTGGCGGCCATCCATGGCCACGATGGCGAGCTGCTGAGCCCGGCGCGCGAGGTCGGCTACGACTGGCTGGTGCTGGCGGTGGGGGCGGAGGCCAACGATTTCGGCACCCCCGGCGTGCATGAGCATGCCATGCAGCTGAATACGCCGGCCGATGCCGAGCGGTTGCGCCACCGGTTACTGGAGTTGTCGTTCAAGTGCAGCAGCGGGCAGCAGGCCGATCTCAACATCGCCATCGTCGGTGGTGGCGCTACGGGGGTAGAGCTGGCGGCCGAGCTGAACCACACCGTGCGCGAAATGCATGTCTATGGCGCCCGGCTGCAGCCGGCGCAGGTGCACATCAGCGTGATCGAGGGCGGTGAGCGCGTGTTGGCGGCGGCACCGCCGTCGCTGTCCGCCTATGCGCAGGAACAGTTGGCCGCCCGCCATGTGCGGGTGCTGACCAATAGCCGGGTGGCGGCGGTAACTGCGAGCGGCGTGGCGCTGCAGGATGGCAGCCAGGTCAATGCCGACATCACGGTATGGGCGGCCGGGGTGAAGGCGCCGGGCTGGCTGGCGGCGCTGGATGGCCTGGCGGTGAACGGCATCAACCAGCTGCAGGTGGACGAGCGCCTGCGCTGCGCCGGCCAGGACACTATCTACGCGCTGGGCGATTGCGCGGCTTGCGACGGCGGCAATGGCCGCCCGCTGCCGGCCACCGCGCAAGTGGCGCATCAGCAGGCGAAGTGGCTGGCCACCGAACTGCAGCAGCGGCTGGCTGGACAGCAGGCGGCGCCGTTCCAGTTCAAGCCGCAGGGCATGATGGTGTCGCTGGGCAAGCACACCGCGGTGGGTAGCCTGGCAGCCATCGTCGGCCCCAAGCGCGACTACTACGTGGAAGGGCGTGGCGCCAAGCTGATCTACGCCTCGCTATACCGCATGCACCAGGCGGCGGTGCACGGCTGGCTGCTGGCCACGCTGCTGTTCATCGGCGACAAGCTGCGGCGGGTGGCCAAGCCAGCGTTGAAGCTGCACTAGCTGCTGATCTGCCGCCGTAACGACAAGGCCGCCCATGGGCGGCCTTGTGCTTTGCGATGCGGCCAACGTTGGCCGCAGCCTCAATACATCCAGTAATGCCAGCCCCACAGCAGCAGCCCGGCGGCCAGTGCCCAGCAGGCGGTGGCGGCGAGCAGGGTGATTGGCAGCGATAGTCTTGTCGCCAGCCCGTACACCGCCAGCAGGTAGACGGC
>CAMLGD010000118.1 GCA_946479405.1 uncultured Vogesella sp.
ACTTCAACCTGTGGGCGCACATGACGGTGCTGGAAAACATCATCGAAGCGCCGATCCACGTGCTGGGCATCTCCAAGGATGAAGCCATTGCCCGTGCGCGCAAGTACCTGGAAAAGGTTGGCCTCAAGGGCGTGGAAGACAAGTACCCGTCGCACATGTCCGGCGGTCAGCAGCAGCGCGTGGCCATTGCCCGTGCGCTGGCGATGGAGCCGGAAGTGATGCTGTTTGACGAGCCGACCTCGGCGCTGGACCCGGAACTGGTGGGCGAAGTGCTGCGCGTGATGCAGGATCTGGCCAAAGAAGGCCGCACCATGGTGGTGGTGACCCACGAAATGGGCTTTGCCCGCGAAGTGTCCAACCACGTGATCTTCCTGCACCAGGGCCGCATCGAAGAACAGGGCAACCCGAAGGAAGTGCTGGTCACGCCGAAGAGCGAACGCCTGGGTCAATTCCTGTCCGGCAGCCTGAAATAATCGCGGTCTTGCCTTGATTTGCCGGAGCCATGCTGGCTACAAAGTCAGCATGGCTCTTTCGTTATTGCGCCACGGGGATACATAAAGCGGCAGCAAGCCCGTTTGCGGTTGCCTCCATGCCGCGATCACGACACAATGCGCTGCCTTCACCATCCCGCGACAACGCACCCCCTGCTACCGGATATGGTCACCAATACCTCCAGCAACAAACCCGTACGCTTCGGCTTCCTGCTGCTGCCCAACGCCTCGCTGGCCGATTTCGGTATCGCCACCGAGGTGCTGACCCGCGCCAACCAACTGGCCGAACGCAGGGTGTATGAATTCCTGCCGCTGTCGCTGTCCGGGGAAATGGTCACCATGAGCAACGGCCTGAAAATGCCGGTAGACCTGCCGCTGGCGCATGCGCCCAAGCTGGATGCGCTGGTGGTGCTGGCCGACGAAGTGGGGCTGGATGTGCCGGGCGAAGATCTGTCCAAAGCCATCAGCAGCCAGCTGACCGAGCAGACCGCGCTGATCGGCATCGGTTGTGGCAGCTACTGGCTGGCACGCGCCGGCCTGTTGGGCGGCCATCGCGCCACCATCCACTGGCAGGAAATCAACCGGCTGACCGAAGAGTTCCCGGATGTGATCGTGTCGTCCAATCTGTACGAGATGGACGGCAACCGCATGAGCAGCGCCGGTGGCGCCGCCACCTACGATTTCATGATGGGCCTGGTTGCGGCCAACCTGGGCCATGAATTTGCCGCCCAGCTATCCGAAGTGTTCAGCATGGAGCGGCTGCGCCCCGGCACCGAGCGGCAGCGCATCCCGCTGGCCACCCGTATCGGCGGCAGCCAGCCCAAGCTCACCGAGGCGGTAAGCCTGATGGAAGCCAATATCGAGGAGCCGCTGACCACCGACGACATCGCCTACTACGTCGGGGTGTCGCGCCGCCAGCTGGAGCGCCTGTTCAAGCAATACCTGGGCACCGTGCCATCCAAATACTATCTGGAGCTGCGGCTGAACCGCGCACGCCAGCTGCTGCAGCAGACCAGCAAATCCATCGTGCAGATCGGCCTGGCCTGCGGCTTTTCCAGCGGCCCGCATTTTTCCAGCACCTATCGCAGCCACTTTGGCATTACCCCGCGCGAAGAGCGTGCCCAGCGCAGCAACCCGTCGGACAATAAAGCGAGCTGACCGCGTTACTGCCAGACACAGGGCGGCCACGGTCGCCCTGTTTTTCATTCCCCTCCCTCTCCTGCCCGTTCCCAGCACTACCACCTCCCCCCAGCCGCTACGTCAGCATTTGTTCTGAATTTCTGAAGAAGCATCTCAAAAAAGCTTGATTGCCATTAGTTTGAACCAGAACTATTCTTGTCGGAACTAATCAGGCAGCCAGGAATCCATATGCCACAAGCCTCCATGGTGCCGCGTACCCGCGATCTGATTCGCGAACTGGTACGTGCCTACCAGGCGTTCGAGCAGCGCTCCAACAACCGCATCCGCCTGCATGGTCTGACCCATGCCCAGTTCGATGTGATTGCCACCCTGGGCAACACCCAGGGCATGAGCTGCAAGACGCTGTCGGAAAAAACGCTGATCACCAAAGGCACATTGACGGGTGTTCTCGACCGTTTGCTGGAAAAAGAACTGATCAGCCGCACCGTGGATGCCAATGACCGCCGCAGCCTGTTTGTGGCGCTGACCCCCAGTGGCGAGGCCCTGTTCCACAAGGCCTTCCCCGATGTGGCCGGCCATTTGCGCCAAGCCTTTGACCACATGAGCGATGCCGAACTGGCCCAGGCCACCGCCTTGCTACACCAGCTGCGCACCGCACTTGATAACCACCAGGAATCTTGAATGAGCAACGCCAAAACACGCTACAGCACCGCACAGATCCTGCTGCACTGGCTGATGGCCGCCCTGCTGATCGGCACCTTTCTGTTTGGCAACTACCTTGCCGACCTGCCGCTGTCGCCGGCCAAGTTCCATCTGATCAGCTACCACAAATGGCTGGGCATCAGCCTGCTGGCCCTGCTGCTGCTGCGCGTACTGGTTCGCCTGAGCAAGCGCGCCCCGGCGCTGCCCGCCGGCATGAGCAGTGCCGCCCGTGCACTGGCGCATATCGGCCATGCCACGCTGTATCTGCTGATGCTGCTGATTCCGCTGTCCGGCTGGCTGATGAGTTCGGCCTACGGCTTCCCGGTAGTGCTGTTTGGCGTACTGCCGCTGCCGGACCTGATCGCGGCCAACCCTGCGCTGGCGGAACAACTGAAAGCCGCACACGGTCTGTTGAACAACGTACTGGTGATCGTGGTGGTGGCCCATGTGCTGGCTGCCCTGAAACACCAGTTCATCGACAAGGACGGCCTGCTCGAACGCATGAGCCTGCGCCGCTGACACCCACAGGAACCCGACTGATGAAACACGCACTACTGCTGCTGCCATTGCTGGCCACCCCCGCTTTCGCCCAATCGGTAGACCAGGCCAAGAGCCAGATGGTCTTCACCATGAAACAGATGGGCGTGCCGGTTTCCGGCAGCTTCAAGAAATTTGCGGCCAACGTGTCGTTCAACCCGGCGCAGCCGGAAACCGGCAAGGCAGATATCAGCATCGATATCAACAGCATCAGCCTGCCCACCGCCGAGGCCAATGCCGAAGCGCGCAAGAAGGACTGGTTCAACAGCGCCCAGTTTCCGCAGGCACGCTTCGTGTCCAGCAGCATCAAGGCGCTAGGCAACAACCGCTTCCAGGTAAGCGGCAAGCTGACGCTCAAGGGTATTACCCGCGACATCAGCGCCCCGTTCCAGGTAACGGCGCAAGGCAAATTGCTAACAGTGGACGGCGCCATTCCGCTGTCGCGCCTGGCATTCAAGATAGGTGAAGGCAGCTGGAGCGACACCAGCACCGTTGCCGACAACGTCGACCTCAAGTTCCGCCTTGTGCTGAACAACGCATGATTATCCTTACCCACTGGAGAAACCCGATGATCCGTACCGCTCTGTTCGCTGCCCTGTTTGCTTCCGCCGGCGTTGCCGTTGCTGCCCCGGCCAACTATGACGTAGACCCGACCCACACCTTCGCCGGCTACGAAGTGAACCATCTGGGCCTGTCGCTGCAACACGGCACCTTCACCAAGGTCAGCGGCAAGCTGAGCGTGGACGAAGCCGCCAAGAAAGGCAGCGTGGATGTCAGCATCGACGCCAACTCGCTGCAGACTTTCCTCGGCGATCGCGACACCCATCTGAAGAGCGCCGATTTCTTCAACGTGGCCAAGTTCCCGACCCTGACCTACAAGTCCACCGCTGTGGTGTTCAAGGGTGACAAGCCGGCCACCGTACAAGGCAACCTGACCCTGCTGGGCGTGACCAAGCCGGTTACCCTGACCCTGGCCCGCGTCAGCAAGGGCAAGAACCCGATGACCGGCGTGGAAACCTGGGGTGCCAACGCCGTGGCTACCATCAAGCGCTCCGAGTTCGGCATGAAGACCTTCGTACCGGCCATCGGCGACGAAGTGAAGCTGAACATCACACTGGAAGCCACCGCGGCACAGGGCGCCCAGGCAGCACAGTAAGCCACCCGACGGCGATGAAAAAACCGCAGCGTTACGCTGCGGTTTTTTTACATCCGGCAAGGGTTGGCCGCAGGCTGCGTCACCACCACAATGACCGACGCCTGGCCAACGGCAGACTCAGCCCGCCGCCAACACCTGCAGCAGCTCCTCCAGCAGCATCGGCCGATAAAAATGATAGCCCTGCGCGTACTGGCAACCCAGCTCGCGTACACAAGACGCCTGCGCGGCTGTCTCCACCCCCTCCGCCACCACACTGCAGTCCAATGCCTGCGCCAGTCCCACCAGGCCCTGCACGATCTGCGCATCGATACCACGACGCGCAATATCGGTAACAAAGCTGCGGTCAATCTTGATCACCCCGGCGCGCAGCCGCTTCAGATACGACAGCGAGGCATAACCGACGCCAAAATCATCCACCGCCAGCCGGGTGCCCATCGCGCGCAGCTTGGCGATCGCCTGCTCCACCCCGGCATTGAGCGTCGCCATCGACGTTTCCGTCACCTCGATCTCGATATTGGCGGCCAGGTCCGGCTGCTGCTGCAGCAACTGGTACAGATAGGCCGGTACATCGGCATCCAGGCTCTGGCCGGACAGGTTGAACGACAGCACAAAATCCGGTTGCCGCGCCACCAGCTGCCGCGCGGCGGCCAGCATCCGGCTGATCACCCAGCGATCCAGTTCGGCCGCCAGTCCCATGCGCTCGGCCACCGGCACAAAAAAACCGGGCGACAGGGCACCCACGGTGGCACCGGGCCAGCGCAACAGCGCCTCCGCCCCGACGATACGCAGCCCAGCCACCTCCACCCGCGGTTGGAACAACAGCTCCAGCTCGCCATTACGGATCACATCCGCCAGGTTGTGCTCGGCATAACGCGCCGCCTGCAGCGCTGGGTAGTCCGCCGCCTGCAATTGCAACAGCCGCCGCGGATTGCCGGCGCTGGCAAAGTTCAGGTGCAGGGCACTGGCCTCCAGCAGCGTGGCGCCATCCAGCCGGTAATGATCGGCCTGGGCCCAGTCGATCTGCAGCCGCAGCACGCTGGTGGTGTAGTTAAGGCTGATGCTGCCCAGCGCCACGCTGTAACGCTGCTGCAGCTGGTCAAAGTCGCCCTCGCTCAGATGCGGCAACTCGAGCAATGCCCAGCAACCATCCGACCAGCTGTAAACCAACCCATGCTCCGCCAGCGGTTGCAGCCGGGCATATAGCGCCTGCTGCAGCTGCTGCAATTCCTGTGGCCGCAGCCGCATGGACAGCGCCAGGTAGCTGTCCAGCTTCAATAGCGTCACCCGCACCGGCTGCCGGTCCCGCTGCTCGGCCTGTAGCCGGGCCTGCAACTGCTGGCGATTGAGCAGACCGCTCCCCGGTGGCGTGCTCGCTGCCGGTCGCAGCGGATGCATGCTCGTTGCCACCGTGGCAAGCAGCCGGTCCAGATCCACCGGCTTGCTCAGTAAATGCTCCACCGCCAGCGCCCGGCTGCGCAGCTGCTGCTGGCTGTCAGCATGTGCCGTCAGCAGAATGAAAGGGGTATCGGCGATACCGGCATCGGCTCGCACCGCCTCCAGCAAGGCCAGGCCATCCATGTGCGCCAGGGCCATATCGCTGATCACCAGCTCCGGCCGCTCGCTGCGAATCAGTGATAGCGCGCTGCGGCCGCTATCTGCTTCCAGCACGCGATAGCCGGCAAACTGCAATTCTTCGCACAGCAGCAGGCGAGTCGTGTCGTCGCCTTCGACGCAGAGCACAGTCTGCAGATCAGACATGATTTTCTCCCGGCCGGACAACCGCAACACAAGTTGGCCGCAGTCCCGGCGGCAACACAATCAGTGGCCGATGGCCCGTGTCAGGCGGCCAGCCCTGCAGCCTGCAGCCTGGCTAGTGCCACCGCGCCCACGTCCTCAACACTGGCCACGGCGGCGAAATCCAGCCGCAGGCGGCTATCGCCCTGACGGCAATCCAGCCCGTAGCGGTCGATACCGAGCAATGCCAGGCTGCTCAGCGGCTGCAGCGCGGTCAGCAACTCGGCTTCGCGCGTCGCAGGCAGCTGCACCGTCGCCTGCCAGTCACCCTCCTCCACCCAGCCCATGCGGCCAAAACCACCGATGAAACGCACCCGGTGCGGCTGCAGACGGAAGAAATGAAAGTCCCCCAGCGCCAGATAGTCGGCAAAGTCAGGACAGTAGCGCAATAAGCGCGCCAGGGTATCTGTGTCCGGCTGCGCCGCTTGCAGATCGCCCAACAGCGTCATGCGCTCGGTCGCCAGCACATCCGCACCAGCGGCCCGTTGCAGCAACAAACTGACACGGCCATCGGCACGCACATTGCGGCAGTGTTCGGCCAGGTCACTCATCAGTAGCCAGGGTGCGTGATCTGCCGCCAGCGCCAACGGTACGCTGGTCACAAACGGGTAGCCTGGCATCGACAGGGCATGGCTCGCCAGCGCGGCATGATCGCAGGCATGCAGCAGGGACAGACAGTCGGAAACAGCAATTTTCATGGCAAAGATCACGGCAAACGGAAGGTGCTTTCACGATAGGGCCAGCGCGCGTCACAGGCAATATCTGCCCGTATTTCCAAAGCCGGTGGCTACCGCTATAATCGCTGCCGCTTCAGCCGATGCTGACAGTGTGCCGGTATAGCTCAGTTGGTAGAGCAGCGCATTCGTAATGCGAAGGTCGGGGGTTCGACTCCTCTTACCGGCACCAATATATTCAATGGGTTAGGCGATCATAACGCCTAGCCCATTTTTCTTGTGTGTCATCGCCGTGCCATTACGCCACAAAACGATGTCGATCTGTCGCCTGAACGCAAGCGACGATGCGAACAGCAAGCCTGTATGCCTGTGGAACACCTTGCTACTCCTGCCTTTACAGCAGCAGATACGGCCCACCAGAACAACCCACAAACATAAAGGCCACCATATGGTGGCCTTTATGTTTAGCCCTGCTTCTGCAGCAAGACATACTGCTCGTGTTTGTCTCGGGCGCGATTACCCTGCCAGCGTTGCTGCCAGCCATCCGGGGCAGCAACGCCATGACCCGGGTCACGCACCAGCAACCATAACTGGCACGGTGCTGGCTGGCCCGGTTGGAACGGGCGCAGCTGCAGATTCGCGTAGTAGCTCCAGCTGACGCGCGCCATGGTCTGCCCCTGCTCGACCGCCACACACTGATCACCGGCAGGCAAGGCGCGCACCATGCCCTGCACTACCGGCTGGTAGCTCTTGGCAGCATCCAGAAACGGCAGCCACAGGGTAAGCAGCAGCCCCCAGAACAGGGTCAGCCCGGCAGCCCAGTTGGTCACCGCCTGCCGCCCGCGCAGGTGGCGGCGCGTGACCGCCCACACCCACAGCACCGTGGCGATCACGGCCAGTATCACCGCCAGGGTGGATACCTGCGGCGTGTAGTACGGACTGAAGTATGCGGCACGCCGCGCCAGCCGTTCCGGCCAGCCAAAGTTCATTGCCGCCCAGCCCAGCCACACCAGCAAGGCAAAGAAGCCAAAAGCCATCAGGCCGAACCAGTTGAGGAATGACGACGCCCCCCGTCGCAGGCTGTCCAGTTCTACTGCGGCCAACAGTGCCAGCGGCAACAGCAGCACCATGGCATCTTCGCTCAGGCTGCGACTGGAAAAGGTCAGCAACAGCAGCATCACCGCAAAACACAGCAAGGGCAGCTGCAGCACCGGCTGCTCGTAACGGCGGTTCTTCCATAGCGTCCAGGCTGCCAGTGGCCATGCCGGCCAGCCATACCACAGCACCAGCTTGGGGTAGTAACCCAGTTCGTGGAACAAGCCCAGCTTGCCAAAGCCTTGCAGCGGTCCCAGCGCATAGCTTTGCCACCACAGCGCGAAAACCTGCGGGTAGTTCTTGTACAGCGCCCACGGCCACACCAACAGCAAGGGCAACGCGAACAGCAGCGCCATGGCGAGGGTGATGGCGTAATTCTTGTTGCGCCAGGCAGTAAAAGCCGGCAACAGCAGCGCCACGCTGCTGATCAGCAACAGCTGCAGCAGGTTGGTGGACAAAAAGATCACCACGATGGCGGCGCCCAGCAAGGCACCGGCGATCGCGGGCGAGCGCCAGGTCAGCACCAGCGCGTACAGGGCGGCAGCAAAGCCGGCGAATCCGGCCACCACCGGGTTCAGCTCATGACCGGTGACGATCAGCCCCAGGCTGCCGATCAGGATCAGCACCACGCTGCGGCCGTGGCGCTGCCCCACCAGCTCTCGGCCAAGCCCACCGGCGAAGGCCAGCGCAATGGCCATGCACAATGGCGTCGCCAGCCGCGCGGCATCATGCAACGGTAACAGCCATGGCGACAGCAGCTTCACCAGCAATGCGGCCAACCAGTAGTACAGCGGTGCGTATTCCAGATATGGCTGACCGGCCACAGTTGGCAGCATCCAGTGGCCGCCGGCAACAAAATGCTGCACTACAGCGGTGACGAATGGTTCATCCGGCTTCCATGGCGTGTGGCCAAAGATGCCCGGCCACAGCCAGACAAAAGCCAGCAGCAGGAGTAGCCACGGCTTTTCGGTGGCTACCGGCAGGCGCTTGGAATCGTAGGGGGTATAGGTCAGCATGCGGTGCAAACCGGGGAAATCGTTAACGGGAAAGAGACAGCGAACCTCGCGCATGGTGCCGCGATGCCAAATCGCAGGCAACAAAAAAGGCAGCCGTAGCTGCCTTTTTTACTAGCATCCTGCAAGCAGCGCTTAGCGCTTGAAGAAGCCGCCGAACTTCTGGTTGAAGCGATCAACGCGACCAGCGGTATCAACGATCTTCTGCTTACCGGTGTAGAACGGGTGGCACTGGGAGCAAACTTCGATATGGAAGTTGTCTTTGCCCATAGTGGACTTGGTCACGAACTGGTTACCGCAGGAGCAGGCAACCTGTACTTCTTTGTAATTCGGCTGGATGTCAGCTTGCATGATTTTTCCTTTACACACGGGTACAGGGGGTTTTGCCTGTACTTCTTTAGAACACGCGATTATCCGACCATTAGCCGGAGTTGGCAAGGGGCAATTGCAGCCATGCCCCCTACCGCGATGCCTTGCTCAGGCACGGCGCCAGCTGGTGCCGGCGGCGCTGTCTTCCAGCACGATGCCGGCGGCAGTCAGCTCATCGCGGATGCGGTCGGATTCCGCCCAGTTCTTGCTGGCGCGCGCGTCCTTGCGCGCCTGGATCAGCGCTTCCACTTGCTCGGCGCTCAGACCATCCTCGCCAGCCTCACCTTGCAGGAAGGCTTCCGGGTCGCGTTGCAGCAGCCCCAGCACACCGCCCAGGTCCTTCAGCAGGCGCGCTTGCGCCAGATCGCCACTCTTGTTCACTTCGCCGGCCAGCTCGAACAGCACCGCCACCGCTTCCGAGGTACCAAAGTCGTCATCCATCGCCGCCTTGAAGCGTGTCGCGTACGGATTACTCCAGTCGATGCCGCTGGATGCCGGCAGCGCCAGACCACGCAGCGCGGTATACAGCCGGGTCAGTCCCTGCTTGGCGTCGTTGAGGATGCCGTCGGTGAAGTTCACCGGGCTGCGGTAGTGGCTGCGCACAATGAAGAAGCGCACCACTTCGCCATCGAAATGGCCGAGCACGTCACGGATGGTGAAGAAGTTGCCCAGGCTCTTGGACATCTTTTCGCCATCGACGTTGATGAAGCCGTTGTGCAGCCAGTAGTTCACGTACTGCTGATCGTTGGCGCCTTCGCTCTGCGCGATCTCGTTCTCGTGGTGCGGGAACTGTAGATCCTCGCCACCGCCGTGGATGTCGAAATGCTCGCCCAAATGATGACAGCTCATCGCCGAGCACTCGATGTGCCAGCCCGGACGGCCGGCACCCCACGGGCTCTGCCACTGCGGCTCACCCGGCTTGGCGGCCTTCCACAGCACGAAGTCGTGTGCGTCGCGTTTGTTCGGATCCACGTCGATACGCTCGCCGGCACGCAGGCTTTCCAGCGTCTTGCCGGACAGCTTGCCGT
>CAMLGD010000119.1 GCA_946479405.1 uncultured Vogesella sp.
AAGCCAGCCGCGAGGTGCCCAAGCGCACCCTGCATCCCAAGCGCGCCACCATCGGCCTGCGGGTGCCGGAAAACCCGGTGGCGCTGGCGCTGCTGGCCGAGCTGGGTGAGCCGATCCTGTCCTGTACCCTGCTGCTGCCGGGCGACGAAGAGGCGCTGACCGATCCGTACGAAATCCGCGAGCGGCTGGAACAACAGGTGGACTTGGTGATCGATGGAGGCTGGTGCGGCACCGAGCCCACCACCGTGATCGACATGACCGACGGCGTGGAACTGCTGCGCCGCGGCAAGGGCGACCCGGCCATACTCGGCCTGTAAAAAGGAAATTCACTTGGACGAACTCAACCTGATTCAAAAAATCTCGGTGTACGCGCTGCCGGTGCTGTTTGCCATCACCCTGCACGAAGCGGCGCACGGCTACGTGGCCAAACTGTGCGGCGACGACACCGCCGAGCGCATGGGCCGCGTGTCGCTGAACCCGCTGCGCCATATCGACCCGGTCGGCACCGTGCTGCTGCCGCTGCTGAGCCTGGTACTGGGCGGCTTCCTGTTCGGCTGGGCCAAGCCGGTGCCGGTACGCTTCGGCAATCTGCGCAAACCGCGCAGCGGCATGCGGCTGGTGGCCGCCGCCGGCCCTGCGGCCAACCTGCTGATGGCGATTACCTGGGTGCTGCTGCTCAAGCTGGCTATCGTGATGGACAACAGCTACAGCGAGCCGCTGGCGCTGATGAGCCAGGCCGGCATCGGCATCAACGTGGTGCTGATGGTGCTCAACCTGATGCCGATCCTGCCGCTGGACGGCGGCCGCATCGTGGAAAGCCTGTTGCCGCCGCGCCAGGCGTACAGCTTCTCCAAGCTGGAACCCTACGGCATGTGGATTCTGCTGGCGCTGGTGTTCACCGGCCTGCTGTCGCCGATCCTGCAACCGTTTACCAATTTCGTTTTCAATCTGCTCGGGCAGCTGCTCTGAGACCACCCATCAACCGGAACCTCATCCATGTTTGCCAACCGTATCCTCTCCGGCATGCGCCCCACCGGCAGCCTGCACCTTGGCCATTACCACGGCGTGATCAAGAACTGGGTCGAGCTGCAACACAGCCATGAATGCTTCTTCATGGTGGCCGACTGGCACGCGCTGACCACCAACTTCGATGACGTGTCTATCATCGGCAAATCCATCAACGAAATGGTGATCGACTGGCTGGCCTCCGGCGTCGATCCGGAAAAATCCACCATCTTCGTCCAGTCCAAGGTGCCGCAGCACGCCGAGCTGCACCTGGCGTTGTCCATGGTTACCCCGCTGGGCTGGCTGGAGCGGGTGCCGACCTACAAGGACCAGCTGGAAAAACTCAGCCACAAGGACCTCACCACCTATGGCTTCCTCGGCTACCCGCTGCTGCAGGCTGCCGACATCCTGATCTACAAGGCCGGGCTGGTGCCGGTGGGCGAAGACCAGGTGCCGCACATCGAGCTGACCCGCGAAGTGGCGCGCCGTTTCAACCACATGTTTGGTCGCGAGCCGAACTTCGAGGAGCTGGCGAAAGCCGCGGTGAAGAAGATCGGTAAGGCCGGCAAGCAGTTCGAGCAGCTGCGCACCGCTTACTTGCAAAGCGGCGATGCCGAGGCGCTGGCGCAGGCGCACGAGATACTGGCCGCCAGCCAGAACCTGGGCGCCGCCGACCGCGAACGGCTGATGGGCTGGCTGGAAAACAAGGGCAAGACCATCCTGCCGGAGTGCGAGGCCAAACTCACCGCCGCCTCCAAGATGCCGGGCCTCGACGGCCACAAGATGTCCAAGTCCTACGGCAACACCATCACCATGCGTGAAGCGCCGGAGGCTGTGTCGAAGAAAATCCGCGCCATGCCCACCGACCCGGCGCGCGTGCGCCGCACCGACGCCGGCAACCCGGAAAAATGCCCGGTATGGCAGCTGCACGAGGTGTACAGCAGCGGTGAGACCAAGGAGTGGGTGAAGGCCGGCTGTACCAGCGCCGGCATCGGTTGCCTGGACTGCAAGCAGCCGGTGATCGACGCCGTGGTGCGCGAGCAGCAGCCGATGTTCGAGCGGGCCGAGAAATACCTGACCAACCCCAAGCTGGTGCAGGAGATTCTGGCCGACGGCAACGCCCGCGCCGAGCAAGTGGCTCGCGCCACCATGAACGACGTGCGCGCCGCCATCGGTCTGGGCTACTAAACCCGCCACGAGCGTGACCAAGGTTGGCCGCATGCCCTGCGGCCAACCTTTTTTATCGAGACACCATGACCGATTCCGACTTCCAGCTCACCCCGCCCGAACTGCCCGCCGGCGTGCCGATTGCGCACGTGTTCGGCCAGCCGGTGCTGGAAGTGCCGCAGGATCTGTTCATCCCGCCGGATGCGCTGCAGGTGATCCTGGAGAGCTTCGAAGGCCCGCTGGATTTGCTGCTGTACCTGATCCGCAAGCAGAACCTGGACGTGCTCAACATCCCGATGGCCGAGGTCACCGCGCAGTACATGGGCTACATCGACGCCATGCGCGGCGGGCGGCTGGAACTGGCGGCGGAATACCTGCTGATGGCGGCGCTGCTGATCGAGATCAAGTCGCGGCTGCTGCTGCCGCGCCCGCCGGTGGATGGCGATGACGACCCGGACGACCCGCGTGCCGAGCTGGTGCGCCGGCTGCTGGAATACGAGCAGATGAAGCTGGCGGCGCTGGAACTGGACCAACTGCCGCAGGCCGACCGTGACTTTGCCTGGCTGGCGGTGCTGGTGGAGCAATCGGCCGAGACCCGGCTGCCGGATGTCAGCCCGCTGGATCTGCGCCAGGCGTGGTTGGCGATCCTGTCGCGCGCCAAGCACAACCGCCACCACAAGGTGGAAAAGGACGAGCTGTCGGTGCGTGAACAGATGAGCTGGATCCTGCGCTACCTCGACGGTCGCGATTACGTGGCGTTCGAGGAACTGTTCGATCTGCACAAGGGCGTGGCGCACCTGGTGGTGAACTTCATCGCTGTGCTGGAGCTGGTGAAGGAAGGCATGATCCGTGTCAGCCAGGACGAACCGTACCAGCCGATCTACGTACGGCTGGCGCTGGTGTAGGTTGGCCGCATGCTGCATACCCTGCTGTTGTTCGTCATCACCGCCTGTGCCGAGATTGTCGGCTGCTATCTGCCATGGCTGTGGCTGAAAAAAGGCGGCTCTCCATGGTTGCTGCTGCCGGCGGCGGCGTGCCTGGCGCTGTTTGCCTGGCTGCTGACCCTGCATCCGGATGCCTCCGGCCGTATCTACGCCGCCTATGGCGGCGTGTATGTGTCGGTGGCGCTGGGGTGGCTATGGCTGGTGGATGGCGTGCGGCCAACGTGGTGGGATGTCGGCGGTGTGGCGCTGTGCCTGGCCGGCATGGCGGTGATCATGCTGGCGCCGCGGACGTGAGCCGCGCTACTGCCGCGTAGCGTGCAAAGCCGCACTGGCCGGCAAAAAATCGTGTAAAATCCGCGCCTTCCGTTCTGTTGTGCCCATTCGTGGCTGTCATGTCGACCATTACCGACCTCGCTTATCTCAAGATCGTGCTGGAAACCGCGCTGCTGACCGCGCAGGAGCCGCTGACCGTGCATCAGCTGAAAAAGCTGTTCACCGAGGACGTGAAGGCGGCGTTGATCAATGACATCCTTGACGAGATTCAATTGAACTGGAAGGGCAGGGGCATCGAGCTGGTGAAGCTGGCCTCCGGCTGGCGCTTTCGGGCGCGCGC
Organism: uncultured Vogesella sp.; assembly: GCA_946479405.1. The sequence continues at coordinate 3,730 of CAMLGD010000119.1, forward strand.
CGAGTTCACCCCCTACCTTAACCGGCTGACGCCGGAAAAACCGCCGCGTTACTCGCGGGCGGTGATGGAAACGCTGGCCATCATTGCCTATAAACAGCCGGTAACGCGCGGCGACATCGAGGCCATTCGTGGCGTGTCGGTGTCCACCAGTGTGATGCAGACCCTGCTGGAGCGGGGCTGGATCGAAGTAATCGGGCACAAGGATGTGCCCGGACGTCCCGGTCTGTATGCGACCACGCACAAGTTTCTGGATGACCTTGGCTTTGCCACCCTGCGCGACCTGCCGCCCCTGGCGGAGCTGTCGACACTGGTGATTGCCGAGGCACCGGCGGCAAGGGACGAAGAAGAGCCCCTCGTTGATGAGGCGCCCCGGGTGGATTGAGCGGCACACCGCACAGGTTACGCCGCGCAGGCATGCGCCACCCCCTACATCAGGAAGAAGCAAGCATTATGTCTAAAGGACAACGCAACAATTCGCGCCAGCCGCTGGCCCGTGTCCGTGGCCAGGAATCCGGCCAATCTCGCAAACCGCAAACACCGCGTGGCCCGCGCGCCCTCAGTCCGCTGAATGCCCCGGCCGCGGCGCGCGCCAAGCCTGCGGCCAACGTTGACCGCACTGCTGCGCAAGGCGATAGCCGCCGCAGTGCGCCGCCGAGCGTCAAGCGTCGCAGCGCCGATGGCGCCACCGCGCCGGCCCCGCTGCAGCACGAACGCCGCTTCGGCAACAAGAATGCCGCCATGCCGGCAGCCGCTGGCGAACAGCCGAGCCGCGAGTTTGGCCAGGCCCGTCGTAGCCCTGGCGACACCCCGGCCAATGCCAAGCCGCATGGCAAGGTGCCGCGTGCCAAGAAACTGGCGCTGCGTGCCCCCAATCAGAAAGTGGTCGATCGCTCGCAGCGCCTGCGCGAAACCCGTGTCGACGTGGACGATATCGAGCCGGTACGCCTGCAGAAAGCGCTGGCAGCCTCCGGCGTGGGTTCGCGCCGCGAGATGGAAGAGTGGATCGAAGCCGGCTTTGTCACCGTCAACGGCAAGAAGGCCAGCCTGGGCGACAAGGTAGGCCCGCGTGACCGCGTGATGGTGAAGGGTGACAACATCAAGCTGAAATGGGCCGACCGCCTGCCGCGCGTGATCATGTATCACAAGCAGGAAGGCGAAATCGTTACCCGTGACGACCCGGAGCGCCGCGTTACCGTGTTCGACCGCCTGCCGCAGGCGCGTTCCAGCCGCTGGGTGGCGATTGGCCGCCTGGACGTGAACACCTCCGGCCTGCTGCTGATCACCACCAGTGGTGAGTTGGCCAACCGCATGATGCACCCGAGCTTCGAGTTCGACCGTGAATATTCGGTGCGCGTGCTGGGCGAGCTGACTCGCGAACAGATGGGCGAAATGACCAAGGGCGTGGAGCTGGAAGACGGCCCGGCGGTGTTTCAGCGCGTCAGCGAAAAGGGTGGAGCCGAAGATGGCGCCAACCGCTGGTACAACGTGGTGATCCGCGAAGGCCGTAACCGTGAAGTGCGCCGCATGTTCGAACACTTCGGCCTCACCGTCAGCCGCCTGATCCGCGTGCGCTTCGGCAATATCGGCCTACCGCCGCGCCTGAAGCGTGGTCAGTACTACGAGCTGAACGAGTCGGAAGTGGCTGCGGTAATGAAGTGGGCCGGTTTGTCTGCTACCGGCCAGGAAGCGCCGACTCGCGGCAACAAGCGCGCGCGCTGAGCGGTAAACTGATACGCCTCCGGCTGCACTGGCCGGAGGCGTTTTTCATCGCCGCATAGCTGCGCGCCTGCCGGTGCTTGCCGCATCAAGTGTCCTGTCCCTGTCGGGATGGAAAAGGAAATTTCATGAGCAAAGCGTTTACCCGCGAGAGCGACGAGGAGCAGGACGACGATCTGCCCGCCGAGCAGCGCCTGCCCGCCTCAAGCAAGAATTACATCACCCCGGGCGGCTGGCACCGCCTGCGCCAGGAGCTGAACCAGCTGGTGAAGGAAGAGCGTCCGCACATGACGCAGGTGGTGAACTGGGCGGCGAGCAATGGCGACCGCTCGGAAAACGGCGACTACCTGTACGGTAAGCGCCGGTTGCGCGAGATCGACCGCCGCATCCGCTTTCTGACCAAGCGGCTGGAAGCGGCCGAGGTGGTGGACCCGGAACTGCGCGAGGCCACAGACCAGGTGTTTTTCGCCGCCACGGTGCTGATTTTGAGGGGGGATGGCAGCGAGCAACTGCTGTCGATTGTCGGCGTGGACGAGATCGACCTCGCCAAGGGCCATATCAGCTGGATCTCGCCGATTGCGCGCACGCTGATCAAGGCGCGCGAAGGCGATGTGGTGTTTTTCCGCGGGCCGCAGGGGGAAGAAGAGATCGAGATTCTGGAGGTGCGCTACGCACGCATCGAGTAGTCGGGCGTAGTGAAGTGCAGCTGTTTGCGGCCAACCTTGCTGTTGGCCGCAGGCGTATCAGGGGCCGACGGCGTGCACGGCCATGGCCTGGTTCACCGCCAGCCAGCCGCGGGTGGCGTCTTCGCCGGCTTCGGCGAACGCCTGCATCAGCAGCTTGGCCTGTTCGCGGTGCAGCGCTTCTTCCAGCTTGCGGCCTTCTTCGGTCAGGCGCAGCTCTTTCACCCGCTTGTCGTGGGCGGCAGTGCCGGCGACGATCAGGTCCATTTCCATCAGCTGGCGCAACGGGATATTGATGGCCTGCTTGGTGACATCCAGACAGCCCAGCAGGTCCTTGACCGACAGCCCCGGGTACAGCGCCACGAAGAACAGGATGCGGTGGTGCACCCGCGCCAGGCCACGTTTGGCGAGCATTTCGTCCGGCTTGTCGGTGAAGGCGAGATAGGCGTGAAAGAAGGCTTTCATCGCGTCGCGCAGCAAGGTGTTGGGCAGTGGTGATTGCATGTTGACGTGTGCGTCAATAGACGTTAGATTGGTCAAACAATTTGACTTAAAGCATACCTGTCAGCCAAGGAGAGTACCATGTTTTCCGAACGCGTCGAACGTCTGTCCGGCTCACTGATCCGCGAGATTCTCGCCGCCGCGCAGCGTCCGGAAGTGATTTCCTTTGCCGGTGGCCTGCCGGCTGCCGATTGCCTGCCCAAGCTGGATTTTGCCGGCGTACCGGCCAATCTGGCGCAATACGGCACCAGTGAGGGCGAGCCGGAATTCCGCGCCGCCGTGGTAGAGGAACTGGCGCGTATCGGCCTGAACGTGGATGCCTCGCAGGTGCTGGTGCTGTCCGGCTCGCAGCAGGCGCTGGACCTGGCCGCCAAGCTGTTCATCGATCCGGGTACGCCGGTGATTACCGAAGGCCCGACCTACCTGGCCGCGCTGCAGGTGTTCAAGCTGTTCGGCGCCGACATCACCACCGTGCAACAGCAGAGCAATGGCCAGCTGTCTGCCGCCTCGCTGCAGGCGGCCATCGACAGCAGCAAGGCCAAGCTGGCTTACCTGATTCCGACCTTCCAGAATCCGTCCGGCGCCTGTTATACCGAGCAGACCCGCCAGGAACTGGCGGCGGTGATCGAGGCGGCCAAGCTGCCGGTGATCGAGGATGATCCGTACCGCGCGCTGTCCTACGACGGCGAGGCACCGAAGCCGCTGGTAACGCATCTGAAGGATGCGCCGTGGATCTATTGCGGTTCGTTCTCCAAGACCTTGGCGCCGGGGCTACGCATCGGCTACCTGGTGGCATCCAAGGACCTGATGCCGTACCTGATCAAGCTGAAACAGGCGGCCGATCTGCATACCAACCGTCTGGGGCAGTGGTTCAACACCCAGTGGCTGCAAAGCGGCGACTATATCGGCCATCTGCAGCAGCTGCAGCAGAGCTACAAGGTTGGCCGCGATGCAATGCAGGCGGCGCTGGAAAAACACTTCGGCGACATCGCCGACTGGCTGGTGCCGCAAGGCGGGCTGTTCTTCTGGCTGACGCTGAAGCAGCCGCGCGACACTCGCCCGCTGCTGAAAGTGGCGCTGGAACAGCACAACGTGGCCTTCATGCCGGGCGAGGCGTTCTACGCCAATCCGGAACAGGGCATCGGCCACCTGCGCCTGAACTTCAGCCATGCTTCGCCGGAGCGCATCGAGCAGGGTATTGCCCGTCTAGCCGGTGTGATCCGCGCTGCCTGACGCGTAACTGTTGGCCGCATGCGCTGCGGCCAACGTTGCCACATGAAAAAAGCCACCTTGCGGTGGCTTTTTTGTTGTCGGGCTGAGTGGTTCAGGCCAGTGCGGCTTCGTCTTCCAGCATGGTCACGCCGGCCAGCCCGGAGCGGAACACCGCCTGCTGCAGGGTCTGGATCGCCTTCTTGCGGAAAAACTGGCGACGAGTCACCAGCAGCACGCGACGCTGCGGTACCGGCTCGGCAAACGGAATCAGCGACAGCAGGTTTTCGTCGCCCGGCGCCACCGAGGTCTGCGGCAGTACGGTAATGCCCATGCCGCTGGCGACCATGTGGCGGATGGTGTTGAGCGAGGTGCCCTGCACCATGGAGGCCAGGCTGCCGGATTGGTGCTGGCGGCTGGCCACTTCGCTGCAGGCCTGCAGCACCTGGTCGCGGAAGCAGTTGCCCTGTGCCAGCAGCAGTACGCTTTCGTCGCGCAGCTCATCCGGGCGCACCGACTGACGCTTCTCCCACGGATGGCCCTTCGGGGTGGCCACCAGGAATTGCTCGTCGTACAGCGGGTAGGCTTCGGTGCCGGCCTCGTCGAACGGGTCGGCGACGATGATGGCGTCCACTTCGCCGCGCTTGAGCATTTCTGCCAGCCGCGCGGTGTAGTTTTCTTCCAGGATCAGCGGCATGTCCGGTGCCAGGATGCGCAGCGCCGGAATCAGCTTGGGCAGCAAATAGGGGCTGATGGTGAAGATCACCCCCAGCTTCAGCGGCCCGGCCAGCTCGTTCTGGTGCTCGCCGGCCAGGCGTTTCACCATCTCGGCTTCTTCCAGCACGCGCTGCGATTGCTCGATGATGCGCTCGCCAATCTCGGTGACTGCCACTTCCTGGCCGCCGCGTTCAAACAGGGTGACGCCCAGTTCGTCTTCCAGCTTCTTGATCGCGATGGACAAGGTAGGCTGGCTGACAAAACAGCTCTGTGCTGCCCGACCGAAGTGGCGCTCGCGCGCCACGGCCACGATGTAACGCAGTTCGGTAAGGGTCATGATGTCAGCGCTGGTGCTCCGGCAGCACGATGTTGACTTCCAGCACTTCGAAGTCGTCCTGACGCTCCACCTGCACCTTGATGTCGTCCAGATTGACGGCCACGTACTTGGAGATCACTTCCATCAGCTCACGCTGCAGCGCCGGCAGGTAGTCCGGGGCACTGCGGCCGTTGCGCTCGTGCGCCAGGATGATCTGCAGGCGTTCACGGGCGATGGAGGCGGTTTTCTGGCGTTTGCCGAATAGCAAATCGATCAGCGACATGGCTTAGCCTCCAAACAGACGCTTGAGGAAGCCGACTTTCTCGGCTTCGAGGAAGCGCATCGGGCGGGTTTCGCCAAGGAAGCGCGCCACGACATCACTGTAGGCATCGGCAGCGTCGCTGCCTTTTTGATGGATCACCGGGGTGCCGGAGTTGGACGCCTGCAGGATGGCCTGCGATTCCGGAATCACGCCGATCAGGTTGACGCGCAGAATTTCCTTCACGTCGTCCACCGACAGCATTTCGCCTTTGTCCACGCGGCCCGGCGCGTAGCGGGTCAGCAGCAGGTGTTCTTTCACTGGCTCGCGGCCTTCGATGGCGCGGCGCGACTTGGAGGACAGGATACCGAGGATGCGGTCAGAGTCGCGCACCGAGGACACTTCCGGGTTGGTGACCACGATGGCTTCGTCGGCGAACAGCAACGCCAGCAGCGCACCTTTTTCGATACCGGCCGGCGAATCGCAGACGATGTACTCGAAGCCCATGTCGCCCAGCTCTTTCAGGACTTTCTCCACGCCTTCCTCGGTCAGCGAATCCTTGTCGCGGGTCTGCGACGCCGGGATCACGAACAGGTTGTCGCAGTGCTTGTCCTTGATCAGGGTCTGGTTGAGGCTGGCTTCGCCGTTGAGCACATTGATCAGGTCGTACACCACGCGGCGTTCGCAACCCATGATCAGGTCCAGATTGCGCAGACCGACGTCAAAGTCGATTACCACCGTCTTGTGGCCGCGCAGGGCGAGGCCGGAGGAAAAGCTGGCACTGGTGGTGGTCT
>CAMLGD010000120.1 GCA_946479405.1 uncultured Vogesella sp.
CCTTGCCGGTGGCCTGGGCGGCGTCCACGTGGAACAGCACGCCGCGGGCGCGGCAGATTTCACCCAGTTCGGCGATCGGCTGGATCACGCCGATCTCGTTGTTGACGAACATGATGGAGGCCAGGATGGTGTCCGGGCGCAGTGCGGCTTCGAAATCGGCCAGGCTCACCAGACCGTTTTCCTGCACGTCGAGATAGGTTACCTCGAAGCCCTGGCGCTCCAGCTCGCGCATGGTGTCCAGTACCGCCTTGTGTTCGGTGCGCTGGGTGATCAGGTGCTTGCCCTTGCTCTTGTAGAACTGGGCGGCGCCTTTCAGGGCCAGGTTGTTGGACTCGGTGGCGCCGGAGGTCCATACGATCTCTTTCGGATCGCAGTTCACCAGTGCAGCCACGTCGGCGCGGGCGTTTTCCACCGCTTCTTCCGCTACCCAGCCGTAGCTGTGGCTGCGCGAAGCCGGGTTGCCGAACTGTTCGGTCAGGTACGGGATCATCACTTCGGCCACGCGCGGATCAACCGGGGTGGTGGCGGAGTAGTCAAGGTAGATCGGGTGCTTAAGCTCGCTCATTACGGGGTCTCCACGTAGTCGCATCAGGCAGCGTTGCTGCCGGCGATGGCGTCGCTACAGGCGGCTGTGCGGCGCAGGGTGCGTTGATCTTGTACGACGCTGGTGTCTTTTGCCTTCTGGTTGTCTACCAGGCTGGCCAGGCTGATCTTGGAGAGGTAGTCGAAGATGGTGGCGTTGAGGCTGGTCCACAGGTCGTGGGTCATGCAGCGATGATTATCGTGGCAGTTCTCGCGGCCGCCACACTGGGTGGCGTCCACTGGTTCGTCTACGGCGACAATAATGTCTGCAACAGAAATCTCGGCCACGGTACGGGCCAGGGTGTAGCCGCCGCCAGGGCCGCGCACGCTTTCAACCAGCTGCGCGCGGCGCAGTTTGCCGAACAGCTGCTCCAGGTAGGACAGGGAGATACCCTGTCGCTCGCTGATCCCGGCCAGCGTTACCGGGCCGCCGGATTCGCGCAGCGCGAGATCCAGCATGGCGGTGACGGCAAAGCGTCCTTTGGTGGTGAGGCGCATGGTGTAGGCTCCCAGAGTGGTTGACCGGATTATCCTAATTCCGAGTAATTTAGTCAACTATTGTGCGCGGGGAGTTCAATACTGACAGCGGCAAGGATAATGACTGCCGGCGGGGAGGGCTATCCTGCGCTTGGCGTAGTCCGGGTGACGGAGCCGGGGCAGGTGTTTGCCGGGTAAGGTGCAGGGCGGGATTTTACCTGTAATTTCGTGAGCTTGGCAGCGTTTTTTCCATTGCGTGCCGTCGGGCTGCTGGCGCGCTGGTGGCATGGTGTATCATCCGGCAAACAATTGTTTGATTGATCGTGGGCCTTGCTGCCCGACAGAATGAAGGAAACAACCATGCACGATGTGGTGATCAGCGGCAGCGGCCTGTTTACCCCGCCCAATGCCGTCAGCAACGAGGCGCTGGTGACGGCATTCAACGCCTATGTTAACGACTACAACCAGCAGCACGCCGTAGCCATCGCCGGTGGCGAAATCGAAGCCTTGCAGCTGTCCAGCGCCGAGTTCATCGAAAAAGCCTCCGGCATCAAGCAGCGCTATCTGATGGATGCCAGCGGGGTGCTTGATCCGCAGCGCATGGCGCCATACTTGCCGGAGCGCAGTAATGATGAACTGTCGGTCCCCGCCGAGATGGCGGTAGCTGCCGCACGGGAGGCGCTTGCCGCCGCCGGCAAGAGTGCAGGCGACATCGACATGGTGATCGCCGCCTGCTCCAACATGCCGCGGCCGTACCCGGCGCTGTCCATCGAGGTGCAACAGGCGCTGGGCATCGACGGCTTTGCCTTCGACATGAACGTGGCGTGCTCGTCGGCCACCTTCGGCATCCAGACGGCGGCCAACGCTATCGCCAGCGGCCAGGCGCGCGCGGTGCTGCTGGTGAACCCGGAGATCTGCTCGGCACACCTTAACTTCCGCGACCGTGACAGTCATTTCATTTTCGGCGATGCCTGCACCGCGATGGTGCTGGAGCGCGCCGACAGTGCCACTGCGGCCAACGTGTTCGAACTACTGGGCTGCAAACTGGCCACGGTGTTCTCTAACAACATCCGCAACAACTTTGGTTTCCTCAACCGTTGCGATGAAAGCGGTATCGGCGGCAGCGACAAGCTGTTCGTGCAGCAGGGGCGCAAGGTATTTAAAGAGGTATGTCCGATGGTGGGTGAGCACATCCTGGCGCATCTGGACAGCAAGGGTATCCAGCCGGCTGAGGTGAAGCGCTTCTGGCTGCACCAGGCCAATCTGAGCATGAACCAGCTGATTGCCCGCCGCGTGCTGGGGCGCGATGCCGATGCCGCCGAGGCGCCGGTGATTCTGGACCGCTATGCCAATACCAGCTCCGCTGGCTCGGTGATCGCCTTCCATCTGCACCATGCCGATCTGGCCGCTGGCGATATCGGTGTGTTGTCGTCGTTCGGTGCCGGTTATTCGGTGGGTAGCGTCATCGTGCGCAAGCGCTGACTACTATTGTCTGTGCTGTGGCAAGGGCGCCCGCGGGCGCCCTTGTGCTTACTGCTGGCGTTTCTGCGCGGATTACTCCTGCGTGAGCGGAATCGCCCAGGGCAGCAGGCTCTTGTCGTTGATCACGCGCAGGGTGGCGCGGCGAAAGTCCTGCAGGATGGCCGAGCGGCTGCCGCTGGACGGGTAGGCGAGCACATAGCTGTGGCGAGACTCGGTGACGAACGGGCGGGTCACCACGCCCTCGTGTGACCACAGCTCGGACGCGAACGGCTCCACGATGGAGACGCCAAAGCCGTGCGCCACCATGGCGTAGCGGGTGTGCGAGGTATGGGTGCGGATGGTGTACTTGGGGTAGACACCGGCATGGCCGAAGTATTTTTCTTCCTGATTCTGGCTCAGCGGGTAATTGGACATCCAGCCGATCACCGTCTCCCCGGCCAGATCCTGTGGCGTGATTACGTCGCGTGCGGCCAACGGGTGATCAGCAGGTAGCGCGCACAGCGCGTCCGCCTCCAGTAGCGGTTCGACTTCAATGCCGGCAATGGCCGGAATGCTCAGGCTGATGGCGACATCCACCTTCAAGTCTTGCAGTTTCACCATTACCTCGGCATTACCGACGGTGTCGATTTTTACCGGTACATCCGGCCGCAGCTTGAAGAACTCTTTCAGGATCAGTGGCAGCAGACTGGTCGAAAGAACAGGCATGCAGGCAATCGACAGCCCTTCGTTCTCTTCGGCACGGATGGTGTCTGCTGCCTGCCGCAGGCGCTCCAACCCCAGGAAATTTTCTTCCACCGCCCGCTGGAAGCGGATGGCGGCGGTGGTTGGCTCCATGCGGCCCTTGGTGCGGTTAAACAGGCGAAAGCCCAGATCTTCCTCCAGATCGCTGATCAGGCGGCTGATGGCCGGTTGGGTGATGTGCATGCGTCGTGCTGCCGCTACCGTGGTGCCGCAGCTCATCAGGCAGCGAAATGCCTCGATCTGTCGAAAACGAATCATTTTTATTTGGCGGCAAGCAGGTTGGCCGCAAGAAACACGATGGCGTCACCCTATAACAAAATCACATAGAACATCAATTTTAGTTAGTGGATGTGATAGCGTGGCTTGTGAAATACTCGCCCGCCATCGGCCCTGGAAGGTGTCCGACTGGGTGTAACCGGAGCGTAGCCCCACGCAGTGGGTAAGTTCGGTGGTGAAAAACTGCCGGTACGCGACCCAAAACAACAATTGCACTGCGATAAGCGCATGGCGTGACGTGAAATGGCAGATAACGACTTGTGGTTATCTGGCGGCGTCGCATAATGCATTTGTCCGGGGCTAACAATAATCCGGTACGCCTTTTGCATTGTTGTCGTGGCAATGCCAGGCATCACTTCTTCAAAATAGAAATAGGGAATTGAGAAACATGCAAGTAGCCAAGCACCTGCTGTTTGCTGCCGGTCTGACCGTTGCAGCTACTGCCGCCCATGCCGCGGGCACCCTGATTTACTGTTCCGAAGCCAGCCCGGAAGGCTTTGACTCCGCGCAGTACACCGGTGGTACCACTTTTGACGCCGCTGGCCATGCCATGTTCAACCGTCTGGTGGAATTCGAAAAAGGCTCCACCAAGACCATCCCGGGTCTGGCCGAATCCTGGACCGTATCCGCTGACGGCAAGGAATACACCTTCAAGCTGCGCAAGGGCGTGAAGTTCCACACCACCGACTACTTCAAGCCGAGCCGCGAGTTCAACGCCGATGACGTGGTGTTCACCTTCAGCCGCATGGTTGACAAGAACTACCCGTTCAACAAGGCCTACCCGGTTGAATACCCGTACGCTTCCGATACAGGCCTTGATGCCAATATCGTGAAAGTGGAAAAAATTGACGCCAACACCGTCAAGTTCATTCTGAAAGACCCGGACGCCGACCTGCTGGCCAAGATCGCCATGCCGTTCGCTTCGGTGCAATCCGCTGAATACGGCGACAAGCTGATGAAGGAAGGCAAGGCCTCCCTGATCAACCAGCAGCCGATCGGTACCGGCCCGTTCGTGTTCGTGCGCTATCAGAAAGATGCGCAGATCCGCTACAAGGCCAACAAGGACTACTGGCGCAAGGGCGCGGTTAAAGTCGACAACCTGATCTTCGCCATCACCACCGATGCTTCGGTACGTGCGCAGAAGATGAAGGCCGGCGAATGCCACATCATGTCCTATCCGAAGCCGCAGGACCTGGCTGCGATGAAGGCTGATCCGGCACTGAAAGTGACCACCGCTCCGGGCTTCAACATCGGCTACCTGTCGTACAACGTTGAAAAGCCGCAGCTGAAGAAGCTGGAAGTGCGTCAGGCACTGGACATGGCCATCAACCGCAAGGCCATCATCGACGCCGTATACCAGGGTCAGGGTCAGGAAGCAGCCAACCCGTTCCCGGCTTCGCTGTGGTCCTACAACAACAAGCTGCGCAACCAGCCGACCGATATCGCCAAGGCCAAGGCGCTGCTGGCCAAGGCCGGCTACCCGAACGGCTTTGAAATCAGCCTGTGGGCGATGCCGGTACAGCGTCCGTACAACCCGAACGCCAAGCTGATGGCTGAAATGATCCAGTCCGACTGGGCCAAGATCGGCGTGAAGGCCAAGATCACCACCTACGAGTGGGGTGAATACCTGAAGCGCATGAAGAACGGCGAGCACGACACCGGCCTGATCGGCTGGACCGGCGACTACGCCAGCCCGGACAACTTCCTGGGCGTGCTGCTGACCTGCGAAGCCGTTGGTGGCTCCAACTATGCCCGTTACTGCAGCAAGGACTTCGATGCCGCGGTACTGAAGGCACGTAAGAGCACCGACATGAAAGAGCGCACCGCGCTGTACATGAAGGCGCAGGAAATCTTCAAGAAAGATCTGCCGTGGTCGACCATTGCCCACTCGACTGTGAACCAGCCGATGCGCAAGGAAGTTAACGGCTTCAAGATCAGCCCGTTCGGCGATTACGCCTTTGAAGGCGTAAGCGTTAAATAAGCGGTATTGAAGTTGCGCGGGGCTTGCCCCGCACTTAAGGACAAGGAGGGCGCCATCGGCCCCTCCTTGTTTGCTGATTGGCTATCAGGTTATGCAAAAGGGAAGTCGGCGATGCCGCAAGCAGCGGTAGCGTTGACCTGGGTCAAGGCCGGTAATGCCGGGTAGCGCTAAAGTGCGTTCTGCCGTGGCGGCCTTGCAGCTGGTATAGGTGGGTGGTTCAGATGCAACCAGTCGCCCGGCGCCTCCCCCGACGTTTACCGTCTCCCTGCTTTCCTTGCGCTTTCCCTGATCCGGTAGGACACGTCATGTCGCCACAAGCGGTATGCACGGGAGACGTATTCACATGTTCGCATTCATTCTGCGTCGGTTGGGTGTTCTCATTCCAACCTTCTTCGGCATCACGCTGCTGACTTTTGCGTTGATCCGCATGATTCCGGGTGACCCGATCGAAGTCATGGTCGGCGAACGCTCGCTCGATCCGGTGATGCACGCCGCCGCCATGAAGCGCCTCGGTCTCGACCAGCCGCTTTATGTGCAGTACTTCGACTACATCGGCAAGCTGTTCCACGGCGACCTTGGCGCTTCGCTGAAGACCCAGGAAAGTGTGTGGAAGGAATTCACCACCCTGTTCCCGGCCACGCTGGAACTGGCGCTGTGTGCGCTGGTGTTCGCCACCGTGTTTGGCCTGCTGGCCGGTGTGGTGGCCGCCATCAAGCGTGGCTCCATCTTCGATCACGGCGTGATGGGCATCTCGCTCACCGGCTTCTCCATGCCGATCTTCGTGTGGGGTCTGCTGGCGGTGATGTTCTTCTCGGTATTCCTGGGCTGGACCCCGGTTTCCGGCCGTATCGACCTGCAGTACGACGTGCAGCCCTACACCGGCTTCATGCTGATCGACGCCTGGCGCGCCCAGATCGCCGATCCGGAGCTGAACGCCGGCGCCTTCAAGGACGCGGTGATGCACCTGATCCTGCCCACCATTGTGCTGGGCACCATTCCGCTGGCCACCATCGCGCGGATGACCCGTTCCTCGATGCTGGAAGTGCTGCGTGAAGACTACGTGCGTACCGCTCGCGCCAAGGGCCTGTCGCCAGCACGCGTCATCTTCATCCACACCCTGCGCAATGCGCTGATTCCGGTGCTGACCGTGATCGGCCTGCAGGTGGGCACGCTGATGGGCGGCGCGGTGCTGACCGAGACCATCTTCTCCTGGCCGGGCACCGGCAAGTGGCTGATCGAAGCCATCGGCCGCCGCGACTACCCGGTGGTGCAAAACGGCATCCTGATCGTGGCGACGCTGGTTATTGTCACCAACTTTATCGTCGACATTCTGTACGGCATCGCTAATCCGCGTATCCGTCATGCCAAGTAAGCAGGAAATCAACATGGCTACTGTGAATACCTCGCCGCAAGTTGCGGCCAACGATGATCCGGCACTGAGCTACCCGTCGCCGCTGAAAGAGTTCTGGCAGAGCTTCAAGCAGAACAAGGGTGCGGTTGCCGGGCTGATCTTCATGTCCATCGTGCTGTTCTGTGCACTGTTTGCGTCGCTGATTTCGCCGCACGATCCGCTGGAACAGTTCCGCGACCACCTGCTCACCCCGCCGTCCTGGACCGAGGGCGGCAACAGCCAGTTCCTGCTCGGCACCGACGAACTGGGCCGCGACATCATGGCGCGCCTGTTCCATGGCGCGCAGATGTCGTTGCTGATCAGCCTGGTGTCGGTACTGCTGTCGCTGATTCCCGGTGTGATTCTCGGCCTGCTGGCGGCGTTCTTCCCGAAAGTGATCGGCAGCCTGATCATGCGCCTGATGGACATCATGATGGCGCTGCCGTCGCTGCTGCTGGCGATCGCCATCATGGCCATCCTCGGGCCAGGGCTGGTCAATGCCATGATCGCCATCGCCGTGGTGGGTCTGCCGGGCTATGTGCGCCTGACCCGCGCCTCCGCCATCACCGAACTAAACCGCGACTACGTGACCGCCGCTCGCGTCTCCGGCGCGCAGCTGCTGCGGCTGATGTTCGTCACCGTGCTGCCCAACTGCATGGCACCGCTGATCGTGCACGCCACCATGAGCTTCTCCTCCGCCATCCTGGAAATCTCCGCGCTGGGCTTTTTGGGCATGGGCGTACAACCGCCGACCCCGGAGTGGGGCACCATGCTGTCCGGCGCGCGCGACTACATGACCAGCGCCTGGTGGGTGGTACTGATGCCGGGCCTGACCATTCTGCTGGCGGTTCTGTCGATCAACCTGATGGGTGACGGCCTGCGTGACGCGCTGGACCCGAAAATGAAGCGCGCGGCGTAAGGGAAAATCATGAGTCTGTTGCAAATCAAGAATCTGTCGGTCGAATTCGGCAATGCGGCCAACCCTTTCCGCGCGGTGGAGAACCTGGACCTCAGCGTCAACCAGGGCGAGATCGTCGGCATCGTCGGCGAATCCGGCTCCGGCAAATCCGTCACCATGATGGCGATGATGGGCCTGCTGGAAGGCCAGGGCCGCATCGTGGCCGATCAACTGGAGTTCGACGGCAAGAACCTGCTGACCATCAGCGCGCGCGAACGCCGCAAGATCGTCGGCAAGGACATCGCCATGATCTTCCAGGATCCGATGACCTCGCTGAACCCCAGCTACACCGTCGGCTACCAGATCATGGAAGTGCTCAAGGTGCACCAAGGCCTGCGCGGCGCCGAGCTGAAAGCGCGCGCGCTGGAGCTGATGGAGCTGGTGGAAATCCCGGCCGCCAAGACCCGGTTGGAAGCCTACCCGCACCAGTTGTCTGGCGGCATGAGCCAGCGTGTGATGATCGCGGTGGCGCTGGCCTGTAACCCCAAGCTGCTGATTGCCGACGAGCCGACCACCGCGCTAGACGTCACCATTCAGGCGCAGATCATGGAACTGCTGGTCAACCTGCAGAAAGAGCGCAATATGGCGCTGATCATGATCACCCATGACCTGGCGGTAATTGCGGAGGTGGCGCACCGCGTGGCGGTGATGTACGCCGGTCAGGTAGCGGAAGAGGGCAGCGTGCCACGCCTGTTCCAGCACCCGGTGCATCCGTACACCGAGGCGCTGCTGGCCTCGATCCCGGAACACAGCAAGGGCGCGCGTCGGCTGACCACCCTGCCGGGCATCGTGCCGGGGCAGTACGATCGCCCCAAGGGCTGTCTGCTCAGCCCGCGCTGCCCGTACGTGCAAGAGCGCTGCCGTGCCGAACGCCCGGCCATCACCCCGTATGAACACGGCGCCGTGCGCTGCTTCTACCCGCTGTTTGACAAGGAGGCCAAATGAGCCAGACCGTAATGCAGGCTCGTGACCTGACGCGTCACTACGAAGTGTCGCAGGGCTTCATGAAGCCGAAGGCGATGGTAAAGGCGCTCAACGGCGTATCGTTTGAACTGAAGGCCGGCAAGACCCTGGCCGTGGTGGGCGAATCCGGCTGCGGTAAATCCACCCTGGCGCGCCAGCTGACGCTGATCGAAGCGCCGACCGCCGGCTCGCTGGTGCTGGACGGCATCGACATCGCCAATGCCAGCAAGGCCGAGCTCAAGGCCATGCGCAGCAAGGTGCAGATGGTGTTCCAGAACCCGTACGCCTCGCTCAACCCGCGGCAGAAGATCGGCGACCAGCTGGGCGAACCGCTGCTAATCAACACCAAGCTGAGTGCGAAGGAGCGCGAGGAAAAAGTGCGCGCCATGATGAAGCGCGTCGGCCTGCGCCCGGAGCACTACTACCGCTACCCGCACATGTTCTCCGGTGGCCAGCGTCAGCGTATCGCCATCGCGCGCGCAATGATGTTGCAGCCGGAAATCGTGGTGGCCGACGAACCGACTTCGGCGCTGGACGTGTCGATCCAGGCGCAGGTGCTGAACCTGTTCATGGACCTGCAGGAAGAGTTCCACACCGCCTATGTGTTCATCTCGCACAACCTGGCGGTGGTGGAGCACGTTGCCGACGATGTAATGGTGATGTATCTGGGCCGCGCGGTGGAAGTGGGCAGCAAGGAAGCGATCTACAGCCAGCCGCTGCATCCGTACACCAAGGCGCTGCTGTCGGCGACGCCGTCGGTGCGCGAGGAAGACCGCCGCGCCAAGATCAAGATCAGCGGCGAGCTGCCCAGCCCGCTCAACCCGCCGACGGGCTGCGCCTTCCACAAGCGCTGCCCGTTCGCCACCGAGCGCTGCAGCCAGGAAGTGCCGCAGCTGCGCGAACTGGCCGGACACCAGGTGGCTTGCCATCACGCGGAAAGCATCAACGCTTAATGCATAGGCGGCCGGCCGCCATGCACTACAGTACAAGCACCGGAGTGGTGAATCGCACCGCTCCGGTG
>CAMLGD010000121.1 GCA_946479405.1 uncultured Vogesella sp.
CCGGCGCTGATGAACGTGGTGGAGAAGCGTGCCGGCACCGGGCGCGACAATCTGACTGGCATCGCCCTGACCCTGCTGGGCGATGGCGATTTTGTCAGTGGCCGCGATGGCTATATCGACAGCCAGTATGTGTCGCGTGCCGGCTTCGACCAGTTGCCGTTGCGCCATCCCTGAGCGGTGTGCCCCCGGCTTTGCGCTAGAATGCCTTCCTTTTGCCCCGGAGTTCCTGCCATGCGATCCACCGACCGTGCTGCCGATGCCCTGCGTACCGTGCGTCTTACCCGCCATTACACCCGGCACGCCGAAGGTTCGGTGCTGGTGGAGTTCGGCGAAACCAAGGTGATCTGCACCGCCTCGGTGGAGGAAACCGTGCCGCCGTTCCTGAAGGGCAAGGGCCAGGGCTGGGTTACCGCCGAATACGGCATGCTGCCGCGCTCTACCGGCAGCCGTATGCGCCGCGAGGCCGCCAGCGGCAAGCAATCCGGACGTACCCAGGAAATCCAGCGTCTGATCGGCCGCAGCCTGCGCTCGGTGATCGATCTGGGCAAGTTGGGCGAGCGTCAGGTGCTGATCGACTGTGACGTGATCCAGGCTGATGGCGGCACCCGTACTGCCAGTATTACCGGTGCCTACGTGGCGCTGGCCGATGCCATCGCCAAGCTGATGGCGGACGGCAAGTTGGCCGCCAGCCCGCTGCGCGATCAGGTGGCCGCCGTGTCGGTGGGGATCGTGGCCGGCGTGCCGCTGCTGGATCTGGACTACGTGGAAGACTCCGGCTGCGAAACCGACATGAATGTGGTGATGACCGGGGCCGGTCATTTTGTCGAGGTACAGGGCACTGCCGAGGGCGTACCGTTCAGCCGCGAGGAGATGAACAGCTTGCTGGCGCTGGCGGAGAAGGGTATTGGCGAATTGCTGCAGCTGCAACGCGCCGCGCTGGCCGGCGACTAAGCTTGCCGCCCGCGTGGGCGGCCAATGCAAAACGGGCGCCGCTGGCGCCCGTTTTGTTTACTGCTGGCTGCGATTACTTGGCAGCGGAAGCAGCTTTTTTGGTGGCCTTGGCCTTAACCACTTTCTTAGCGGCTTTCTTTTCTACTTTCTTAGCCGGAGCAGCAGCAGCCGGAGCGGAAGCAGCAGCGGCCGGCTTGGTAGCGGCGAAACCGGAGGAAGCAGCAACAGCGAATGCCAGGCCAGCAGCGATCAGAGTCAGTTTTTTCATGATTGGGTAATCCCGAGTAATGTTGGAGAGCAGGCGTCGTCATGCGACGACTGAGGACCATCATAGGGGCGTGGCGCAGCCCCGTCTGTTAGGGTTTGTTCGCTGATGTAACGACTTGTAGCAACGGCCAACACAAAGTGAAAGCCGCGCCGCCGAGTGGGCTGTCATCGATTTCCACCCGCCCCTGATGGGCTAGCATGATCTGTTGCACGATGGCCAGCCCCAGGCCGTGGCCGCCTTCGGCGCGGTCCCGGCTCGGGTCCAGGCGTACAAACGGCTCCAGTACCCGCAAGCGGTCGTCCGGCGCAATACCCGGCCCGTCGTCTTCCACACTGAAATATTGCCAGCCATCGGCGGCATACAGCCGCACCCGCAACTGCTTGCGCGCATAGCGGGCGGCGTTGCCGATCAGGTTGTCCATCGCCCGCGCCAGCAGCACGCTGTCCGCCGTGACCGAGGTCTGCTCCAGCTGCAGGCTGCAGCGCAGCTCCGGGTACAGCTCGGCAATATCGTCCAGGCGCTGTTGCAGCCAGGCTTGCGGTTGCAGTTCTTGCAGCTGCAGCGGCAGATCGGGACGCGACAGGCGGGCATGCAGCAACAATTCGTCGATCAGGGCGCCGACACTGTTCAGGTCGCGTTCGATGCCGGCGTGTGCCGGGTTGGCCGCATCGATATCCAGCAGCGCCAGCCGGTAGCGCAGCCGTGCCAGTGGGGTCCGCAGCTCGTGCGCCACCGCGTTGATCAGGGTCTGCTTGCTTTCCAGCAGGCGCTCGACATTGCCGGCCATACGATTAAAGCCCTGCGCCAGCGGCTGCAGGCCGGAGCGTAGCGGCAGCTGTACCCGGGCGGAGAACTCGCCCTCGCTCAGCTGTTTGGCGCTGCGTTCCAGTTGCATCAGCTCGTTCCAGTGCGGCCGCATCCATAGCAGTACCGGAATCGCCAGCGACAGGCCGATCAGCGCCAGCAGCGCATAATCGAACCAGCGCAGCTCGTGCAGGAATACCAGGTAGCTCATCGGCCCGGCTACCAGCGCATAGGGCGATTTGCCAATGCGCTGCAGGAAGATGTCGTCATCCTCCAGCATCACGATATCGCCTTCGCGCAAGGCGCGCAGGGTGGCGCTGTCGATGGGCAGCTCTTCCATGCGCTGCATGGCAACGTTAAAACCCAGCTCGCGGTCCAGCGTGCGCAGTGCCGCCGGCCATTGCGCCTGCGGGATGCCATCCAGCTTGTATTCGATCAGCGTCAGCGAGGTTTTCAGCAGGTCGGCCAGCGCGCGGTCGCCGGTTTTTTCCGCCACCTGCTTGTACACCAGGCCGGCCAGCATCACCGCCAGCAGAAAGCTGACGATCAGCAGCAGGTAGAACTGGATAAACAGCTTGCGCATGACTTACCAGCCGGCCGGTGAGAACAGGTAGCCCTTGTTGCGCACCGTCTTGATGCGCGCCGGGGCCGCCGGGTCGTCGCCCAGCTTCTTGCGCAGGCGCGACACGGCAATATCGATGCTGCGGTCCAGCCCGTCGTAGCTCAGGCCGCGCATCACGCGCAGCAGGGTATCGCGGTCCTGCACCTCGCCGGCGTGGCTGGCCAGCTGCCACAGCAGGTCAAAATCGGTAGTGGATAGTGTGATGCGCTGGCCGGCCAGCAGTACTTCGCGGCTGCGCGCGTCGATGCGCAGCTGGCCGAAGACCAGCAGTTGCTCGCCTTCGGCTTCGTTGCTGCCACCCTGGCGTTGCTCATGCTGGCGCAGCTGCGCGCGCAGGCGTGCGGCCAACACTGCCGGCGGGGTGGTTTTCAGCACGTAGTCATTGGCGCCCAGCTCCAGCCCCAGGATCTGGTTGATGTCGCTATCCAGCGAGGTGAGGATCACGATGGGGCCGGCAAATTCCGGACGGATTTCGCGGCATAGCGTCAGTCCGTCCTTGCCGGGCAGCATGATATCCAGCAGCAGCAGGTCCGGCTGCTCACGCAGCAGGGCGGCATGAGCGGTATCGCCGCGCGGCTCGATCACCACTTCCAGATCGTGGCGGGCCAGGAAGCCTTGCATCAGTTGTGCCAGCTCGGCGTCGTCTTCGACGAACAGGATTTTGTGAGTCATCGCCACTCTCCGGTTTAAAACGCGAGTATGGCCTTGTCGTTACCGCAGCGGCAAGGCAGTTGCTGTTTCAAAATGAAACGCCCCGCAGCGCGGGGCGTCAAGGCTAGGTGGCCATCAATCAATCGTGCGGCAGCGGCGGATGGCGGTCCGCGTAGGCATTCAGCGATACCACGCGGGTCTTGCCGATGCGGTGGCGATAGATCTCGCGCAGGTAGCAGATGGCTTTCTGCACATGGTTGCGCGTCAGGCGGATATCGTTGATCGACACGAACTTCTTCGGATCGCGGATCAGCTCGCGGTACTTCTTCTCGTACATCGGCTTGATGGCGAACCAGTTGGTATCCAGGATCTTGGCCGGATTCTCGAACTCGTCCAGCAGCTCTTCCAGCCGCGACTCGTCAAACTGCTCGGCGGTGATCAGTTCCAGGATGGCGTTGTCCAGCGTGTCGTTGTAGCGGTAACCGCCGCGGGCAAAGCAGCGCTTGATGTAGGCCACGATCAGCGTCAGGAAGTCGTCGCTCAGGCACGGGCTCTTGGCTACCAGCGTGGTCAGTGACAGGTTGGCCGAGGCGCCGATCACCAGCGCATAGCGCTTCAGCGTGGTGCTGGGGAACAGGCCGTTCAGGTGCTGCTTCAGGCGGTTCAGGTCCATGTAGGACAGCTTGTAGCCCTTGGGCAGCGACAGGATGGCGACCACCGACGAGCAATTGCGGAAGAAGAACAGCTCGTTGAGCTTGGCCGGGTCGTAGCCGGATTCCTTGTACTCGTTCAGCGCGGTGCGGTAGCGGTCGGATTCGATCGGCAGCAGGCTGATGCCCTCGATCGCCTGGGTCACCGGGTTGAAGTGCGGCAGGTCGATGGAGCGGAAGAACAGGTCGTCGATATTGAACTTGCTGCTGCTGTTCACATCCAGCGGGTCGCCGACCACCGATTCGGCGTATGCCACCGCCACCGGACCGGCCAGACTCATGAACAGGTCGTTGGCGTCGAGACGGATGGTTTCGCCGATGTCGATACCGGCACGATGGAAGTAGTTCTCGTCGTAGTCGGTAGTTACCGCTTGGGCAGTCAGGATGTTGAAAATCTGCTGCGAGATGTACTGGTTGGCGTGGCGCTCCATGGCGTTCACGTCCAGGTCTTCGATGCTGCCCTTATCGGTTTCTTCGGCGTAACGCATGATGTCGTTGGAGATCAGCATCATGGCGTTCCACGGGCGGATGCGGCGCATCACGCTTTCGGCGCCGGCTTCTTCGTTGTCGAAGTTGTAGGAAAAATCCCACTCTTCCGACAGATATTTGCACAGCAGGCGGCCGGCGTTGATGTGCAGCGCCTCCGAGCCTTCCACATGTTGGCCGGAGATGTTCGGCAGGATGCAGATGCCGCTGGTGAAGATCGGCTCGAACACGAAGCCCTGCTCGTCGCCGCTGCTGCTGCCTTCCGGCTCGACGCGGGTCTCGAAGGTCTTGCTCATGTAGGCGTACTGCTGCGCCAGGCCGAACTCGCTGGCCATGCCGGAGCCGGTACCGCCGCCGGCGCTGAAGATGTAGAAATACAGCCGCGACTGGTTGGCGCGGATGCCGCAGGAATCGATCAGGTAGGCGTGGATCAGCTTCCAGTCTTCGTCGGAGAAGCTCTGGGTATCCTTGTTGAGGATGATCTTGGCCAGATACTGGCCCAGGATCGGCGCATTACCGGCACCGCCGGCGTGCACCTCGGCCAGGTCCATGATGCGCATCTTGCTGTAATCGTTCAGGAACGCGCCCTGCTCGCCACGATGCGAGAAGCGGATGCGCCCCTTGATGTCCTTGTCCAGGTCGCCCAGCATCACCATCGGTTCGATCAGGAAGGCCGGCTTCTGCGTCTTCTGCGGCGACAGCAGCGTGCGTTTGATCCAGCGGCGCGGACGGAAGTCCTGCTCGTTGCTGGGCTTCTCTTCATTGCCGAACTCATTCAGGTAGAACTTGCGGGCGTTGTACACCAGAGTGGCCACGTCCAGCGCAATATTGGAACCACAACGGCCAAGGCCGATCAGACATACCGACGGAAACGGCCGCTCATAACTATCCAGCCCTTCGTCCTGGTTGCCGGCAAACGCTTCGCGCCGCAAGGTGTCCAGGTTGGTCAGGATGCGGGTCATGTCGCGCTCGGTGTAGTACTGGTAGCGCTGGCTGCCGCTGCGCTCCGGTACCGCGTGCAAATGGCGCGGTTGGGCCGACGGCTGTTGCGGGCCCATGTCGGTGTCGGTTTGGGAGTCTGTCGGGCGTTCTGGCGTTGCTTGCATGATATTTCCTTCATGAGGCCGGATTCGGCCATCAGGATTTGATACAGCAATATTTAAACTTCCATTTATACCATCAGAACGCAGGGGCACAGTTTGCTATCAAGTAACATTTATTAACAAACCTTGGTGTTCATGTGGTTTTTTCATGCAAACAGATCATGAGCCGGCGCATGGTCATGCGCTGACTACAGGTTGCGGCTTGATCCGGTATGTGCAAAGCGCATGCTGGGGTGTTATGTCCAACGCATTTGGGCGGCTTGTCTAAGGGGCAAGTTAATTACATGCGGCCAACCTTGGATAGCAGAGGCTCACTCCGCCTCGCGATACCAGATGGTGGCGCCGTAGGTGGAATCGGGAAACGCCGGCATCACTTCGCCTTGGCTAAAGATTCTGCGGGCGTCGGGGTTGGCCGGTGTCCACCAGTTACCGGCTTGTGGGCAGGGGCGGCCGGCTTCGCAGCGGCCTTGTGGATGGGCGGGGTTGTCCGGCTGGAAGGCTTTGGCCCAGTCCACCATGTCCTTGGGGTAGTAGGGAAATTCGCGCAGCTTGCTGTCGTCCAGATCCTGCAGCAAGGCGGCGGCACCAGCTTCGAAACTCCAGTAGCCGTAGTAGCCGGCCTGGTTGGGTTCGAGGTGGGCATCATGCCAGGGCAGCCCCTTCATGCTGGTCTTGTACCAGCGCTTGATGTACTGGAGCAGAGCGGCTTCTGCCTTTTCCTTGCCGTCCAAGTCGGCATACAAGGCATCGACAAGGTCGGTGTAGGCCTTGGTGTGAGTCAGCGTTTCAGAGTCAAACCTTGAGTCTGGTAGTCCGAAATAGAGAAAGTCCTCATACAGCACATCCTCGCCTGCAAACCAGCCATCCTGCAGTGCGGCCAACCTGGGTAGCAAATCCTGGCGGTGCAGCAGGTAGCATAAGCCGATCAGTTGCATCAGCTGCTCGTAGTGGTCGAGCTCATCGAGCATGAACGGTGGATAGCTGGCATCACCGTGCCAGTCACGCAGCGCGGCGGTGTAGACCTCAATGGCCTGGATGACGGTTTCCAGTTCGTCACGCAGGGCAATGATGGGGTGGCCGGCGGTGTAGTTGAGGAGAAACAAGTCCCAGTATTGCATGGCCACCATTTCTTTGGCGCCAAGCCATCGCTCCTCAAGATTTCGCCCATTCCCTACTGGGTTTTTTATAAAAAGCTCAATACCTTCCTGCAATGCAGGGTGGCTACGACGAAATGATTCTATTGAAAGAAATATCTGCCGACGTTGTTTTACGAATTCGTCAATATCCATCGCTTATCCAATTTTTGAGAAGTTGCGGTGATCACGCTGTTTATCAGTAAGACCCGCCCTGTTATCCACGACCTTGTCGATATCGGCATCTCTCCACTCGTGTGTTGCTTCATGGGCTTTGTGGCTGTCTGTCGCAGGATTCTGTCCCACTACCCAGCGTGACAGGGTCATGGCGTGACCGGCTGCCTGTGGAATGCTGAAGAACAGGACATGGCGGGTGTAGCCGCTTTGCACGATCTCATTGCGAAAGGACTCACTCCCCCCTGTTGCTTTTTGAAGACGTTTTCTGATCCACGAATTACTCATCTGCGTCACCCGCCCATCAGTCTGCCGCTGCGGTTTTTCGGGAAGTCCCAAGGAGCCTGGTGCTTTTTGCTGTGCCGTTTGTCCTCGTTTACGCCGCCCATGACGGGTACTGCTGTCATTACTCCCACCCGCCCCCTCCTTATCCGCCGCATCACCTAGCAGGTCCTTCAGGCGTCGTGTTGGATTGGCACTGGCCTTGGCCTCGATTACCGCATAGGGCTTGCCGCCTTTGCCGTCGGTCCGCCACACGCCGTCGATGCCGCGGCCGCGGGCACGTAGTGCGGCCAACCCTGCCTTGCTGTAGCTGCTGGGCCAGAGCTGTACCAGCTCGCCGGCATCGTTGAGCTTGCCTGTGTTGACCTTGCCGGCATCGTGGCTCGCGTTGCCGCCCCAGCGCTGCTGGCACAGGTAGTCGGCCATGTGCTCGCCCAGAATGCCGGTGGCCTTGTTGCCCAGCGTCTTGAGCATATCCGAGGCGTCGATCTTGCTGGCCTTGCTGCCGGGGCTGTTGCCGCGTACCGGCTGATCTGGCTTGGCATGGCTGCTGGCCTTGCCCTGGGTACCGCCTATCTCGGCCTTGGGTTTGTGCGGGGTGGCCGGCAGGCTGGGCTTGCGCGGTGCGGCGGCAGCCGCGTTGTTGCGGCTCTTGGCTATCCAGCCATCCACCTCTTTTTTGAACAGGTCGAACTGTTGCTGCATGTTTTGCCGGATGCGATCCAGCATGCGATTGGTATCGGTATCCAGCATCCGGCGCAAGGCCGGGTTAGCCAGCATGTCGTCCAGGTATTTGCGCAGCCGTCCGATGTTCAGGCATTCGGTCAGTATCTTTTCCGGGTTGCCAATGCCCAGTCGGCGCAGGCCGGCAAACAGGCCATCCAGTGTCAGTGCGCCGGCCTTGACACCGCGCAGCGAACGTTTGACGGCATCGCCGCCACCGGGGATCAGGCCGATCAGCGCGGTGATCAGGTCAAACCAACCGGCAGGGCTGGCGGGGTTGGCCGCAAGGCTAACCAGAGCCTTGAGAATGTCGCGGGCATCGATGACTTGCCCCACACCGGGCACCAGGCCCAGTGCGCTTTCCACCAGAATGGCCCAGGCTCCGTTGTTTTCGCCTTTCAGGAAGCTCACCGCCTCCTTTTTCAGTTTGTTCAGCCAGCTCATGACTTGGCCTCTCTGCTGGCGGCCAGCTCGGCGCGCTGCGTATCGTTCAGAAAGTCTTCCAGCACTTCACCCGCCGGCTCATCAAGCAGCGGGGTCCTCGGGTCTTCGTGTTCTCCGGTCATGGCATTGAGTTCACGGATATAGTCGCGCTGCTCACTGCTGGCCTGCTGCGCCCAGAACGCAGCGTGGCTTTGCTCGCGTTGTGCCAGCCGCGCCAACGCGTCCTCGACCGAGCTAGGTACGCCGCTTATCGGATTGGGTGGGAAGAGGGCGTTGGACTGGTAGGGGCGCGGATCTTCGCCGTAGTACACGCTGACGGCCCCCTCCGGCACATTGTCCAGTTTGGCGTAACCATTGGCATCCAGCGTGCCCTGCTGTTGTGTACCGTTGGCAAAATGGACGACGTAGGGCGCTCCCGCAACCGGACGCAGGTCCGGGTAGCTATGTGTCAGCTCCAGAAAATTCTTTCGTTCGGACTGCGGCAGGGCTGCTAGCACGGGATTCTGGCTCGCCGGCCCATTCAAGCCATGCTCCGCCCCCTTCACGCTCACCGTGCCGGGGCAGTGGATGTCGATATTGCCACCGTACAGCTTGATGTAGCCGCCACCGCTGGTGAGCAGGATGTCCTGTCTGGCGCTGATCAGCACCTTGCCCTTGCAGGAGGTGATGGTGATGTCCTTATCCGCCGTCAGTTCCATCGCATCGCTCTGCGCCTGAACCTGCACCTTGCCCTTGGCGGCGATCAGCTTCAGGCTGACCTTGTCCTTCACCCCGGCCACGAACAGGCTGATGTGCTGGCCGACGTTGTGCAGCCAGCGCCGGCCCGAGGTCTGGTTGAGGTCGCGTTGGGCAACCTGGTCGATGTTTGTGCCTGCGGCCAACGTTAAGGAGTTGTCGCTGCTGGCGGCCAACCCTGCCGGGGCGGACAGGATCATCAGCGGTTGCTGGCCGGCTTGCTCCTTGGCTGTCTTGAATTCTTTATCGGTATTGCTGCCGGCTTCCCAGGCTTTCAGCGCCGCAACGTGGTGTTGCAGGTGGCCGTCGGTTTTTTTCGCACCTTTGCCGTTGTCCGGCTGGATCTCGTCCGGGCCGGTTTCCTGCGTGTCGGCCAGTTGCGCGGTGGCGGTGTCGGCCAGGCTCTGGGCGAGGGCCAGGGCGGCGTCGAGCTGGTTTTGGGCGCCGTCGCGCGCCAGTTGTTTGCCACCGGCAGCGGCTTGCGCTTCGGTGCTGAGCAACAGGCCGTGGCCGGCGCGGATGGCGCCGTGCTGGTCGGTGCGCAGCTCGAAGCCATCGCCGCGGGGTTCGGCTTTGCCGTCGGTTCTGGGGTGGCTGAGGTAGCCCTGGTTGAGCTGGGTCTTGCCGTGCTCGCTGCTGAGCTTGGCGCGCACCTCGCCCGGGGTGTCGTCGAACAGCAGTTCGTTGTACTGCCCGCCGTGGT
>CAMLGD010000122.1 GCA_946479405.1 uncultured Vogesella sp.
GGCACCAGCACCGCCACCTGCTTGCCGCCCATTACCGCCACGAAGGCGGCGCGCAGCGCCACTTCGGTCTTGCCGAAGCCGACGTCGCCGCATACCAGCCGGTCCATCGGGTTGCCGCTGGTCATGTCGCCGATCACCGCCTCGATCGCCGCGGCCTGGTCGATGGTTTCCTCGAAGCCGAAGCCGGCGGCAAAAGCGTCGTAGTCGTGGTGGCTGAGGGTAAAGGCGTGGCCTTCGCGCGCCGCGCGCTGCGCGTACAGGTTCAAGAGTTCGGCGGCGGTGTCGCGCGCCTTTTCCGCCGCGCGCTTCTTGGCCTTGTCCCACGCCGGGCTGCCCAGGCGGTGCAGCTGCACGGTGTCGCTGGCGTTGCCGGCGTAGCGGCTGATCAGCTGTAGCTGCGATACCGGCACGTACAGCGTGGCGCCTTCGGCGTACTCCAGCTGCATCATCTCGGTTTCGCCTTCGCCCAGGTCGATGGACACCAGGCCGAGGTAGCGGCCGATACCGTGTGCCTCGTGTACCACCGGGTCGCCAATCTTCACCTCGGCCAGATCGCGCAGCATGGCGTCGGAGCTGGCAGCCTTGCGGCGCTTGGCGTGGCTGCGCGCCACGTGCTGGTACAGCTCGGCCTCGGTGACGATGGCCAGGTTGGCCGCTGCCAGCTCGAAGCCGCTGTACAGTGGCGTGGCAGCCAGCGCCAGCTTGTCGTCGCTGGCCAGGAACTCGGCCCAGCTGTCCATGGCCTTGGGCTGGATGCCGTTGTCGCGCAGGAATTGCTGCAGGGTTTCGCGCCGGCCCAGGCTTTCGGCGCCGATCAGCACCCGGCCGGGGTAGCGGCGCAGGTAGTCGTCCAGTTTGGTC
This sequence comes from uncultured Vogesella sp., assembly GCA_946479405.1. The sequence goes on from CAMLGD010000122.1 coordinate 862, forward strand.
AGCGGGTTGTCGGCGCGGCGATCCACGCCCAGATCCGGCAGCCGCCGGTAGTGCTCATTGTCGCCGTCTGCGGCCAACTCGAAACGGGCGTAGGGCTTGATGGCGGCCATCAGCTCGTCCGGGCGCAGGAAGATGTCGGCCGGCGGCAGCACCGGGCGCTCCGGCGCACCCTGCGCCATCTGGTAGCGCGATAGCGCATCGCGCCAGAAGTTCTCTGCCTCGGCCAGTACGTCGCCGTGCAGCACCAGGTTGGCCGTAGTGCCCAGGTAGTCGAACACGCTGGCGTTGCTGTCGAAGAACAGCGGCAGGTAGTACTCGATGCCGGCCGGCCACAGCCCGGCGGAGACATCCTTGTAGATGCGGCTCTTGGACGGATCGCCCTCGATGCGCTCGCGGTAGTGCTGGCGGAAGGCGGTGATGCCGCCCTCGTCGCTGGGGTATTCGCGTGCCGGCAGCAGGCGGATTTCCGGCACCGGGTACAGCGTGCGCTGCGTGTCCGGGTCGAAGGTGCGCAGGCTGTCGATCTCGTCGTCGAACAGGTCGATGCGGTAGGGCAGGGTGCTGCCCATCGGGAACAGGTCCACTAGCCCGCCGCGGATGGAGAACTCTCCCGGCGCCACCACCTGCGATACGTGCTGGTAGCCGGCGGTGACCATGTCGGCGCGCAGCTTGTCCACGTCCAGCCGTTGTTTCTGTTTCAGCCAGAAGGTGCGCCCCAGCAGGTAGCTTACCGGCGCCAGTCGCGACAGCACGGTGGACACCGCGGCGATCACCATATCGCACTCACCATTGCGGATTTGCCACAGGGTGGCCAGTCGCTCGGAGATGAGGTCGCCATGAGGCGAAAAGTGGTCGTATGGCAGCGTCTCCCAGTCCGGTAATAGTGCAATGCGCAAATCCGGGCGGAAGAACGGCAACTCAGCCTGCAGGCGCTGTGCGTCCTGGGCGCTGGCGGTCAGCACCAGCATTGGCAGGCCGGATTGCGGCAGTGCAGCAAGCAGGGCGCTGTCGGCGCTGCTGACCGGCAGGGCAAGACGGGTCTTCTGGGCGGCCGGTGGCCAGGCGGGCATAGGAGGGGTCATATCGCTACACATTCGCAAAGAGGCGGGTATTATAGTGCGGCGCCGGAATCCAGGCTGCGCAAGACAGCCAACAAAATACAGATACAGCTTCCGGCCGCTTACCCGTGTACTGCAATCCGTTGTTATGGTCATCGCCGCCCCAGCCGCTGGCAGCCGGGGTACGGGTAGCTTTTCTTTGAAGCGGGGAGACGTGGACAAATCCACTGTAAGCGCGTTGAGCGCGATGATTTTCTTTGTCGGTGGCATGCTGCTGTGGCCGGGAGACTGGCAGCATGCGCTATTGCCGGGTGCGTTCATCGCCCATGCCGCCATGGCCTGGCGCTTTGCTGCCGGCCGCTTTCAGGTGGTGTGGTGGTGGGGCGTGCCGGCGACTGCCGTGGCCCTGCTGGCCATGCCGCTGCTGCCGGCGCTGCTGTGGTCGGCCTCGTTCGGCGTCATGCTGCTGGGGCTGCACATCGTGCTGCCCGCCAGCCATTTCCGTCTTGATTCCCTGTCTGCCCTTGCCCGCCTGTCGCTGCGGCTGTTGCTGCCGGCACTGCTGGTCAATGCCGTGCTGTGGCCGCTGCTGAATGTGACCGAGGCACTGCGCACCCTGTTGCTGCTGTGGTTGTCGCTGTCCTTGCTGGTGCCGCTGCTGTACGCCGGTTTCCCCGTGCGTCAGGCACGCCGCGAACTGCTGGCCCTGCTGGCGCTGGCGGCAACGTTGGCTACCGCGCTGTGGTGGCTGGGCCGTGGCGATTGCGCCACCAGCTGTCAGCTGCTGTTGCTTCCGGTGCTGTTCCTGGCGGCTATCCGCGCCGGGCTGGTGGGGGTGGCTGGCAGCGGCACGCTGTATCTGTTCATCTTCTCGCTGCCGGCACTGCTGGGTGGCGCGGTGTGGGGCGTTGCGGCCAACCTTGGCAATACGCTGGCGTTGCTGTTGTTCGGCCTACTGGCATTGGCGGTGGCGGTATTCGGTGATAGCTACCGCCGTCGCGAACGCCTGCTGCAGGACGTGCAGGCGCGTTTCGAGTCCTTGCTCAATCAGAGCACCAGCCTGATGACGCTGAAAGACCCGGACGGCCGCTATCTGCTGGTCAACCTGAACTTTGCCCGCTTGCTGGGGCTGCCGCAGCAGTTCCTGAAGGGGCGTACTGCACGCGAGCTGTTTGCGCCGGATGAGGCCGGGGTGATCAACAGCCACGACCAGCAGGTGATGCGCAGCCTGGAGTCGCGCCAGTTCGAGCAATCGATCACCGTGAACGGCCGCCACTACCTGATGCTGTCCAGCGTGTTTCCGCTGTTCGACAGCGACGGCTTGCCGGCCGGGGTGGGCAGCATCTCGGTGGACATCAGCCAGCGCGCCGAGGAAGAGCGCCAGCTGCAGGAGGCGATGGACCAGTACCGCGCGGTGGTGGAGCAATCGCTGGTGGGCATCTACATCACCCAGCACGAGGCGCTGGTGTATGTGAACCCCAAGTTGGCCGCCATGGCCGGCTATGAGCCGGAAGAGGCGCTGGGCCGCGGTATCGAGCAGCTGTTGATGCCGGGCGAGGACGAGCGCATCCGTGCGCAGATCCGCCGCCGCATTCGCGAAAACATCCAGGTGATGCACTACACCACGCGCATCCGCCATCGTGATGGCGGCGCGATCGATGTCGAGGTGCATAGCCGGCTGTTCGACTACAACGGTGACAAGGCCATCATCGGTGTGGTGATGGACATTTCCGACCGCATTGCCGCCAGCGCCGAGCTGCGGCTGGCGGCTACGGTGTTCGACAATGCCACCGAAGGTATTCTGGTCACCGACGGCGAAGGCCGCATCGTGATGGTGAACCAGGCCTTTACCCGCATTACCGGCTTCCAGCAGGATCTGGCCATCGGCCGCGTGTCGCGCATGCTGCGCGTGGCCAACCGCGAGCGCAACCGCGCACTGCAGGAGGCGCTGGAGCGCGACGGCCACTGGAAGGGCGAGATGTTTGATCGCCGCAGGAACGGCGACCCGTATATCGCCGAGCTGTCGATCAGCGCGGTGCGCGACCCGTTCGGCCAGCTGTCGCACTACGTGGGCGTGTTCTCCGACATCACCGGCCGCAAGCAGGCCGAGGATCGTCTGCAGTTCCTGGCCAGCCACGATCCGCTGACGCGGCTGCCCAACCGCAGCGCACTGATCGAGGCGATCGATACTGCTATTCTGGAGGCGGTGGAGGACGAGCCAAAGCTGGCGCTGATGTTCATCGATCTGGACCGCTTCAAGTTGATCAACGACTCCTTCGGCCACCAGGCCGGCGACGAGGTGTTGCACGAAATCGCCGCGCGGCTGACACAGTCCACCGAGCGCTTCGGTCTGGTGGCGCGCCTCGGCGGCGACGAGTTCACCCTGGTGGTGCGCGATTTTGACGGCCACGGCAGCCTGGGGCGCATGGCGGAGGAGGTGTTGGCCGCACTCACCCGGCCGATCCGCATCGAGGAGCACGAGGTGTTCGTCAGCGGCAGTATCGGCATCAGCGTTTATCCCAACGACGGTGTGGATGCCGCCTCGCTGCTGAAGAACGCCGATGCAGCAATGTACCGTGCCAAGGAAGCCGGCAAGCACACTTACCAGTTCTTCGATGCGCAGATGAATGCGCAGACTTTCGAGCGTCTGCTGATGGAAAGCGGCTTGCGCCAGGGCCTGGAACGGCAGGAGTTCGAGCTGCACTACCAGCCGCAGGTGTCCTGCGACGGCCGGCTGGAAGGGGTGGAGGCGCTGCTGCGCTGGCGCCATCCGCAGCTGGGACTGGTGCCGCCCGGACGCTTCATTCCGCTGGCGGAAGAAACCGGACTGATCAAGCCGATCGGCGCCTGGGTGTTGCGCGAAGCCTGTCACCAGATGGTGGCGTGGGACAAGCTGGGGCTGGTGGTGCCGCGGCTGGCGGTCAACCTGTCGGCGCGGCAGTTCGAGCAGCAGACGCTGCTGAACGAGGTCAACGACGTGCTGGCGGTGACCGGCCTGGCCGCCTCGCGGCTGGAGCTGGAAATCACCGAAAGCATGCTGATGCACAATCCGCAGGAGGCGGTATCGCTGCTGCGCGAACTGAAGGCGCTGGGGGTGAAGCTGTCCATCGACGACTTCGGCACCGGTTATTCCTCGCTGTCCACCCTCAAGCGCTACCCGCTGGACTACCTCAAGGTGGACCGATCCTTTGTGGAAGGGCTGCCGGATGACGAGGATAGCGCTGCCATTACCGAGGCCATCATCGCCATGGCGCGCAAGCTGAAATTCACCGTGATTGCAGAAGGGGTGGAAACTGCGGCGCAGAGCGTGTTCCTGGCCAATGCCGGTTGCGCCATCCTGCAGGGCTACTACTTCAGTCGGCCGTTGCCGGTGGCGGAACTGCAGCAATGGTTGGCCGCACGGCAGCCGACCTTGGCCGAAGTGGTGGGTTAACGGGTAGAATGCGCGGCTATTCGATTGACGGCGGTGCCCGATGAGCAACAAGAAACTGATCCACGGCTTTCATGCCGTAAATGCCCGCCTGTGGCAGAACCCGAAAAGCGTGCTGGAGATTTTTCTGGCCGGTGGCCGGCAGGATGCGCGCGCGCAGGCGGTGCTGGACAAGGCTGCCGCTGAGGGCGTCAAGTCGCACATCGTCGACAAGGAACGTCTGGACAGCATGACCGGCAAGGCGCGGCATCAGGGCGTGGTGGCGATGATCGATGCCAACCAGAACTTCGTGACGCTGGACGATGTGCTGGACAACCTGGCCGAGCCGCCGCTGTTGCTGATCCTGGATGGCGTCACCGACCCGCACAATCTGGGCGCCTGCCTGCGCGTGGCCGACGCCATGGGCGCGCACGCGGTGATTGCCCCCAAGGACCGTTCCGCCACGCTGAATGCCACCGTGTCCAAGGTAGCCTGTGGCGCTGCCGAAGTGGTGCCCTACATCACCGTCACCAACCTGGCGCGCACCCTGCGCGACCTCAAGGACGCCGGGGTGTGGATCGCCGGCACCACCATGGAGGCCGACACCGACCTCTACCACTTCGACGCCGCCGGCCCGCTGGCCTGGGTGATGGGGGCCGAAGGCGAGGGCATGCGCCGCCTGACGCGCGAACATTGCGACGTGCTGGTGTCGATCCCGATGTTCGGCACCGTGGAAAGCCTCAACGTGTCGGTATCGTCCGGCATGGTGCTGTCGGAGAGTCGCCGTCAGCGGGTGCTGAAAGCGTCCTGATCGCTATGCATGCTGAACAAGGTTGGCCGCAACATGGTTGCGGCCAATTTTTTTGTCTGGCCACTTTGCAACGGTTGATGCGCGTGGTGGTTGCTGGTGTCTGGCTGTTGGCCATATACCCTTACGGGGTATATGATGGCACTATCCGCATCTGGGAGAGTGTCCATGCAACGTCGAGATTTTCTGCAGTTTGCTGCCGCCGGCAGCGCCGCTTGGCTGGCGCCGCAGGCACTGGCCGATACCGTGCCGATGGATCATGCCGCCATGGGGCATGCCATGCCGGCTCCAGGCGCAGTGCCTGCAGCTGTGCTGCCGCCGCTGCCCGCCGGCGAGCATCTGCCGGCCTTGCCGCGGCTGAGCAACGAGACACTGGATGCCGGCCGCTTTCAGGCCAGCCTGGTTGCCGCGCCGCTGGTCGCTGCCTTGTGGGGTGATGCCCGGCAGACCACGTTCTGGGCCTATAACGGCAGCCTGCCCGGTCCGTTGATCGAGCTGTGGGAGGGCGATAGTGTGGATATCGCTTTTGCCAACCAGCTGCCGCAACCTACCACTATTCACTGGCATGGCATGCCGGTGCCGCCGGAGCAGGATGGCAACCCGCACGACCCGGTGCTGCCGGGGGCGCAGCGCCGTTATCGCTTTACGCTGCCGGCCGGTTGTGCCGGTACTTACTGGTATCACCCGCACCCGCACGGCCACACTGCCGAGCAGGCATTCCGTGGCCTGGCCGGCGCGGTGATCGTGCGCAGCAAGAATGATCCGCTGCGCCACTTGCCGGAGCAGCACCTGCTGCTGTCCGATCTGAAGCTGGATGCCGATGGCCTGGTGGCGGCCAACGATATGGCTGATCTGCACGATGGTCGCGAAGGGCAGTATGTGCTGATCAACGGCGCCTGGCAGCCGATGATTCCGCTGGCGCAGGGTGAGCGCCAGCGCTGGCGCATCTGGAACGCCAGCAGCAGCCGCATTTTCAAGCTGGCGCTGCCGGCGCATGACATGTTGCTGGTCGGTAGCGACGGCGGCCTGCTGGAGCAGGGGCAGCCGATCGACAGCCTGCTGCTGCCGCCGGGCGCACGTGCCGAGCTGGTGGTGACCGGGCGCTTCCGCGATGGTGTGCCGACCGGGTTGATCAGCCAGCCGTATCGCCGCGGCAAGATGATGCATGCGGAGCAGGAGCGCGACGAAGTGCTGGCCGGCATCATGCCGCACGGCATGAAGCCGATGCAGGCTTTGCCAGCGCGGTTACGTCCGCTGGCACCGCTGGGTGAGCCGGGCTTCCGCCGCCGCATCGTGCTGTCGGAAAACATGGCCGATCCCAAGGCCATGTTCCTGATCAACGGTCGCAGCTATGACATGGACCGTATCGACGGTACCGGCAAGGTTGGCCGCATTGAGGAATGGGAGGTGCAGGGCAATGCCCACATGGATCACCCGTTCCACCTGCATGGCACCCAGTTCCAGGTGCTGGCACGCACCGTGGACGGCGTGTGGGAGGACGAGCCATTCCTGGCCTGGCGTGATGTGGTCAATGTGGCGGCGAACGAGTCGGTGCGGCTGCGTTTTGTCCAGCAGCAGCCGGGCCTGCGCATGTTCCACTGCCATATTCTGGAGCATGAGGATCAGGGCATGATGGCGCAGATCGACTTTCTGGCGGAGTAACCATGACAGACCAACACGACGATTGCTGCAGTCACAAGCAAGTGGTGCAGCCGGACAAGGCGGCCCTGCTCAAGCGGCTGGCGCGGCTGGAAGGGCAGGTGCGCGGGGTGGCCGGCATGATCGAGGCCGACCGCTACTGTGTGGACGTACTCACCCAGATCGCCGCAGCACGTTCGGCCCTGGATGCGGTGGCGGATCAGCTGCTGGAAAACCACCTCAAAGGCTGCGTCGCCCGCGCCGTGGGCGAGGGGGATAGCGAACAGGCGATTGCCGAGGTGATGCAGTTATTAAAGAAAATGCGCTGAGGCAGCGCGGACACGAGGAGTCAAAATCATGACACAGCAAATACTGAAAGTAGATGGCATGACCTGCGGCGGCTGCGCCAACGGCGTGAAGAACGCGCTGTTGACAGTGGCTGGCGTGCAGGCGGTGGACGTGGATCTGGCCAGCAAGGCGGTAACCGTGGACTACCAGGGTGAGGCGCAGCCGGCTGCCTGGAAACAGGCGGTGGAAGATGCCGGCTTTGATGTGATCGGCTGATTCGCCACAGGCGTTTTGCCAGAGTTGGCCGCAACAGGCGGATATGTTTGCCTGCATGCGGCCAACTGCGTATAATCCGTCGTTTCAACCCTTGCCCTCCGGCTATCGCGCATGACGGAGGGCTTTATTAGCCACAAGGAGTTCACATGCGGCATTACGAAATCGTGTTCATCGTCCATCCGGATCAGAGCGAACAGGTCGGCGCCATGGTCGAGCGTTACAAGGGCATGGTCCTGAACGCTAACGGCATTATCCACCGTCTGGAAGACTGGGGCCGTCGTCAGCTGGCTTACCCGATCCAGAAGGTTCACAAAGCTCACTACGTTCTGATGAACGTTGAGTGCGCTCCGGAAACCCTGGCCGAGATCGAGCACGCCTTCAAATTCAACGACGCCGTACTGCGTCACCTGACCATCAAGATGAATCGTGCTATCACCGAAGCATCTCCGATGATGAAGGACGAGAAGGCCAAGAACCTGCTGGAAGGCCACGCCGAAGCAGAAGTTTCCGCCTAATCGGGCGTTACTGCATCCTTGCAGAACCGACTTGAACTGACCGCTACGGTCGAACGCGAAGACAGTCTGAGATACACCCCCGCCGGCTTGCCGGTGCTGGAATTGTGGCTCAGACACCAGTCCCGGCAAAGCGCCGCCAACCTGGAACGCGATGTGGTCTGTGAAATACAGGCTGTGTTGCTGGGGGAAATGGCAAAACGGTTTGCTGGCCGACTGGCAGGTAATACGGTGCACTGTGCCGGATTCTTGAGTCAGCGCAGTTTGCGTAATCCGCGGTTGGTTCTACACATCGAATACGTTGAATTTGTAAAAGGTTAATCAAATGGCTCGTCAACTCTTCAAGCGCAAGAAGTTCTGCCGCTTCACGGCAGAAGGTATCAAGGAAATCGACTACAAATCCGTTGATCTCCTGAAGGACTTCATCGCCGAAAACGGCAAAATCATCCCGGCTCGTATCACCGGCACCAAGACTGGCTACCAGCGCCAGCTGTCCGAAGCCATCAAGCGCGCGCGCTTCCTGGCCTTCCTGCCGTACACCGACCAGCACTAATCACGGGATAAGGATACGACAAGATGCAAATCATTCTGCTCGAACAAGTAGCCAACCTGGGTGTTCTGGGTGACGTTGTTAAAGTGAAGAACGGCTATGCCCGTAACTTCCTGATCCCGACCGGTAAAGCCAAGCGCGCTACCGAAGCCAACCTGAAAGAGTTCGAAGTACGCCGTGCTGAACTGGAAGCCAAACAGGCTGCCATTCTGGCCGACGCCAAGGCTCGCGCTGAAAAGCTGGTTGATGCTTCCTTCACCATCGCACAGAAAGCCGGCGTTGACGGCCGTCTGTTCGGTTCCGTAACCAACGTTGACGTCGCCGAAGCCATTACCGCTGCTGGCGTTGAAGTGAAGCGTTTCGAAGTTCGTCT
>CAMLGD010000123.1 GCA_946479405.1 uncultured Vogesella sp.
ACTGGAAGAAGTGCAGCTTCTGCGACGTGACGCTGGACTACATCTCGCGCTACGAAACCGCCTCGGCCGAGGTGCTGGTGGACCGCATCGAGGCCATCATCGCAGAGACCGGGCAGACCGGCTTCCACTTCGTGGACGAGGCGGCGCCGCCCAAGATGCTGCGCGCGCTGGCCGAGGAGCTGCTGCGCCGCCAGGTGAGTATCTCGTGGTGGGGCAATATCCGCTTCGAGAAGTCCTTCAGCCCGGAGCTGTGCCAGCTGCTGGCGGAATCCGGCTGCATTGCCATTTCCGGCGGGCTGGAAGTGGCGTCGGACCGGCTGCTGAAGCTGATGAAGAAGGGCGTGTCGGTGGAGCAGGTGGCACGGGTGACGCAGGGCTTTACCGAGGCCGGCATCCTGGTGCACGCCTACCTGATGTACGGCTTCCCCACCCAGACGGTGCAGGACACCGTGGACGCGCTGGAATACGTGCGCCAGCTGTTCGACAACGGCTGCATCCAGAGCGGCTTCTTCCACCGCTTTGCCTGCACCGTGCATTCGCCGGTAGGGCAGAACCCGGACGAATACGGCGTCAAGCTGATTCCGCAGCCGGCCATCACCTTCGCCCGCAACGACGTGGGCTTTATCGACCCCACCGGCACCGACCACGAGGCCATGGGCCGCGGGCTGAACAAGGCGCTGTACAACTTCATGCACGGCATCGGCCTGGAGATGAACGTACAGCAGTGGTTCGACGTGCGGGTACCCAAGCCACGGGTGCCGCGCCATTTCATTGCCCGCGCACTGCAGCAGCGCGACTGATTCAGCGGCGGACAAAACAATGCGGCCAACCTTGGGGGATGCAAGGTTGGCCGCATGCGTTGCTGCGTCCTGTGGACGTCTGGCTTTGTCCCGGTCGTTGCCGACCTGCTTCTTGTCACCCGGTACCGGCCGCCAGCTGGCGTGGTGGGCGCAGCGGCGGTGGCGTTGGCAGTCTCGCCGCGTGGGTGGCGGCGGGTGGGCAGCCGGCTGGTGGCTGGCTGTCTGCACGGGGTGGGTCAGTGGGGAAACTGTAACGCGCAGCGGTGTGCAGTGGCTTTCGAAGTAGCTGTCTTTTGCCGCCTGGCTAGATAGAATGTTCTCTGGAATGCGGTTTTTGGCGAACAATCTTTTTTGGTGGCGAAATGGAAGAAAGCGAATTCACGCTCAGTGCACAAGACAGAAAGATTCTGCGCGAGCTGCAGCGCAATGCGCGGCTGTCGAATGCCGAGCTGGCGGAGCGGGTGGGCATGTCGCCGTCGGCGTGCTGGAAGCATACTCGGCAGCTGGAGAAAGAGGGCTATATCCAGGGCTATGTGGCGCTGATCGACCAGAAAAAGATGGGGCTGCGCGACACGGTGATGATCGAGGTGACGCTGAACGCGCACGAGGAAGACACGCTGGCACGCTTCGGCGAGGAGCTGGCGGCGCTGCCGGAAGTGCTGGAAGCCCATTTGCTATCCGGCGAGTACGACTACATGATCAAGGTGGCGGTGGATGGCACCGCCGGCTACGAGAAGTTTCTGCGCGAGAAGCTGTACAAGATCCACGGCATTCATCACAGCCGCTCGCATTTCACCCTGCGCTGCATGAAGTCGGTGCCGTCGGTGCAGGTGTAGCGCTCAGGCGCCATCGCCGTGGCTGCAACCGCAGTTCTTGCCCTGGGCCTTGGCGCGGTACAGCGCCTTGTCGGCGAGGCGGTAGGCTTCGGCGGCATCCGGCTGTGCGCCTTGCTGCATCAACACACCGCCCAGCGAGATGGTGAGCACCCCGTGCTCGCTGCCCGGATGCTGGATGCACTGCTCGCACACGGCGGCGGCGACGCGGTCCATGAACGCCTGCAGCCGCGGCAGATCCGGCAGGCTGGTGACGATGGCGAACTCTTCGCCGCCCAGACGGTAGACGCGGTCGTCCTGCCGCTGCGCCACGTTCTGCACCACGCGGGCGATGTCCTGCAGCGCCTTGTCGCCGGCCGGGTGGCCGAGGGTGTCGTTGTAGTGCTTGAAGTTATCCACGTCGAACAGGATCAGCGCCAGCGAGCTGCCACCGCGCTTGAGGTGGCCCAGTGCGTCGTGCAGCTGCTCGTCGAAGGCGCGGCGGTTCCATAGCCCGGTCAGCCAGTCGTGGGTGGATAGCTGTTCCACCCGCGCCCAGCTGCGCAGCAGGATGACCACAAGCCCCAGGCTGCCGCTGAGAAACAGCACCAGCAGCCAGAACGGCAGCGACTGGCGGATGGCCTCGCGCTGCAGCGCCCGCGCGTCGCCATCCAGCACCAGATACCAGTTGTTTACCTCCAGCGGAAACACCGCCTGCAAACGTTGGCCGCGCGGCTGCAGCGTGTGCGGTGGCCAGTTGCGCGGCAGCAGTTGCGGTGCCGGGCCGCCGGCGCTGGCCAGCTTCTTGCCGTCGGCCTGCAGCAGGTGGCGGCTGCTGTGCTCGATCGGCACGCGCTCCAGCAGCCAGGCCAGCCGGCTGGTGGTGATGTCTACGCTGACGGCGCCGCGGAACACGCCGCGCTCATGCACCGGGGCGGAGATGGTCACCATCCATCCGCGGCCGGCTTCGTCCTGGTAGGCCGGTGTCCACACCAGCTCGCCAGCCGGGTTTTCCGCCGGGTGCGCCTTCATGAAGAAATCCATGGCGAAGGTTTGTGCCGTGACGAAGTAGTCGGCCACGCCTACCCGCGGGTACAGGTACACGAACTTCTTTGCCGAGGTGTAGTACACCCACGGCGTGTCCGGGTCGCGCGCGATCAGGGTGCGGAACATCGGGGTGAGCGCCAGCGCCATCTGCATTTCGCGCACCGCCGGCGAGTCCGGCGCCGGGATCGGCCCCAGGCCGGTGATATTGCCCAGGCTCTGGTTGGTAAACCCGGGCGGCAGCTGCAGCGCATAGCCGTGGTGCTGCGGTTGCGGCGACAGATAGGGATGCACGCTCCAGTTCAACGGGCTGCGCTCGGCCAGGTATTGCTCGGCCAGCACCTGCATGGTGTACAGGGTGTGGCGGCGGATCATCAGTTCGTGATCCACGCTGGCGGCCAGCCGCTCGCCGCTGGCCAGCAGCTCTTGCCGGCCACGGCTGGCGGCTTCTTCGTAGGCATTCCAAGCCAGCAGCAGCGCCACGGCGATGGCCGAGAATCCCGCCAGCAGGATCAACTGCCGCATCAACGGGGATAACGGACGGGAGCGGGGCTGAGGCTGCATGCTGGTGGCAGTGAATGAGCAGATCGGGTCATGGCACACGCGCGTGGTTGCTGGCGACGGGGCACGGCGGCTGACCATGACGCAAGGGCCGCGCGTAGCGGGCTGGCGTGACGGCGGGGCGGGTGACGGGGCGTCGTAATCAATACTAGGCAAGCGCGACACGCTTTACCAACTGATGGATTGTGTCGCCGGGAGGGTCGTGGCAGGCGGGCCGCCACGGCAGCGGGTGTCAGCTTATTGGCACTTGGCCTTGGCGGCGGCCGCATCCAGATTTTTTACCGAGGTGTAGTACAGCCGGCATACCTGGGTGCTGTCATTCTTCCAGGTGCTGGTGCAGCTGTTCAGCACGCCCTGCGCATCGCCGTCTGGCTTTTGGCCCATGGCGTTCTGCCAGCAGGCGACGGTGAGATCCTGCTGCATGATGGCAATGCCGTCCGCGTCACTGCTGGCGTACCAGATGTAGCTGGGATGGTTGCCGCCCAGCACCGGAACCTGCTGGTTGCTGCCGATGTTGACCTTGGCCAGCTGCAATACACCGAACTTGCTGCCCGCCGGCAGATATTGCTGCGCGAACCAGTCGCGCGCCGGGCCGCCCAGCGCCACCATCGGGCGCACGCTGCTGCTGCCGGGCACGGGTGCGGTCCAGCTGTTCAGCAGCGCGGCGGTGTACTGGCTGAAATAGCTGTAGGTGCCGGTAAGCGCGCTGCCGGCGCTGGCCGGTGCGGCGATCGGGGCGATGTCGGCAATGGTCTGGTACAGGCCGTTGTCGCGCACGTTCATGCCGTTGTAGCCCAGCACCTGCGCCCAGCGCAGGGTGGTGGCGGCGGTCAGGTAATCCTGGCTGTCGTTGAGCACGGTATCCGGCGGGAAATGCAGCAGCTGCACGGTGCGGTGGTTGCGCATCGCCATGCCCAGGGTCAGGAAGAAGCGCCAGTCCGATTGCCAGATGCCGCCGGCCTGCTGTACCGCCTGTGCGCCCTGGTAGCCCAGCTGGCCGATGGCGAGGTAGGACTGGATCACCTTGCCGTAATCGTCGGCCGGGGCGTTGCGGATGGTGGCCTTGATGCGGTCGCTGTCGTTGCGCACCGCCACTGCCGGCTGCTCCTTGGCGCTGCTGGCGCTGGCGTCGCGCAGCGCGTTCTGCATCAGCCAGTGGCTGACGGTCATTTCCAGCGATGGTGCCGGCGCCGGACAGTCCTGCTGGCAATTGGGGTAGGAGAACAGCGCGGCGATGTCATCGCGCTTGCCCAGGTCAACTTCCACGTCGCTGGCAAGTGCTGCCAGTGGCAGACTGGCCACGAGTGCGGCCAACAGTGTTTGCTGCATGTTTGCTCCCTGTGTGACGCGAACCGGGCGCGCTATGGCCGGCGGTCCGCCGATATTGCCCGGCAACCGTGGCCGGGCTTAATCCTGGGCCGGCAGCTGTTGCGCCAGTGCCTGCTGTATGTTGTCCAGCTCGGCGGCCAGCGCGCTGACCAGTTCCGCCGCGATGGCGCCATCCTTGGCGCTGTCGTCCAGCGCCAGCGCCAGTTGCTGCAACTGCGGCGCATTGATGTAGTGCGCCACGCTTTTCAGGTTGTGGGCGATGCGCTGGATGTCGGCCAGGCGCTGTTCGCGCAGTGCCAGACGCAGGGTGGCGGCATCCGCGGCGTGGTATTTGCGGAACTTGTACAGCAGCGACAGGTGCTGGGCCTCGCTCAAGCCGGCCGCCGGTTGCGGCACGATGCCGGCAATCGTGACGGCGGGGCCGTCGTGGTCGAGATGGCGTGCCACCGCCTGGTACAGCTGCTCCGGAGTAAACGGCTTGGCCAGGTGATCGTCCATGCCGGCGGCCAGCGCTTCCTCGCGCGCCGCGTCGAAGGCATGGGCGGTGACGGCGATGATGGGCAGCCGCAGGCCGTGCTCGCGGATGCGGCGTGCGGCAGCCAGCCCGTCCAGTTGTGGCATGTGGATGTCCATCAGGATGGCGTCGAACAGGTCGTGCAAGGCCATGTCCACCGCCTGCAGCCCGTTCTCGGCGCAGCTGACCTGCGCACCGGCGGCTTGCAGCAGTTCGCAGGCGATCTGCTGGTTGATCGGGTTGTCCTCCGCCAGCAGGATGCGGCTGCCCTGCAGCCGAGTATCGATCGGCACGGCGGCGGGGATGGGCGTGGTTGCCGGTGGTTGCGGCGCCAGCAGGGCGGCGCGCAGCGCACCCGGCAGTAGTGGGCGGCCCAGCATGCGCACCGGCTGGCATTCGACTTCCAGCTGCGTGCTGTAGGCCGGCTCCAGCAACAGCACGGGGCAGTGGCCACCGGCCAGGTTTTGCAGCAGGGCCAGATGCTCGTGGCAATCGCCCTGTTCCGGCAGATCGGCAATGATCAGCTGTGGTGGCGGGCTGCCATCCTGCAGCATGGCCCGCGCCGCGCCGATGCCGCTGGTGCTGCTCACGCTGGCGCCAAGTTGTTGCAGCAGGCGCTGGCTGTGCTGGCGGCTGCTGTCGTGGCGCTCGATCAGCAGCACAGACAGCGGCGTGGCGAGTGGCGGCAGTTCGCTTGCCGGCGTATAGGGCAGGCTGAGCTGGAAATGGAAGCGGCTGCCCTGGCCCGGCTGGCTGTCGGCCTGGATGTCGCCGCCCATCGCCGCCACCAGCTGGCGGCAGATCGCCAGCCCCAGCCCGGTGCCGCCATAGCGGCGGGTAATGGATTCGTCGGCCTGGGCAAACGGCTGGAACAGGCGCCCAAGGTTGGCCGCATCGATGCCGATGCCGCTATCGCTGAGGCTGAAGTGCAGCGTCACGCGCGCATCGTCCCGCCGCAGGCTGGCGACGCTCAGGCGGATCTCGCCGACTTCGGTGAATTTGACGGCGTTGCTCAGCAGATTCAGTAGTACCTGCCCCAGCCGCACGGTGTCGCCATGCAGCGTCAGCGGCACGTCCGGCGCGATATGCACCAGCAACTGCAGCTGCTTGGCGTCCAGCTGCTGGCGCACTTGGTCGGCCTGCGCCAGTAGTAGTGCTTCCAGCTGGAACGGGCGCTGCTCCAGCGTCAGCGTACCGATTTCGGCACGCGAGAAATCCAGGATGTCGTTGATGATCACCAGCAGCGAATCGGCGGCGCTGCGGATTTTCTGCAGGTAGTCGCGCTCGCGCGGCGCCAGCGTCTGCTGCAGCGCCAGGCCGGTCAGGCCGGTGATGGCGTTCATCGGGGTGCGAATCTCGTGACTCATGCGTGCCAGAAAGCCGGATTTGGCACGGTTGGCCTCTTCGGCGGCGGTTACTGCCTGCTGCAGCTGGCGGGTCCAGCTGCGCACAAAGCGATAGCCGAGGAAGCCCATCGCCAGAAACATGATGGCGACCACCAGGTACACCGCGGATGACGAGGCGGCGATCAGTTCCACCGCGCGCTGCCAGCCGGCAAGGGTGCCCAGCTCCTGGCTGGCGCGCACCGCATTGCGGCTGAGCCAGAACGACAGTGCGATATACAGATACACCCCGCTGACCACCATGCCGGCGGCGGGCAGAACCCAGCGCAGGCTGGTATGCGGCTGCTGCGGCTGGGTAAACAGCTTGCGGTCGCGCCAGCCGGTCAGCGCCGGTGCCAGCAGGTATAGAAGCGGGCCGCAGATCAGCAGCAGCTGCAGGAAGTTGCCCAGCCACCAGCCCTGCCATACGCCGAAGGCGTCGCTGGAGCCGATGCGGTTGGTGTAGATCCAGATAAAGGCGCCGCTGGCGCTGAACACGCTGCTGAAAAACGCCATCAGCGCGAAGAAAAACAGCGAATCCGCGGTGCGCAGACTCAGCGGTACCGGCAGCGCGCGGTAAGCGATGGTGAACACCGCCAGCCCCAGCGGGTTGGACAGCGCGAACAGCGCCGCCCAGCCCGCTGGCAGCCCGGCATACAGCGACAGGCAAAAGGTGGCGGCATAGGCCGGAATCGCGCCCCAGGCCAGGCCGAACAGCAGGCACCACAGCAGGCACAGCGTCAACGGTGGATACACCGACACGTAAAACGACACGCCGCCAAAGTGCATCGGCAGGCCGGACCACTGCCAGATCACCACCCCCAGCCCCAGCCCGATGGCGGCCAGCAGTGACAGCAGCCAGGTGCCCAGCAGCAGACTGCGGGCGGGCAGAGCCGCTTGCCGCAGGCGGTGCGGTGACACCGGGCGGTAGCAGGCGGGCTCGTCGGGGCTGGGGAGCAAGGTTTCCACTAGGACCTCCACGGGCCGGAAATGGGGGAACAGGTTGGCCGCAGTGCCGTGGCGGCAGCGGGCGGGGCAATTAAGAATTCTGGCATAAATCGCCGTGTCCGGTATGGCCCGTGCATTAAAAAAACTGCATGCGCTGTCGTGCGCCGGCGGGGGCGGGCTGCGGCCAACATGCGCGCCGTCGCCGCGGGCGGGTATGAAAAAAGCGCCCCGCGGGGCGCTTTGACGGTATGGCAAGCAGGCGTGGCTTACTGCGCCTTGGCCACCAGACGCCAGGCGTGCAGCAGCGGCTCGGTGTAGCCGGACGGCTGGGCGCAGCCCTTGAACACCAGGTCGCAGGCGGCCTTGAAGGCAACCGAAGTCTCGAAATTGCCGGCCATGTTCTGGTACAGCGGGTCGCCGGCATTCTGCTGGTCCACTACCGCTGCCATGCGCTTGAGCGTTTCCATCACCTGTGCCTCGGTGGTGATGCCGTGGCGCAGCCAGTTGGCAATGTGCTGGCTGGAGATGCGCAGCGTGGCGCGGTCTTCCATCAGGCCGATGTTGTGGATGTCCGGCACCTTGGAGCAGCCCACGCCCTGATCCACCCAGCGCACCACGTAGCCGAGGATGCCCTGCGCGTTGTTGTCCAGCTCCTGCTGGATGTCGGCGGCGGACCAGTTCGGCTTGGCCGCCACCGGGATGGTCAGCAGGTCGTCCAGCAGCTCGGCGGCCGGCTGCGCTTCCAGCTGCTGCTGTACCTGCTGCACGTTCACCTGGTGGTAGTGCAGCGCGTGCAGCACGGCAGCGGTGGGCGACGGCACCCAGGCGGTGTTGGCGCCGGCTTTCGGGTGGCCGATCTTCTGCTTCAGCATCTCGGCCATCAGGTCCGGCATCGCCCACATGCCCTTGCCGATCTGCGCGCGGCCGCGCAGGCCGCTGGCCAGGCCCACCTGCACGTTGTTGCGCTCGTAGGCGGTGATCCAGCTGGAGGTTTTCATGTCGCCCTTGCGGATCATCGGGCCGGCTTCCATCGCGGTGTGCATCTCGTCGCCGGTGCGGTCGAGGAAGCCGGTGTTGATGAAGGCCACGCGCTGACGCGCTGCGGCAATGCAGGCCGCCAGGTTCACGCTGGTGCGGCGCTCTTCATCCATGATGCCCAGCTTCACGGTGTACTGCGGCAGGCCCAGCAGCTGCTCCACGCGGCCGAACAGCTCGTCGGCGAAGGCCACTTCCGCCGGGCCGTGCATCTTCGGCTTCACGATGTAGATGGAGCCAGTGCGCGAGTTGCCCTTGCGCTGCTGGTCGTGCAGCGCGATCAGGGTGGTCACCACCGCATCCATGATGCCTTCCTGGATTTCGCGGCCTTCGCCATCCAGGATCGCCGGGTTGCTCATCAGGTGGCCAACGTTGCGGATGAACAGCAGGCTGCGGCCGTGCAGGGCCACTTCACCGCCAGCGGCGGCAGTGTAGCGGCGGTCTGCGTTCAGGCGGCGGGTGAAGGTCTTGCCGCCTTTTGCCACTTCTTCCACCAGCGTGCCCAGCATCAGGCCCAGCCAGTTGCGGTACACCACCACCTTGTCGTCGGCATCCACCGCGGCCACGGAGTCTTCGCAGTCCATGATGGTGCTGATGGCAGCCTCCATCACGATGTCCTTCACACCGGCGCCATCCTGTGCGCCGATGGCGCTGGACTTGTCGATCTGGATCTCGAAGTGCAGACCGTTGTTCTTCAGCAGCACGCTGGTGGGGGCGGCGGCATCACCGTTGAAACCGATGAACTGTGCCGGCTGCTTCAGGCCGCACACGCTGCCGTTGTGCAACGCTACCTGCAGCAGGCTGCCGATCACGCGATAAGCCGCTGCGTCCTGGTGCGAGCCGCCTTCCAGCGGTGCTGCCTGGTCCAGGAATTCGCGGCCAAAGGCAATCACCTTGCCGCCACGCAACGGGTTGTAGCCACCGGCCTTGCCGGCGCCGTCTGCCTCGCTGATGGCATCGGTGCCGTACAGTGCGTCGTACAGGCTGCCCCAGCGCGCGTTGGCCGCATTCAGCGCGTAGCGGGCATTCATCACCGGCACCACCAGCTGCGGGCCGGCCTGCTCGGCCAGTTCGCTATCGATCTTGCTGGTGTCGATGCGGCTGTCGGCCGGCACCGGTTGCAGGTAACCGATACTGCCCAGGAAGGCTTTGTAAGCCGCCATGTCGGCAATCGGGCCGGGGTGGGCGCGGTGCCAGGCGTCAATCTCGCTTTGCAGGCGGTCACGCTCGGCCAGCAGGGCGCGGTTCTTCGGGCCCAGCTCATGCACGATGGCATCGAAACCTTGCC
>CAMLGD010000124.1 GCA_946479405.1 uncultured Vogesella sp.
TAGTCGATCAGCGTC
The DNA here is from genome assembly GCA_946479405.1 of uncultured Vogesella sp. Next base: position 16 of record CAMLGD010000124.1, read on the forward strand.
GGCGGCGCTTCGCCCGGTGCGCGGCCGGAGAAATGGCGCGAGTAGTTTTCGATGCCCTTGCAGAAACCCATCTCGTACAGCATTTCCAGGTCAAAGCGGGTGCGCTGCTCGATGCGCTGCGCCTCCACCAGCTTGCCTTCCTTGTGATACCACTCGATGCGCTCGCGCAGCTCGGTCTTGATCTTCTCGCAGGCGCGCAGCACGGTGTCGCGCGGGGTCACATAGTGGCTGCCCGGGTACACGGTATAGCGGCCAACCCTTTGCTTGGTGGTGCCGGTGAGCGGATCGAACAGCGTCAGCGTTTCCACCTCGTCATCGAACAGGCTGACGCGCAGCGCGGTGTCGTTGCTTTCTGCCGGGAAGATATCAATCACGTCGCCGCGCACGCGGAAGGTGCCGCGGGCGAAGTCCATGTCGTTGCGGTCATACTGCATCGCCGTCAACCGGCTGATGATCTCGCGCTGCGGTGTGGTTTCGCCTTCTTTCAGATGCAGAATCATCTGGTGGTATTCGGTGGGATCACCGATACCGTAAATAGCAGACACCGTCGCCACAATCACGCAGTCCGGGCGCTCCAGAATGCTCTTGGTGGCCGACAGCCGCATCTGCTCGATGTGTTCGTTGATGCTGGAGTCTTTTTCGATGAACAGATCGCGACTGGGAACGTAGGCTTCCGGCTGGTAATAGTCGTAGTAGGAGACGAAGTACTCGACAGCGTTCTCCGGAAAGAACTCGCGCATCTCGCTGTACAGCTGTGCGGCCAACGTTTTGTTGTGCGCCATGACGATGGCCGGGCGGCCGGTCTGCGCAATAACGTTGGCCATGGTGTAGGTTTTGCCGGAACCGGTGACGCCCAGCAAGGTCTGGTAGCTCAGGCCGTCAGACAGCCCTTCAACCAGACTGGCGATGGCTGTCGGTTGGTCACCCGCAGGGGGAAAAGGCTGGTGCAGCCGGAACGGGCTGCCGGGATAGGTAACAACCATGGCATCTCACTCATTTGTCACGCAGATTGTAGCCGAAAACCGCGCCAATCATGGCCTGCAGCGCAATTTCGCCCGCACAAACAGTTTATTTCAATTTAAAATTGAGATATCGAATCGCAACATCTTCGCATCGGAGTCATTACATGATGCTCAGAACCCTGGCCTTGCTGGTTTGCCTGGCCGGCGCCCCGCTGATGGCGGGTGCCGCCCAACCGGTAAACCTTGCCACCATGGCCGCATCACCGCGTTTGAGTTCGCACGCGGTGGCCGTCGTGGATGCCCAGACCGGCCAACTGGTCTACGAAAAGAACGCCAACCAGATCCAGCCGTTTGCCTCCATCACCAAGCTGATGACGGCCATGGTGGCACTGGATGCCAACCTGTCGCTGGATACGCCGATCACCATCAGTGATGACGAGATCGACCGCCTGAAAAACACCAGCTCACGTCTGGCCGTCGGCTCCACGCTGACGCGCCGCGAAATGCTGCTGCTGGCACTGATGTCGTCGGAGAACCGTGCTGCCGCCTCGCTGGCGCGCACCTATCCGGGCGGCAAGGCGGCCTTCATCGCGCAGATGAACCGCAAGGCGCGTTCGCTGGGCATGACCAACACAGTGTTCCACGACGCCACCGGCCTGGACATGCGCAACACCTCCACCGCGATGGATCTGGTGCGCATGGTGAAAGCCGCGGCCAACTATCCGTTGATCCGCCAGTTCACCACCACTGCCGAATACTACGCCCGCCCTACCGCCACCCGTGTGCTGCATTACAAGAACAGCAACCCGCTGGTACGTGAAGGCGAATGGGACATCGGTCTGTCCAAGACCGGCTACATCGAAGAAGCCGGCCGTTGCCTGGTGATGCAGGCCACGGTGGGCAGCCAGCACCTGATCCTGGTGCTGCTGGCGGCCAACGGTTCGGCGGCGCGGGTCAACGATGCCAAGTCGATCAAGACCTGGCTGGAGTCGCATCCCAATACCTGGCTGTCGGGCTAGATCGTACCGCGCCATGAAATTGGCCGCCCCGTTTCGGAGGCGGCCATTTTTTTGCCGGTGACCTAGGCTTGCCGGAAAGCGATCAGGTGATCCAGCTCCAGCCGGATACCGATTGCCTCGCCAATGGCGTGATTGTGATGGCTGGGCACCTGCGCCAGTACACTGCAGCCGGATGCCAGCTGCAGGGTGTACAGGAACTCCGAGCCACGGAACACCTTGCCCAGCACCAGCGCCTTCACCTCGCTAGCATCGTCGTGCACCACATCGTCCGGGCGCAGCAGCACGTCGACGGCATCGCCGGTCACAAACTGCCGCGGCACCGCGCTGCAGTATTCCCCCAGTTCCAGCGTCACACAGCGTGGGCCGGTCACCGTACCGGGTACAAACGCGCCCTGACCGATGAAATCGGCCACGTAGCGCGTCTGTGGCTCGTGGTACAGCTCGTACGGCGCCGCCCACTGCTGCAGGCACCCTTGTGCCATCACCCCCACCTTGTCAGCCATGGCAAACGCCTCATGCTGGTCGTGCGTCACCAGGATGGCAGTGGTGCCCTGCGACTTCAGGATATCGCGCACCTCGCGCGACAAGCGCTCGCGCAGATCGACATCCAGGTTGGAGAACGGTTCGTCCAGCAGCAGCAGACGCGGCTGCGGCGCCAATGCCCGCGCCAACGCCACGCGCTGCTGCTGGCCGCCGGATAGCTCGTGCGGGTAGGCCTTGCCATATGCGGCCAACCCTACCACCTCCAGCATGGCAGCCACCCGCTGCGTGCGCGCACGGCGCGGCAGGCTACCCAGGCCGAAGCCGATGTTTTCTGCTACCGACAGGTGAGGAAACAGCGCGTAATCCTGAAACACCATGCCGATTTCACGCTGGTGCGCCGGCACGTTGGCCGCAGCACTGGCGATGCTCCGCCCGGCCAGGCGGATTTCGCCGTCCCGCAGGTTTTCAAAACCGGCAATGCAGCGCAGCACGGTGGTCTTGCCGCAGCCGGAGCTGCCCAACAGGCAGCCGATCTCGCCGGCTTCCAGTGCAAACGACATTTGGTCGATGATTTTCTTGTCGCCGTACGACTGCGACACCGACACCAATTCAAGCAAACTCATCAGGCAACATCCCGTTGACGCGACAGCAAAATGGTTGGCAGCAGGCCAGCCAGCACAATGGCGATAGCCGGCAGCGCCGCCTGGTCCCACATGCCTTCGCTGGTCATGTTGTAGACCCGTACCGACAGTGTGTCCCAGCCGAAGGGCCGCGTCATCAGCGTGATCGGCATCTCCTTCATCACATCGACAAACACCATCAGTACCGCAGTAAACAGCCCGCCGGACAGCAGCGGCAGATAGACGCGATACAGCAGCGCCCAGCCGGCAACCCCCAGATTGCGCGCTGCCTCGTCGTGGCTGCGGGTGATGCGGTTCATGGCCGCATCCACCGCCGAATGCCCCACCGCCAGAAAGCGGGCGACAAAAGCCAGCAGCATGGCCAGCAAGGTGCCTTTGAACACGGCGGTGACTTCGCCACCCAGGCCCAGCAGCGCAATGATCTGGTTGTCCAGCCACGCCACCGGCACAAACACGCCGACCGCCAGCACGGTGCCGGGAATGGCATAGCCGATAGTGGCCACCCGGGCAGCCAGCTTGACCACCGCACCACCATCACGGCGCACCAGATAGGCCAGCACCAGCGCGATCAGCGTCACCAGCACTGCGGCCAACATTGACAGCAGGACCGAGCGCCAGGCATAGCCGAGAAAATCGGCACTGAACTGGTTGCTGAAATCACGCGATGCCCAGTAGCCCAGTTGCAGCAAGGGCAGCACGAAGGCCAGCAGCAACACCAGGCTGGCGGCAGCACATGCCGCCCACGCGCGCCAGCCAACCAGCGCCAAGCGTGGCTGCGGCGCAGTGCGCCCGGCTTGCGAGTAGGCGCGGCGGCCACGGCTGTATTGCTCCAGCAGCAGCAGCACGAACACCATCACCACCAGCAGCGAGGCCAGCTGCTTGGCGGTATCCAGCGAGAACAGCGCAAACCATGCCTTGTAGATCGCCGTGGTGAAGGTGTCGTAGTTGAACACCGCCACAGTACCGAAATCGGCCAGGCTTTCCATCACCACCAGCAGCAGTCCGCCCATGATCCACGGCCGCGCCATTGGTAGTGCAATACGCCAGAAGCCCTGTCGCTGCGACAGCCCCAGGCTCTGCCCCACTTCCAGCGCACGACGGCCCATGGTGGCGAAAGCGTTGCGCGCCAGCAGATAGACATAGGGATAGAACGCCAGCGACATCACCAGCAACAGCCCCCAGGTGCTACGGATTTCAGGGAACCAGCGCATATTGTCGAAGTGCGGCCGCAGCAGAGTCTGCACCGGGCCGGTAAATTCAAAGATGCCCACCTGGGCAAACGCCAGCACATAGGCCGGCATCGCCAGCGGCAGCATCAGCGCCCAGCTGAAGAAGCGCCGACCGGGAAACTGGTACACCGCCACCAGCCAGGCCAGCGATACGCCGATCAGCAACACCCCGACCGACACGCCCAGCAGCATCACCAGCGTGTTGCGCAACAGCTCCGGCAGCGCGAACTCCAGCAGGTGCTGCCAGATGGCGGGATCGGGGCTGAGCGAGGAGGTCATCACCACCGCCAGCGGTATCACGGTGAACAGGCTGATCGCCAGCGCCAGCAGACGACCGGGCCAGGCGGCCAGACGCTGGCTGATGCCGGCGGGCATGGCGGCACCCGGCGGCGGTGAGCGATCGGCGCTCGGCAGGGATTTTTCTAACTGCATTGCGTACGCAACTCCGTTAACAAGCCGGAAAGCGAAAAGCCGACAAGGGCAGCACGCTGCCCTTGTCGGCCGGATTGGCTAATGCTTACTTATAGCCAACGCGATCCATCAGCATCACCGCCTGCGCCTGCTTGGAGCCGGCCTCGGACACGTTGATCAGATCCTGCTTCGGCTTGCCCCACGAGGTCACCACCGGGTTCGGCGCCACCTTCGGGTTGGCCGGGAATTCCATGTCGATATCGGCAAACAGCTTCTGCGCCTTCTCGGCCGACAGCCATTCCAGCAGCTTCACTGCACCCTTGGCATTCTTGGCATGCTTGGTGACACCGGCACCCGACACGTTCACGTGCACGCCATCCAGCTTCTGGTTGGCCCAGAACAGGCCCACCGGCAGGTTGGGCTGGGTTTTCAGCAGGCGGCCGTAGTAGTAGGTGTTGGCGATGCCGACATCGCACTGGCCAGCGCCGATGGCTTCCAGCATCTTGGTATCGTCGGCAAACACCGGAGCGGCCAGGTTGTCCACCCAGCCCTTAACGATGCGCTCGGTTTTCACCGGGCCATAGCTGCCGATCATGGTGCCGACCAGCGACTGGTTGTACACCTTCTTGGAAGTACGCAGACACAGCTTGCCCTTCCATTTCGGGCTGGCCAGGTCTTCGTAGCTGGACAACTGCTCCGGCTTCACCGTCAGCTTGTTGTAGAAAATGGTACGGGCACGTACCGACAGGCCGAACCAGTTGTTACCCGGGTCGCGCAGATGCGTCGGCAGGTTGGCCGCAAGTGCAGCGGACTTCACCGGCTGGAACAGACCCAGATTGTTGGCCTGCCACAGGTTGCCGGCGTCCACGGTCATGAAGATATCTGCCGGGGTGTTGGAGCCTTCGGCTTTCAGGCGTTCCATCAGCGGGCCTTCGCTGCCGCTGACCACGTTTACCTTGATGCCGGTTTCCTGCTCGAACACGCCCAGAATGGGCTTGATCAGCTGCTCGGCACGCGCGGTGTAAACGGTGATTTCTTCCGCCGCTGCCACGCCGCTAAAGGCGGCCAGCACGGCCATCAATGCGATTTTCTTGTTCACGACCCGTCCTTTTCTGCAATACAAACTGATACAAACGCAGAAAAGTATAATCGTGACAAGAATTATTATCAATAACCATTCTTAATTAGGCCGCACGGGGAAGCGCACCCAATCACCGGTCGCGGCTTGCTGGCTGTTGTTGCGCAGCCGCGCTACGGCAAAGCGCGGTTGTACCTGTTCGACTTCCAGATCGCCGATCAACTGCTCCGGCACCCCTAGCACCTGGCCATCCAGCCGCCGCACCTCGGTAGCCGGCCGCGGCTTGTACAGCAACAGTCGATCACGCACTGCCAGCCCATCCAATGCCCCGGCAGCCAGGTACACGCGGTCGCCCTCCACCCGCGCCACCCGGGTGGTAAACGGCAGGCACTGCATGGTGTCGCGCAGTTTGTCGGCAATGCCGCCCAGCGTTTGCTCGATCAGGCGGCCATAGTCGGACTGGGCCAGCACCGCGGTATCGAACAATCGGGCGGAATCGACATGCACATCGCCGCGCGCCTCTCGGGTCAGCACATCGCGCAGCAACACCCCGCCACTGATAGCGTCGTACAGCCAGTATTCCACCACCAGCCGCCGCTCGACCGGTACCTGCCGCACCGAAAATCCCAGCAGGCCGGCAAACGGCCCGGTGTAGTACACCCCCTGCTGCATATCGTTGCCATTACCAAAAGCCGTTGCCCGCGGCTCCTTGCGCGTTACCGCGCTATCGACAATGCGTCCGGCCAGCACGAACTGCACGCCTTCCCTGCGGCCAACGTCGCGCACCGCATCGCTGGCCTGCCACGGGTCCTGCACTTTGCCGTCGGGAAACAGCGTCACATTGCCGGCATCCAGCGCCTGCACGTCACGCTGCCGGTTGAGGCGGCGCACCAGCTCGGCCGGAAACCAGGTGGAGATCGCGCCCAGGTCCGCCGCTTGCTGCGGCTGCTCCACGGCAAAGTAGGTCGCCACCAGCCGGCGCGCCAGAAAGCGCCCAGGCGGTAGCGTGGAACGCTGGCAGGCGGCGGTGGCTTTGTCATTGTTGGCTGCCGCCTCGGCCGGCGTGGCGGGCGGGTCGGTGTCATGCTGCACGGTGACAAACAGCAGGCCGTCACGCTGGGTTTCGCTGATCACCCGCGTCTTGCCCGGCAGCGACACCGGCCCCAGCATCAGGCTTTCCGCCGCCACCGCACCATTGTTCATCTCGCTACTGCCTTGCAGCCCACCCTGGTGGGTAATGGCAATTTGCCGCAACGCGTCCTCGATGGCCGCCTGGCGCGCAGCAACACGGCCGGCCTCCAGCGACGCCATGCCTTCGGCCTGATATATCGCGGCCATGGCTGCCGGCACCGCCAGCAAAACAAACGCCGCCCCGAAGGCGGCGCGTAACAGACTGGATGTTTGCATCATGTCTCAGTGTGCAACGTAGAAGTCTCCACCATACACGCAGCCGCTGTCAGTACAGCCAAGCTTGCTGCCATCGCTGGCCGGCATCACGCGGGCCGCGGTGGCCACGTTGCCGGTGGTCGCCAGAGCTGTACGGTAAGCCTTGAAGAAGCCCTCGTCCAGCACCATCTCGGCAATGCTTTCGCTGCTGCCATCCGGTTTGAATTCGGTAGACAGCAGGCGCACGCCGCGCAGATAGGCATCGACATACACGCGGAAGCTGTCGTTGCTGGCGACCAGGTTGCCGACCGAGCTGTTGCCGGACAGCTTGAAGCCCTGCACCTGTTCCGCCACCGCGCGGTAGGCATCCAGTTGCGCGGCGCGCATCGCCAGCAGGCGGCGCTGCACCGGCGACAAATCCTTGCCGGACGGCGGCGCACCGCGCCCAACCACGCGGATGCGCAGCGCGTTGTAGGCTTCCTCTTTCGCCGCCGGTGGATCGGACAGCGGGCCGACGTAGCCACCGCCCATCATCACCCCACCCTGTGTCATCACCGGCTGGCGTGCGATACCCAGCTGTTCGTGGCTACCCGCTACCGCCGGCGCTTCTTCGACATTGGTTCCCTGCGCGGGTGCGGCGGCCACCACCATCCATTGCTGGCCATCGGCCTGATTGGCAGGAGGGGTAGCGGCGCAGGCAGTCAGCGCGGTAACGGCCAGCAGGCCGGGCAACAGTCGGGTTAAGTTCATGGAATGGCTCCGCATGCTATCTATATCGTTGTACAGCGTGTCTGCTTTATCGGCTCCGGTTCACAAAGCTTGAGACTATTTGCAAGCGATGCTTCAAGACCGGCAACGGCTGCCGCCCGGCAGAGGCCATGCTAAACTGCCGGCCATTGTCACACCCCCGGAATTGCCGCGCATGAAAAAACTGCTGACCTCGCTGTTACTGCTGCTGCCCCTGACCACCCTGGCCGCCCCGACAGTGGAACTGACTACCAACAAGGGGCCGATCACCATCGAACTGTACCCGGCCAAGGCGCCGAAAACGGTGGAAAACTTCATCGCCTACGTCAAGGCCGGCCATTACAGCAACACCCTGTTCCATCGCATCATCGATGGTTTCATGATCCAGGGTGGCGGCTTTACCGTGCAGAACGGCAGTCTGGTGCAAAAGCCAACCCGTGCGCCGGTGATGATCGAGGCCGACAATGGCCTGAAAAACGTGATTGGCACCATTGCCATGGCGCGCACGCCGAACCCGAACTCGGCCACCTCGCAGTTTTTCATCAACCTGGTGAATAACGAGTTCCTCGACTTCCGCAGCAAGACACCGGAAGGCTGGGGCTATACCGTATTCGGCAAGGTAACTGCCGGCATGGATGTGGTGAACCGCATTTCCAAGGTACGCACCGGTTACATTGACGGTATGCAGGATGTGCCGCTGGAGCCGGTAGTGATTACCAAGGCCACCTATAAACCCTGATAGACGCAAGGATTGACCCATGATCAAGCTGACCACCAACCACGGTGACATCGTGCTGGAAATGTTCGCCGACAAGGCCCCGAAAACCGTGGCCAACTTCGAACAATACGTACTGGATGGCCACTACAACGGCACCATCTTTCATCGCGTAATCAACGGTTTCATGATCCAGGGCGGCGGTTTTACTGCCGACATGGAGCAGAAAGACACCCGCGACACCATCCAGAACGAAGCCAACAACGGCGTGTCCAACAAGACCTACACCATCGCCATGGCCCGCACCCCGGATCCGCATTCCGCCAGCGCCCAGTTCTTCATCAACGTGGCCGATAACGACTTCCTGGACTTCCGTGCCGAAACCATGCAGGGCTGGGGCTACTGCGTGTTCGGCCAGGTGGTACAGGGCCAGGACGTGGTAGACCGCATCAAGACCGTGGCCACCGGCCGTGCCGGCGGCCATCAGGACGTGCCGCTGACCCCGGTAGTGATCGAGAAGGCCGAGATCATCCAGGGCTGATGAGCGTTCATCGATACCAGGCCGCCATGTGCGGCCTTTTTTGACTGTTGACCATGGCCATCCATTTCATTTCCGACCTGCACCTGCACGACGAAGCCAGCTGGCTCGGCGAGCTGTTCACCCGCACGCTGGCTGACTGGCGCGGCAAGATCGACGCGCTGTACATCCTGGGCGACTTGTTTGAATACTGGGTGGGCGACGACGACCGGCAGCCGTTCAACGACGCCATGTTGGCCGCCATGCGCGACTTCGCCAGCGTCACGCCACTGTATGTGATGCGCGGCAACCGCGACTTCCTGCTGGGGCCGGGCTTTGCCGCCGCCAGCGGCGCCACGCTGCTG
>CAMLGD010000125.1 GCA_946479405.1 uncultured Vogesella sp.
TGGGCGCCGGCTTCCCACCACTGGATGCTGGGCTTGAGCTGGTCCAGCTTCTTGAAGGCACGCTCCACGCCCGGCTTGGTGGCCAGCACCTTGTACACCTCGGCCGGTTTCACGCCATCGGCCATCAGCGCGAATTCCAGCGTGTACTTGGCGCCTTTGCGCAGGCCGCGCTTGCCCGGAAATTTCTTCACGTCCCAGAAATCGGCCCAGTTCTGCGGCGCGGTTTTCAGCCGGTCGGCGTTGTAGGCCAGCGCAGTGGACCATACGAAGATGCCGGCACCGCACTCGGACCGCGCCGGTTTCAGGTAGTCGGCCTGGTTGCCCAGCTGTTTCCAGTCGAGCTTCTCGAACAGGCCGTCCTCGCAGCCGCGCATCAGTTCCGGCGCTTCCACTTCCACCACGTCCCAGCTCACCTGGCGGGCGTCGACCATGGCCTTGATTCTGGCCATTTCGCCGTTGTAATCGCCGGGGGTTACCTTGTGGCCGCTGACTTTCTCGAAGGTCTGGTAGTAGGCGACGGCCTGCGCGTCCTTGTTGGCGCCGCCAAAGGACACCACGGTGATGTCCTTGGCCAGCACCGGGCTGCATGCGGCGGCCACGCCCAGCGCGGCAAGGTGGGGGATGAACTTGTCCATGCAAAGTACTCCTTTTGGTGTGTGTACGGCGGGGTGCCCCATGCAGGGGTCTGTTGTGCTGCTGGTGTGTTTACTGCGGAACAGGTGCTGGTGCTGCGGCAGACGGGCGCCGCGGGCCGGACAAACGGCTGGCAGGGAGGCGGGCAGGGCGCCGGCATGATTGGCAATGGCGCTGCGCAGCGCCGCCCACTGCGGTCAGCGGTTTGACAGGGGCAGTCTACGGAGCGCTGTTGGATAGCCAAAATATTTAAAAGCTATTCACAAGATAATTTTGACGTATGCAGTGACGAAAAAAAGCCGCGCCGGGTGGGCCGGCGCGGCCAGTGCAAGCAGACTCGGAATTAGGGGGCGCTTACTCGCTGCCGGCGCGCTCCACCACCAGGATGCGCGCCTCGCCTTGCGGGTGGGCAACGTGCTCGCAGCCGGCGGCGGCGTGGAAGATGTCGCCGGCTTGCAGCTGCAGCACCTGCTCGTGGCGTTCGCTATCGAGGTAATGCATGCGCACGCGGCCATCCAGTACCACGAACAGCTCCTCGCCGTCGTTGACGTGCCAGTGGTAGGGCTGGTCGGTCCAGTGCAGGCGGGCGGTGACGCCATCCAGCGTGGCGATGTCCTTGGCGCCCCAGGCACGGCTGGCGGTGAAGTCGCGGGCGCGGGTGAGTTGCATCATATTGCTCTCCGGTTGGGCGGCCGGCACAAGGTTGGCCGCATGGCATCAGCAGAATCAGCTGCCATTGTGCCGGTGGCGGCACTGCCTGCCCGGGGGTGTTCGCGCCGAGTGGCGGACCGATTGCGCCAATCGGATGCTGGCCATGCAACGCGGACGGTTGGTGCGGGGCGGCGTGTGGCTGGTGAGGAGGCTGTCGTTGTGGCGGGTTAGGCGCGGTGGCGGAAAAGCGGTTGCGCCGCCCGCAGGGTGGGGCGGGCTGGCGGCATCAGGCGGCGGGGGATGCGTGTTGCCTCAGGCCGGCAGCGGCCATAGGGCGCCCAGCTTTTGCAGGTGGCGGGTTTCCACCTGCACGGTCAGCTGGCTGGCGATATTGCCGTCGGCGTCCAGCCGCTGTTCCAGCTCGCGCAGCGGTGCCAGCAGCGGCAGGTTGAGCTGCTCGCCCTGCGCCACCACGATGGCGGTGTCGCCACTGTTCAGCCGCACGAAGCTGCCGCTGGGATACACCCCCAGCAGTTTGACCAGCTGAGCGGTGTAGCGGGGGTCGAACTGTTCGCCGCTCTGGGTATACAGCTGTGCCAGCGCGCGCTGTGCCGGCACCGGTTGGCGATAGCTGCGCGGCATCAGCTTGGCGGTGGAGATGTCGATTACGCGCAACAGCTGCGCCAGCGGCGAAATCTGCTCCTGCGCCAGATGGAACGGGTAGCCGTTGCCATCGAAGCGCTCGTGGTGGCCCAGCACGCACGGGTGCAGTAGCGGGCTGTCGAAACCCAGTTCGCGCAGCAGCGCCGAGCTGACCAGCGGGTGGATTTCCAGCCGTTTGCGCTGGCTGGTGCTGAGTGGGCCTTCGTGTTGCGCCAGCTCGTTGTGCAGCGTGGCCGAGCCCAGGTTCATGCACAGTGCGGCCAACATCAGGTTGTCCTGCTCGTCCGGCGGCAGATACAGCGCGCCGGCCAGCAGGCAGGCCAGCAACGCCGCGTTGATGCCGTGCTGGGCGGTGTAGTCCTGCCACGGACACAGCATGATGGCGGCGATGGCGCCATCTGGCGTGTGCTGCACCAGCGTCTGCAGCCGTGCCAGCAACGCACGGATGTCCTCGCCCTGCAGATTGGGTGGCGACAGGTACAGCAGCTGGCCGAAATACTGCGCCAGCGCCAGCACTTCCTGCAGCGCATCGCGCTGGCGCTCGGGGGCCGGTGGCAGCAGTTTGCCCTGGTGCGGGGCATACAGCCGCTGACGGAACTTGCCGGTCAGCGCAAAGTGCCAGTCGCCTTCCTGCTGCAGCCGGTTCTGTACGAACAGGCCGGCGGGCAGGTAGTAGAGAGAGGGATCGATCGTCATTTTGATCGCGTCGTGTAACGAAAACAGGTTCCGGCCGTGGCTGCCACTTTGCCCGGCGCAGAGGCTGGTAATCAAGGCGGTGAAAACTTGAAAGCAACCGCTATTACTGTTGTACCACTCTACCTTTAATGCCTGATGAATGGAACAGCATGGCACGGTGCGGCGCCGCCCGGATCAGGGGTGTTCCGGCAGCAAGTCCGCCATGAAGGCGCGCAACACGGTCGGCAGCGGCACGCCGCGCCGGGTAATGGCGCTGAATGGCCAGTCGGAGTGAAAGCGCGCCGGGGCGATCTGGCGCATGTCGCCACTTTCCACCCAGCGGGCGGCATAGTGGCTGGGCAGAAAGCCGATGTAGGCGCCGGACAGGATCAGCATTGCCTGCGCCTCGATATTGTCCACCGTGGCCGCCGCCTTGTGCGCCTGCAGCTGTTGCAGATCGCGCTGCTGCAGGTAGCCGCGCGCCACGATATGGCTGGCGGCAATGCGCTCGAACAGTCCGCTGTCCTCGTCGTTGGCGGCAAACAGCGGGCTGTAGCGGCTGCAGAACAGCCCATCCGGCTCGTGGTACAGCTGGGCGTAGGACAGCCCGGCCACGCGCAGCGGGAAGTGGCCGATGGCGATATGCAGCCGACCATCCAGCACCCGTTCTTCCAGTTCGGCCGGCATGCCGATGTAGACATCCAGGTGCACATCATGGCCGCGACTCACGAACTGGCGCAGCGCGCGCGCCAGTGGCGAATCGGCATCGCTGATGGTGTTGTCGATGATGCCCAGATACAGCTTGCCGGAAATGTGCTGCTTCAGCGCACTGGTATCCAGGCAGAAGGTATCCACCGCCAGCAGCAGGCGCTGTGTCGCCTCATAGGTGGCGCTGCCGTATTCGGTCAGGCGAAAGCCGCCGCGGCCGCGCTCGCACAGGGTCACCCCCAGCCGGGTTTCCAGATTGGTCATCTGCTCGCTGATGCTGGACTGGCTCATGTTCAGCGTGGCCTGCGCCGCGGAAAAGCCGCCGCACTTCACGATGGTCATGAATACCCGCAGCAGCTTCAGATCGACATCCTGCAGTTGCTTCATGCTTTCTCCCCGCTGCCGATCGCGCTTTCAATAACTATCTTGCGGCGAATGGCCGTGAAAACCGGCTGAAAAACGCGTGTTTTCCTAGGTCCGCCGCCGCTGCGGCTTACTTCGGAAAACCCGATGTGTGTATCTGATCTTTATTATTTTTTCGACGCGAATCTCTGCGCATAGTCATGGAAACACCGGGCGCCATGCAAGCCCCGGCCTGCAGCAGTACATCACATGCGGAGAGAGACTCATGTCGAAAAACAGTTACGAAGAAGGTCGCCTGAACCTGCCGTTCGTTGGCCACTGCACCTTCGCCAAGGCCCCGGTCTGTCTGGACTGGGAACGCATCGACGCCGACGTGGCGATTCTGGGTGCGCCCAATGACATGGGCACCCAGTGGCGTGCCGGTGCCCGCTTCGGCCCGCGCGGCATTCGCGAGGCCTCCACGCTGTTCTCCTTCGGCCATGCCGGCGCCTACGACTTTGAAGACGACGTGATGTACCTCACCCGCGAGGACGTGCGCATGGTGGACGTGGGCGATGCCGACATCGTGCACACCGACATGGCCAGCAGTAACGCCAACATCGAGCTGGCGGTGCGCAAGATCCTGGCATCCGGCGCCATGCCGGTGGTGCTGGGCGGCGACCATTCCATCCACGCGCCGGTGATCAAGGCGTTTGAGGGCAAGGGTCCGATCCACATCCTGCATATCGATGCCCATCTCGACTTTGTCGATGAGCGCCATGGCGTGCGCTACGGCCACGGCAGCCCGCTGCGCCGCGCGTCGGAGATGGATCACATCGTCGGCATGACCCAGCTGGGCATCCGCAACGTGTCGTCTTCCAACCGCGATGACTACGCTGCCGCCCGTGCCGCCGGCTCCACCGTGCTGTCGGTGCGCCAGGTGCGCGCACTGGGGGCCGAGGGTGTGCTGGCGCAGATTCCGGATGCGGCCAACTACTACATCACCATCGATATCGATGGCTTCGACCCATCCATTGCGCCGGGCACCGGCACCCCCAGCCACGGCGGTTTCCAGTACTACGAAGTGCTGGAAATCATCCAGGGCTTGGTCCAGCGCAGCCAGGGCCGCATCGTCGGCATGGATCTGGTGGAAGTGGCGCCGGCCTACGACCCGACCGGGGTGACCTCCATCCTGGCCGCTCAGCTGCTGATGAACAGCATCGGCTTCATTTTCCACGCCCGCGCCGAAGCACGACGCGGCTGAACAGCACCTGTCGCGCCAGCCTCGCGTAGATGAGGCGGCGTTGAGAAAGAGGAGAACAACATGGATCAAGTGGTACAGCAGTATCTGGCGCACTACGGCGTGTCCGCCGCTACGTGCGCGTTTCTGGCCAGGCCGCAGAAGATGTTCATCGGCGGGCAGTGGCTGGATGCCAGCGACGGCGGTCGTTTCAAGGTAACCGAGCCGTCCACCGAGGGCGAGATCACCAGCGTACCGGCCGCCACCGTGGCCGACCTCGACCGCGCCGTGGCCGCCGCCCGCGCGCAGTTCGATGGTGGCGAGTGGCGTCAGCTCAAGCCGCTGGCACGCGAACGCCTGCTGCAGCGGCTGGCCGACCTGATGGAACAGCACGCCGACGAGCTGGCCGAGCTGGAAGCCATCGACATGGGCAAGTCGGTTGCCTTCGCCCGCGATATCGATGTGCAGGGCTCGGTGGATACCATCCGCTACTTTGCCGGCTGGGCCAGCAAGCTGCATGGCCGCACCGTGGCGCCGTCGTCGCTGCCGGGCAACTACCTGGCCTACACCCGCAAGGAGCCGCTGGGCGTGGTTGCCGCCATCGTGCCGTGGAACTTCCCGCTGCAGACCATGGTGTGGAAACTGGCGGCCGCGCTGGCAGTGGGCTGCACCATGGTGATCAAGCCGGCGGAGCTTACCTCGCTGTCCACGCTGCGCTTTGCCGAGCTGGTGCAAGCGGCCGGCATTCCGGCTGGCGTGGTCAACATCGTTACCGGCCGCGGCAGCGTGATCGGCGCGGCCATGGCCAGCCACCCGGGCATCGACAAGCTCACCTTTACCGGCTCCACCCCGGTTGGCCGCAAGGTGGGTGCCGTCGCGGTGGAGCAGCTCAAGCATGTGACGCTGGAGCTGGGCGGCAAGTCGCCGGTGATCGTGCTGGCCGATGCCGACCTGAAAGCCGCGGCCAACGCGGTGGTAAATGGCGTGTTCTTCAACGCCGGCCAGGTGTG
This sequence comes from uncultured Vogesella sp., assembly GCA_946479405.1. The sequence goes on from CAMLGD010000125.1 coordinate 5,923, forward strand.
TGATGCCGGTACCCGTGTCTACGTGGCGCGCAGCGTGTACCAGCCGTTCCTGGACGAACTGGTGGCGCTGACCCGCGAACTGAAGATTGCCCCCGGTCTGGACCCGGACTGCTACATCAGCCCGCTGGTGTCGGCGCAGCAGAAGGACAGCGTGCTGTCCTACATCGCCAGCGGCATCGCGGAAGGCGCCGAGCTGCTGTGCGGCGGCCAGGCGCTGGCCGGCCCCGGCTTCTTTGTGCAGCCGACCATCTTTGCCCACTGCCGCCAGGACATGCGCATCGTGCGCGAGGAAATCTTCGGCCCGGTGCTGGTTACCCTGCCGTTCGACGAACTGGACGACGCCATCGCCATGGCCAATGACAGCGAGTACGGTCTGGCGGCAGCGATCTACTCCAACGATCTGGGCCTGGTGCACAGCCTGATTCCGCGCCTCGACGCCGGCATGGTGTACGTCAACGCGCACGGCACCATCGACCCGGCGCTGCCGTTCGGTGGCGTCAAGGGTTCCGGCTTTGGCAAGGACCTGGGGCCGGAGCAGCTGGAGCACCTGATGATCAGCAAGGCGGTGTGGATCACGCTGCCCTGACACGGGCAGGGCGGCGGCGGTCCATTTCGGATCTGCCACACCCGCCGGCATGGACGATGATGAAAGCAGGAGGTGCGCGGTGCTGCCACGTCAAGCACACCGCAGCAGGGCCGGCCGCGGCAGGGTGCCGCGCCGGTCCGCTCCTCCAGCACGCATCTCCCGTTGCCGGCGACAAGGTTGGCCGCAAGCCGTAACGGTGCGCCACCGCCCGCCCTTCGCCGTGACGCAGCCGCCTTTGGGGCCGCTGCCGTCAGCTGCCACCGCGCCCGCCACCGGGCGGGCCGGCACCATGAGAAATGCGAGGAGATACCATGAAATCGAACGCGCAAAAACCCGAGCAGGCTGCCGCATCGGGCGGCCTGGAAATCGAAGGTCATTCCATTGACTTCATTCCGGATCATGAACGAACCGACAAGCTGTCCACGCAAGGTCCGTTCTGGTTTGTCGGCAACTTCACCTTTTTCACCATGACCATCGGCTTTGTCGGCCCCAGCGTCGGACTCAGCTCGCTGTGGACCACCATCGCCGGCACGCTGGGCATCATGTTCGGCACCCTGTTCATGGCGTTTCACGGCTCGCAGGGACCGCACCTGGGCCTGCCGCAGATGATCCAGTCGCGGGCGCAGTTCGGCTATCGCGGTGTGGTGCTGGTGCTGCTGGCGACGCTGTTCGTGTTTGCCGGTTTCAACATCGTCAACCTGGTGCTGATGATGCAGGGTCTCAATACCCTGTTCCAGTGGGGGCCGATGCAGGTCGGGCTGGCGGTGACCGTGCCGGCCACGCTGCTGGCGATTCTGGGCCACGACTGGATGCACAAGACCTTCAAGTGGTCGTTGTTCCTGTCGCTGCCGCTGTATGGCCTGGTGACGCTGGCGGTGCTGATGGGCTGGATTCACGATGCGCCGCTGGCGGCCAACGTGCCGGCTGCGCCGCCGCTGGGTTTCAACTGGACCGGCTTCATCGCCCAGTTTGCCGCCGGCGCCAGCTACAACATCGCCTACGCACCGTATGTGTCGGATTACTCGCGTTACCTGCCGAAGAACACCCCCAGCGGCAAGCTGATCGCCGCGGTATTTCTCGGCGCGTCGCTGTCCGGGGCGTGGATGATTGCCGTCGGCGGCTGGCTGGGCGAGCACCTGCATGCCACCGATGTGCTGGTGGCGCTCAACAGCGTTGGCGCCAGCGTGGCGCCGCAGCTGGGCACCGTGGTGGTGGCCATCACCATCCTGGCCTTTCTGCCGGTGATCGCGATGAACATCTACAGCGCCAAGCTCACCGCCATTACCGGCGTGGACTCCTTCAAGAAGGTAAAGCCGACGCCGAAGGTCCGCATCTGGGCGATCCTGTTCGTGGTGTTCCTGCAGCTGGGCGTGGCGATGAGCATCTACACCTCCGGCTCCGGCCTGTCGGTGCTGAACATCTACCTGATCGTGATGTTGTACTTCCTGGTGCCGTGGACGGCGGTGAACCTGACCGACTACTTCTTCGTGCGCCGCGGCCGCTACGCCATCCCGCACTTCTTTCTGCCGCACGACAACATCTACGGCCACTGGGGCGGCCGCGGGCTGCTGGCCTACCTGATCGGCTTTATCGCCATGGTGCCGTTCTTCTGCATCTTCAACGGCCCGGATGAAGTGTATGTCGGCCCGCTGGCACGCATGATCGGCAGCGTGGACATGGCCTGGCTGGTGGGGCTGATCGTGTCCGGCATTGCCTACTACCTGCTGTGCCTGTCGCTGGACCTGGACAAGGAAGAGACGCTGATCAAGCACATCGAGAAGACCTCTCCCCATTTCACCACCGGTGACGGCTGGTAAGCCGCCGGCAGCCCTCTTTGGATTGCGAGAAGCATCATGGACAAAACATACGACTACATCATCATCGGTGCCGGTTCCGCCGGCTGTGTGCTGGCCAACCGCCTGACCGAAGATCCGCAAGTGAGCGTACTGGTGCTGGAGTTTGGCGGCAGCGACAAGAGCGTGATCATCCAGATGCCCAGCGCGTTCTCGATTCCGATGAACACCAAGCGCTTCAACTGGCACTTCGAGACCGAGCCGGAGCCGCATCTGGACGGCCGCCGCCTGCACTGCCCGCGCGGCAAGGTGCTGGGCGGCTCCTCGTCGATCAACGGTCTGGTGTACATCCGCGGCAACGCGCTGGATTTTGACGAGTGGGAATCGCTGGGCGCAAAAGACTGGGGCTACCGCCACTGCCTGCCGTACTTCAAGCGGGCCGAGAACTACAAGTTCGGCGGGGACGACTACCGCGGCGCTGATGGCCCGCTGGCCACCAACAACGGCAACAATATGGCCAACCCGCTGTACGGCGCCTGGGTGGCGGCCGGCGCCGAGGCTGGCTACATCAAGACCGACGACTGCAACGGCTATATGCAGGAAGGCTTCGGCGCCATGCACATGACGGTGAAGAACGGTGTGCGCTGGTCCACCGCCAATGCCTACCTGCGCCCGGCGATGCAACGGCCGAACCTGACGGTGGTGACCCATGCCATGACCCGCCGCATCCTGCTGCAGGGCAAGCGCGCGGTGGGGGTGGAGTTTGATCAGGGCGGCACGACCCACTCGGTACGCTGCAACCGCGAAGTGCTGGTGTCGTCCGGCCCGATCGGCTCGCCGCACCTGCTGCAGCGCTCCGGCATCGGCCCGGCGGCGGTGCTGCGCCAGGCCGGCATCGAGGTGAAGCACGACCTGCCGGGGGTGGGGGAAAACCTGCAGGATCACAGCGAGATCTACATCCAGTACGCCTGCAAGGAGCCGATCACCCTCAACGGCAAGATGAGCCTGTGGGGCAAGGCGCTGATCGGCCTGCGCTGGCTGCTGTTCAAGGATGGCCTGGGCGCCAGCAACCACTTCGAGGCCGGCGGCTTCATCCGCTCCGACAAGGGGCTGCGCTGGCCGGACATCCAGTTCCACTTCCTGCCGGCGGCGATGCGCTACGACGGCGACAAGCCGT
>CAMLGD010000126.1 GCA_946479405.1 uncultured Vogesella sp.
CGGCTGTCCACGATCAGTTGCGCATGTTGCTGCAGCTGGGCGTAGTCGAACTTGTCGTGGTCGGTGGCCAGCAGTACGCAGTCGTAGCCAGCGATGCTGTCGGCATTCAGCGCCACGCTGGACAGCTCGAAGTGATGCTCGCGCATCTTCGGGAACACCGGCACGTGCGGGTCGCTGTAGCTGATGTCGGCGCCCAGGTCGCGCAGTTTTTCCATCAGGAACACCGACGGGCTTTCGCGCATATCGTCCACGTTCTTCTTGTAGGCAATGCCCAGCACCAGGATCTTGCTGCCGTTGATCGCCTTCTTGCGCTCGTTCAGTGCCGCGGCCACCTTGCTGATCACGTAGTCCGGCATCGACGAGTTCACTTCGCCGGCCAGCTCGATGAAGCGGGTGTGTACGCCGTATTCGCGCGCCTTCCAGGTCAGGTAGAACGGGTCGATCGGAATGCAGTGGCCGCCCAGGCCCGGGCCCGGGTAGTAGGGTACGAAGCCGAACGGCTTGGTAGCGGCGGCGCGGATCACTTCATGAATGTCGATGCCCATCTTGTCGGCGACGATCTTCATCTCGTTCACCAGACCGATGTTCACCGCGCGGTGGATGTTTTCCAGCAGCTTGGTCATCTCGGCGGCGCGGGTGGAGGACACCGGTACTACCTTGTCGATCACCGCGCTGTACAGCGCCACGCCGATTTCCTGGCAGGCCGGGGTCACGCCACCGCATACCTTGGGAATGGTACGGGTGGTGAAATTAGGGTTGCCCGGATCTTCGCGTTCCGGAGAGAACACCAGATAGGCATCCTCGCCCACCTTGAAACCGCGCGATTCGATGCGCGGCAGCAGTTCTTCGTCCGTAGTGCCCGGGTAGGTGGTGGATTCCAGCGATACCAGGTGGCCGGCACGCAGGTGCGGCACCAGGCTGTCGATGGTGCCCAGCACGTAGGACATATCCGGCTCGCGGTACTTGTTGAGCGGGGTGGGGACGCACAGGATCAGCGCGTCGGCCTCCGGTGCGCGGCTGAAGTCGGTGGTGGCCTCGAAGCCGGCGGCACGGGCACTGGCGATGCTGTCGCCGCTGATATGCTCGATGTAGCTCTTGCCGGCGTGCAGCGCATCGACCTTGCTCTGGTCGATGTCGAAACCCAGTACCTTGAAGCCCACTTCATTGAAACGCAGCATCAGCGGCAGGCCAACATAGCCCAGACCTACGATACCGATGACCGCGGACTTGTCCGCAATCTTCTTCAGGAACGCGTCTTTCACGTTGCTCAACTTTCTACAGAATTAGCCGCGGCCAACATGCTGTCGGGCCGCCAAAATTAACTGGGGGATTTTACAGGCAAACGGCGCGCGAGGGCAGGGTGCAATGCGTCATGTTTGTAACGACAATGCCGGCCGAGGCTGAACCAGCGCCGGCATTGTCGTCGCGGGCAGGTTTACTCGCGCACGACTGCGTCGCCCGGTTCGAAATCTGCCGCCTTGATGCTGCTGTGGCCGGCAAAGTAAGCGCGCATCAGGTCGGCATCGACATAACCGGTGTTGACGTAGCCCGGATGGGTGTTCAGCCGCGGGTAGCCGTCGCCACCGGCGGCGGTGAAGTTATTCAGTGCCAGGCGGTAGCTGCGTGCCGGGTCGATGGGTTGGCCGCCGATCCGCGCCTGCTGCAGCTCGCCGCCGGCAATGCGTAGCTGTACGCCGGCAAACTGGGCAAAGGCACCGGAGCCGGGACTCATCTTTGCGGCGACCTTCAGGTAGTCCAGCGCTTCCTTGCCACTCATGTCCACGTACACCAGGGTGTTGCCGAACGGCTGCACCTTGAGGATGTCCTTGTAGCTGATGCTGCCAGCCGGCAGCGAGTCGCGGATACCGCCGGCGTTCATGATGGCGAAGTCGGCATGGGCCTTGTCCTTCATGGCGCTGGCGATGAATACGCCCAGGTTGGTGGCCTGCTTGCGCACGATGGCGCGGTCGCCTTCCAGTTTGCCGTCGCTGCTACCCACCTGCACGCCGAGCACTGCCTGGCCTTTTTCCTGGTAAGGCTTGAGTAGGGCCAGCATCTCGCTGTTTTCCGGGATGTCGCGGGTGTAAACCACCTTGCGCTCCTTGCCGTCCTCGCCCTTCACCGTCTTTTTCAGGTTGACCGGAATCAGCTGGTATTGCAGCAGTCGGAATTCGCCGTTGCGATATTCGAAATCGGCGCGGCCAACGTATTTGCCCCATTCATGCGCTTGTACGATCCAGGCGCCGTTCTGGCGGTCCGGCGCGCAGTCGCTGCCGGGGACATAGGCATCGTTGCGCACGTTTTCGGCCTTCATGCACACCGGGTTCTGGCTGTGGCCACCGACGATCAGGTTGAAGCCCTTCACCTGGCGCGCCATTTCCACATCGCCTGGCGCGTTGACGCCATGTTCGCCATCGGTGTAGTGGCCCATGTGGGTGGCGGCGATGATTACATCGGCCTTTTTCTTCAGCGTGGGCAGTAGGCGGGCGGCTTCGCGGGCTGGGGTGCGAAACTCGATACCCTGGGTGTTTTCCGGGTTGGTCAGTTTTTTGGTGTCGTCGGTGGTCAGGCCCATCACCGCCACGCGTACGCCGCCCAGGTCAAAGATCTTGTACGGCGCGAACAGGCGCTTGCCGTGCTGGTAGATGTTGGCCGCCAGCATCGGGAACTGCGCCCACTGCCGCTGCTTGGTCAGCACCGCCGGCGGCTTGTCGAACTCGTGGTTGCCCACCGCCATGGCGTCGTAGCCCAGCAGGTTCATGCCCTTGAAGTCCGGCTCGGCATCCTGCATGTCGGATTCCGGCACCCCGGTGTTCACGTCGCCGCCATCCAGCAGCAGGCTGTAGCCGCCATGCAGGCGCACGTCGGCGCGAATCTGTTCGATCACGTTCTTGCGCGCGGCCATGCCGTATTCGCCGTCGCCGTTCTTCCAGAAGCGGCCGTGGTGATCGTTGGTGTGGATGATGGTGATGCGGTAGCTCTGGTCTTTTCCCGGTGCGGCCAACGTGGCGGTCGGCATGGTGGCAAGAGTGGCGAGGACGGACAAGCAGATGGCGGTGTGGCGAGTTTTCATGACAGCCCCTTGTATGCGTTAACCGACAGCGAGTGCGTTACCAACAAAAAAAGCGGCAGGCACACGAGGTGCCTACCGCTTTCATGATAATGCCTTATTTGCTCCAGGAGTCCTTCAGGCCGACGGTGCGGTTGAATACCACCTTGCTGCCCGGCTGATGGTCCAGGCGGTCGGTCACGAAATAACCGATACGCTCGAACTGGTAGCGGGTTTCCGGCGCGGCGTCGCGTACCGCCGGTTCGATGTAACCGGTGATGGTCGCCAGCGAGTCCGGATTCAGGAACTGCATGAAGTCGACGTATTCGCCATCCTCGCCGCGTACCGCATCCGGACGCGGCTCGGTGAACAGGCGGTCGTACAGGCGTACCTCGGCTTCCACCGCGTGGCTGGCGGAGATCCAGTGGATCACGCCCTTCACCTTGCGGCCAACCGGATTCTGTCCCAGGGTGTCGTGGTCGATGGAGCACTTCAGCTCCACCACCTTGCCGTCGGCGTCCTTGATCACTTCGTCGCACTTGATCACGTAGCTGTAGCGCAGGCGTACTTCGCCGCCGGCGGTCAGGCGCTGCCACTTCGGCGGCGGCACTTCGGCAAAGTCATCGCGCTCGATGTAGATCTCGCGCGCGATCGGCACGTCGCGCTCGCCGAATTCCGGGTGGTGCGGGTGGAACGGTGCGCTGCGGCTGGCTGTGACGCCGTCCTGATAGTTGGTGAGGGTGACCTTGATCGGGTCCAGCACCGCCATCACGCGCGGCGCTTCGCTTTCCAGCGTCTCGCGCACCGCGCCTTCCAGCACGCTGATGTCGATGATGTTCTCACCCTTGGATACGCCGATGCGCTGAGAGAACAGGCGGATACCGGCCGGGCTGTAGCCGCGACGGCGCATGCCTTCGATGGTGGGCATGCGCGGATCGTCCCAGCCGCCTACCTTGCCTTCGGTCACCAGCGCGTTGAGCTTGCGCTTGGACGTCAGCGCGTACAGCAGTTCCAGGCGCGAAAATTCATACTGGCGGGGGTGGCAGCCGATGCTGATGTTGTCCAGCACCCAGTCGTACAGCGGGCGGTGGTCTTCGAATTCCAGCGTGCACAGGCTGTGGGTGATGCCCTCGATCGCATCCGAGATGCAATGCGTGTAGTCGTACATCGGGTAGATGCACCAGGTATCGCCGGTGCGGTGGTGATGCGCGCGGCGGATGCGGTAGATCACCGGGTCGCGCATGTTCACGTTGCCGGAGCTCATGTCGATCTTCAGGCGCAGGGTTTTGCTGCCGTCAGCGAACTCTCCGTTCTTCATGCGGGTGAACAGGTCGAGGTTTTCCTCGATGCTGCGGCCGCGGTACGGGCTTTCACGGCCCGGCTCGGTGAGGCTGCCGCGGTAGGCGCGCATTTCCTCGGCGTTCAGGTCGCAGACAAACGCCTTGCCGGCCTGGATCAGCTCCACCGCGTAGTCGTACAGCTGCTGGAAGTAGTCGGAGGCATAGCGCACCTCGCCGTTCCACTTGAAGCCCAGCCAGGCCACGCTGTCCTTGATGGACTGTACGTACTCGTCGGATTCTTTTTCCGGGTTGGTGTCGTCCATGCGCAGGTTGCACTGGCCCGGATAGTCTTCGGCCAGACCGAAGTTCAGGCAGATCGACTTGGCGTGCCCCACGTGCAGGTAGCCGTTTGGCTCTGGCGGGAAGCGGGTGACGATGGCGCTATGTTTGCCGGAGGACAAGTCCTCGTCAATGATGGCGCGGATGAAGTTGCTGATTACCGGAGCGTTGTTTTCTGCGGACATCTGATAGTGAAAGGCTGTATTGAGTTAACGCGCGATTGTAACCCGATTGGGCGCATTCACCGTAGTTTTATCCGCCAATCATCCTGTCCGTCCGGTCGGGTGCGGCACGTGCGCGCCGTTTTGATGTCGGCGCCGGGGCGTGCTTGTGCCGGGGCCAACCCCGCGGTATCAGGGTTGGCCGCAGCCAGGCTTTTTTGTCGTGCAGGGGCGTTAGTCTGGCGTGATAGCATCAATGCCACCACCCACTCCTTGTCCGGAGACGCCTGTGTCAGCGCCACTTGCCCACTTGCATCAACAATTGCCGCAGCTTGTGCTGCGCACCGATGACGATAGCCGTCAGCACTACGGTCAGGACTGGACGCGCTACTACCAGCCAGCACCGCTGGCGGTGGCACTGCCGTCCACTGTTGCCGAAGTACAGGGCATTGTGCGCTGGGCGCGCGAACACCGGGTGGCGCTGGTGCCGTCCGGCGGCCGTACCGGCCTGTCCGGCGGCGCGGTGGCGGCCAATGGCGAGCTGGTGGTGTCGTTCGAGCGCATGAGCCGCATCGGCGACTTTGACCGCGTGGCACGCACCGTGCAATGCGAGGCGGGGGTGGTGACCGCGGCGCTGCAGCAGTACGCCAGCAGTAAGGGCCTGTACTACCCGGTGGACTTTGCCTCCAGCGGCAGTAGCCAACTGGGGGGCAATATTGCCACCAACGCCGGCGGCATCAAGGTGATCCGCTATGGCATGACGCGCGAGTGGGTAGCCGGGCTGAGCGTGGTGACCGGTACCGGCGAGCTGCTGGAGCTGAACCGCGGTCTGGCCAAGAACAATACCGGCTACGATTTCCGCCATCTGTTCATCGGCTCGGAAGGCACGCTGGGCTTTGTGGTCGGCGCCTGTATGAAGCTGACCCTGCCGCCACCGCCGCAGGCGGTGCTGCTGCTGGCACTGCCGGCATTGGCGGACGTGATGCGGGTGTTCGAGGTGTTTCGCGAGGGGGTGGCGCTGTCGGCGTACGAGTTTTTCTCCGATCAGGCGCTGGGGCATGTGCTGGCCCGTGGGCAACTGGCAGCGCCGTTCGAGGTGCGCGCGCCGTTCTATGTATTGCTGGAGCTGGATGACCCGATGCACAGTGGTGACGACCGCGCGCTGAAACTGTTCGAGCGCTGTCTGGAGCAGGGCTGGGTGCTGGATGGCGTGCTGTCGCAGTCGGCACAGCAGGCGCAGCAACTATGGGCCTACCGCGAGAGCATCAGCGAAAGCATTACCCCGTACACGCCGTACAAAAATGACATCGCCGTCACCATCAGCCGGGTGCCGGCCTTTATCGCCTCGCTGGATGCCTTGCTGGCGGCCAACTATCCGGATTTCGAGGTGATCTGGTATGGCCACATCGGCGATGGCAACCTGCATATCAATGTGCTGAAGCCGCCGGCGCTGGCGCTGGACGCATTCCGTGATGCCTGCGAGCAGGTGAACGAGCAGGTGTTTGCGCTGGTGCGCGACTTCGGTGGCAGCATGTCGGCCGAGCACGGCGTGGGCCTGCTGAAGCGGGATTACCTGCCGGTAAGTCGCAGTGCGCAGGAAATCGTGATGATGCAGGGCATCAAAAAGGTATTTGACCCGGATGGCATTATGAACCCCGGCAAGCTGCTGCCCTGAGCGGCAAGATTGCATGAAAAATGCGCGACGACAGCAAACTGCTGACGCCGCGCATTTTTTTTTCATCGTTCACAGGATATCCACAGCTTTTTCCCTGTTTGCCTGTGGATATGTGCTAGTCCAAGGTGGCCGGTTCGATCACGATGCCGGCGCGCAGCCCGATGCCGACCTTCGGATTGGGGAACAGAATACGTTCCAGGCCGCCATCGGCCACATAGCGAACTTCCACATCTTCTGCAATTGTCATGCCGTGCGGCAGGGCAGTGAAATTCTCTACGTCATCGGCCAGATGCAGCACAAAGTCACCACTGTGCTTGACGATGTCGTACTTGGCTTTGAACAGGCGCACCGCCGAGATGTCGGGGTTGGCCGCAGCGGCGCGCTGGCCGGCGAGCAGCTCGCGCAGGGCGCGGTCGATGCCGGCAAAGCGCGACAGATCGTTCTGGCCGAACGGGCGAGCCTTGCCCAGTTCCAGGGTGAAGGCGTCGGCGCCGCAGCGTTCGCTGGTGTAGTAGCTGTAGGTAGCCGCCGGCTTGCTGTGCAGCAGCACGGTGTCGACATCGGCGCCCAGTAGCCAGGCCAGCTGCTCGCGGTTGTGGGCGCGGTCATGGATGAAGGGATAGATGGCGAAGCGCTCGAACACCGAGCCGCGGATGGCTGTGTGCAGGTCGTAGTGGCGGCGCGGCGCGGTAACCGGCGTGGCGGCAAAAAAGCGCGCGGCCGCGTGTTCCAGTTCCACGGCGCGGTGCGCTTCCAGTGCTGCCGGCTGTTGCTGGTGCGCGCCGTCGAACAGGCGGTTCATGTCGTAGTCGACAAAGCGCTTGCCGCTTTGCATCGCCGGAATATTGCCCAGCACTACCAGGATGCGGCAGGCCAGCGGCAGTGCGCCGCTTAGTAGGTCGGCCACGATGCTGTTGAGGATTTCGATCGGCGCGGTTTCGTTGCCGTGTACGCCGGTGGACAGCAGGATGTGTTCCTGCTGCAGGTTGGCCGCATGCGGGGTCAGTTCCAGCAGGCCGTGGCCCAGCCAGCTGGCCTGCAGTGCCGGGGTTTGCCACTGGGCGTGCGCGGGGCTGAGGCCTTGCAGGGTGAGATCGAGAAAGTCGCGGGCAGGGGCAAACGGATTCATGCGTAGTCCTTTGTGAGATGCCCCATTCTAAGCAAACCCCCGTGCGCGGCCAGCCGGCTGTCACGGGGGTGAATGTTGATGGCGCATCTGCGCAAGTGGCGGCGCACTTACGGTGCCGGAGGTTGGCCGCTAGCGCTCGGCAAACTGGAATATCTGCTGGCAGAAAGCCTGTGGCGCTTCCAGGTGGATGGCGTGTCCAGCGCCCGGCAGGATGGTGAGCGTTGCTCCCGGAATGCCTTGCTGCAGCAGCCGCGCCTGGTACGGAGGGGTCAGGCGGTCTTCGTCGCCGACGATGACATGGGTGGGCACGCGCAGCTCGTTCAGCCAGCTGCGCGCATCGTGCTGCAAGACGCCGCCGATGATGCGCTGGATGGCCAGCCAGCTGGTCAGCGCGGAGATGCGGCGCAGGTCCGGCAGCATGGCGCTGGCAGTGGAGAAGAAGCGGCTGGAAAACAGCCACGGCAGGCTGATGTCGAAGCGCAGGTCGGCGCCGCCAGCTTGTTCCGCATCGCCCCAGCTGGCAGCGATCTGCTCGTTGACGCTGTCCGACCACGCCAGGGTGGAGGCCAGCAGCAGCCGTTGCACGCGTTGCGGATGGCGGCGGGCAAAATGCTGCGCCACCATGCCGCCATATGACAGCCCGACCAGGTACACGCTGTCGATGCCAAGCTGCACCAGTAGCGCGGCGGCATCGTCTGCCTGCTGTGGCAGCGGGTAGTAATCGGCCACCGTTTGCTCGCTCTGACCCTGGCCCTGGAAGTCCAGGCGCAGTACACGGAAACACTGCTCCAGCGCCGGCGTCATCAGTCCCCATGCCAGCGTGCTCATGGTCAGGCCATTGAATAGCAGCAGCGTTCGGCTGCCCTGGCCACTGATTTCGTAGTACACCTGGCGTTGTTGGATGGTGGTATATGGCATGCGATTTCCCCCTGCGAGAGCTTTCATTCTAGGTGCAAACGGCATGGCCGCGCGCCGCTCGCTGTCCCGATGCTGTCACACAGCCACAGTACAGTGTTTGTCTTCGATAAAGATGACTGTGTCCGCTCATTATGCAAGACCCGCTCGTGCAGGGCGCCGCCACTGGCGGCGCTGCCGAATTGCTTGACGCCATCATTCGGGATGGCTTGGTGCAGGTGGTGTTTCAGCCCATTGTTTACCTGGCCACCGGAGGCCTGGTCGGCTACGAGGCACTGGTGCGCGGGCCGTCGGATTCGCTGCTGTATTCGCCGGTGGCGCTGTTCGAGCAGGCGGCGCAGTGCGGTGTGCTGGCCCAGCTGGACCGGGTGTGCTTCGGCGCCGTGCTGCGGGAGTTTGCCCGTCAGCAGTTGCCGGGCACGCTGTTCGTCAATGTGATTCCGGACACGCTGCTGGGCGAGCATCTGCCGGCGGCGGAGCTGCTGGCCATGTTGGCCGCAGCGGGGGTGGCGCCGGCACGGGTGGTGCTGGAACTGACCGAAACCCGCCCACATGCCGGCTATCGCGCGCTGTGCCGGGTGGCCGCGGCGCTGCGGGCGGGCGGTTTGCGGTTAGCGCTGGACGATCTGGGCGAGGGCTTTTCCAATCTGCGGCTGTGGTCTGAGTTGCGGCCGGATCTGGTCAAGCTGGACAAGTATTTCGTGCAGCAGATCCATCAGGACGCGCTCAAGCTGCAGTTTGTCCGTTCGCTGGTGGACATGGCGCGCGCGGCCGGCGCGGTGCTGGTGGCGGAGGGCATCGAGCTGCCAGAGGAACTGGCGGTGCTGCGCGAGCTGGGGGTGGTGATGGGGCAGGGCTATCTGGTGGCGCGGCCGG
>CAMLGD010000127.1 GCA_946479405.1 uncultured Vogesella sp.
GCGCCAGCTCGGCGTAGTAGCGGATCAGCTGCACCGATTTGTCGATTTCGGCCAGACATTCGCGCAGCAGCTTGCCCACTTCCAGCGATACCAGTTCCGCCAGCGCGTGGCGTTGCGCTGCCAGCGCGTCGGCCACCTGCAGCAGGCGCTCGGCACGGGCGGCGGTATCCAGCCGCGACCAGCGGTGCTGCGCCTGGCGCAGGCTGGCGAAGATGGGAGGCAGGCAATCGGCATCGAGGGCGGGGCGGGTGAAGACCACCTCGCCGGAGGCGGGGTTACAGCTGGTGAAAGCGTTCATGGCAGCGAGGCTAGCAGAGGTAGCAGAGCGATTACAGTCGGGTGACTGTAACAAATGCGGCCAACCCTGACCATGCATCAAGGTTGGCCGCATCGGCGGGCAGACGGCTCAGGCGCCGCGCAGATCCAGCGGTTTTTCGCCGCTGAGATAATAGTGGATGGTTTCCTGCACGCTCTTGATGGCGTCGCCGAACGGCAACGGCTCGCTGCCGCGGAAGAACAGGCCCTTGCTGACTTCGCCGCGGAAGGCGGCGGCCAGCTTGAGATCGATGCAGAACTGGCCGACCTTGGCCAGGCCATCGCGCAGACCGCATACCGACAGGCAGTTCAGCGCCTGAGTGCAACGCGCCGGGTCGGCCTTGGCGTTGGCCTGCAGCTTGTCTTCGCGCTTGAGGTAGCTCTTCAGGAACGGGGTGAGGATGCCGCGCGCCGGCAGGCCGGCCACCGACATGAATTCCACGATGTCTTCCTGCCGGGCGCCGGCCAGGGTGCGCTTGAAGTCGATGTGGGCATCGCCTTCCTCGGTTACCGCGAAGGCAGTGCCGATCTGCACGCCGCTGGCGCCGTACTGGTCGAGATAGGTTTGCACCTTTTCATGGCTGTTCACGCCGCCGGCCACGATCAGCGGGATGCGCTCGCGCGCCAGCCCCAGGCCGTGGAACAGCTCGAAGGTTTCCTCCAGCACACGCTTGAAATCGAATTTGCCGTCCGCCACCCCGGCGATACTGGCTGCGCCCAGGTGGCCGCCGGCATGGTTGGGGTGCTCGATGACGATGGCGTCGGGCAGGCGGCCCTTTTTCATCCAGCGCTTGAGCACGATGCCGATGCCGCGCGCTTCCGACAGGATCGGGATCAGCGCCACCTCCGGGTGGTTGGCGGTCATCTCCGGCAAGTCCAGCGGCAGTCCGGCGCCCATCACTACCGCGTGCGCACCGGATTCGCAGGCCTGGCGCACCAGTGCGGCGTGGTCGTCGACTGCCTTCATCACGTTCACTGCCACCAGGCCGTTACCGTCGGCGGCGGCCAGTGCGGCACGCACTTCGCGGTCCAGCGCGATGCGGTTCAGGCGGTTGATACCGTCCTGGCCCTGCAGGTTGGCCGCATCGGCCAGCAGGTCATCGTGCAGGTGGCGCAGGTCGACGCTGGCAATGGTGCCGACGCCACCCTGCTGCGCCACGGCGCCGGCCAGGCGCTTGGCGGAAATGCCGACGCCCATGCCGCCCTGCACGATGGGCAACAACTGGCGGCCACGGATGACCAGCGGGGAAAACGAGTGGGAAATCGACATGCCGGTTCCAGCGTAAAAAACAAAGGCTGGATTGTCGGCAGGGATGGCGCCCCCGGCGTTGACCAGAGTCAAGCCGGGGGCAGCTGGGGGCAGCTGGGCCGCTACGCGGCAAGGCCTTTTTGCAGGCCCAGCACGATGGCATGGATGCGGTTGTTGGCGTCCAGCTTGCGGATGATGTTGGCCGCATGGAACTTCACCGTGCGCTCGCTGATGTCGAGGATGGTGGCGATTTCCCAGTTGGTCTTGCCGTGCATCATCCAGTAGAAGATGTCGCGTTCGCGGTGCGACAGCGGGTTGTTGTCGTTGCCGGCCGGGGTGATGCGCTGCAGGGTGCGATGCAGGTGCGGCAGCAGGCTGCCCAGCATGCGCAGCTCGGCCGCCGGCAAGGTCTGGTCTACTTGCAGCAGGCTCAGGTGGCCGTCGCAGTGCAGGGCCAGGCAGGCCACCGGCGCGCCAGGCTCGGCAGCAAAAAACTGCACCTCGTGCCCCAGTCCCAGGCCGCTGCAGGCCGGGGTGCCGCCCAGTGGCAACGCCACCACGCCGGCACAGAAGCGGCGCGGACTGCCAAGCCAGCCCTGGCTGGCGACCGGGCCATGATGAATTTGCAGGGTGCTGGCACCGCTTTCCTCGGCCAGCGCGTCCAGGTAGCGCTGCAGTTCCTGCTCGCAGCCCAGCTGCGGCAGTTGCTGGATCCATTGCAGCAGGGTGGATAACTGGGTGTGTGTCAGGCCGCTGGAGACTGTGCCACAGGCAAAGGGGATCCCTTTTGTCACCGTGTTCTCCTCTGTATGGTTGTTGTGAGCGGCTATCTTAGCGAAGCGTGCAGGGGGGCCCAACCGGATTTCGTCTTGCCATGATTTATACTCATGGCTGCCATCGCCTGCGCTGCGGGCTCAACGCAAAATGAGGCTGGCAGCGGCGCTGTGTTGTTGCAAATCGGCATCACTTTGCAAACTGGCCGGAAGGCCGGGTGCCGGGCGTGCTAAGCCTTTGTGCTATTTAGGCCGTTTGCATTTATCAATCAGTCCATAAATATCTTTAAGCAAAAACTTTTTTCACTTATATTTGACAAAGAATCTGTAAGCCGCCTGCGGTTTTGCATCTGATGTGTTTTCAAATGACCTGAACAGCCCGTACCGCAGTCGGGTCTTTCGCGAGATCAACCCATGGATACTTTAAAAGCACTGATGGTCTTCATGACCACTGCCGAGAACGGCAGCTTTTCCGATGCTGCCCGCAAACTGGGGGTCTCGCCCGCTGCCGTCAGCCAGAGCATTGCCCGCCTGGAGCAGGAACTGGAAGTGCGGCTGTTCAACCGCACCACCCGCCAGCTGACGCTGACCGAGGACGGCCGCCGCTTCTATGCGCAGTGCCGCGGCCCGGTGAACAATCTCGATTCCGCCATCCAGCAGTTGAAGGCCAGCCGCGACGAACCGGCCGGCCACCTGCGCATCAGCCTGCCCAATGCCTTTGGCCGCCGTTTCATCCTGCCGCTGATGGAAGAGTTCTGCGCGCTATACCCGAAGATCCGCGTGTTTTTCGGTATGGACGATCACTTTAGCGACCTGATCGAAGACGGCTACGACGTCGGCGTGCGGGTGGGGATGATGCCGGACAGCCGCATGGTGGCGCGCCACCTGGCGCACATTCCGCAATACGTGGTGGCGGCGCCGCGCTACTGGGAAGAGCACGGCAAGCCGCGCAACCCGGAAGAACTGTCGGCGCATGACTGCATCAACTTCCAGTTCCCCACCTCCGGCCGCCTGTACAAGTGGGAGTTCGAGCGCAGCGGCGAGCGCATTCCGCTGGAGGTATCCGGCACCTATACCGTCAACGACGTGGATGCCGTGCTGGAGTTGGCGCGCCTGGGGCTGGGTGTGGCGCAGCTGCCAGGGCACGAGGTGCTGAACGACGTGCGCGCCGGCCGGCTGGAAGCGGTGCTGACCGATTTCGTGTCGATGGAGCGCTCGATCTACATCTGCTTCCCGCATCGCGACCACATCGCGCCGCGCACGCGGGTGTTTGTCGATTTCGTGGTGGAAAAGCTGGTGGACCACCCGGACATCGTCGCCGACCTGCCGGGTATCGACCTGTCCGCCAAGCGCGCGGCGCTCAGCGAACACCACAGCGGGTAAGTTGAATCCAACAGTCCACGCCCGGTTCGCCGGGCTTTTTTTACGTCTGCTATGTTTAACATATTAGACGTGTGTTATCGTTTGACGCATAATGCAGTCACAAATGCGTGATGCTGCGCTGCAATGTTTAAGAAATAACACGAGGAGCTGTCATGAGCCAGACTGTCGAACACACCGGGTCCTACTACGCCTATTCGGCCAATCCGTCGCCGGAACGTCCGGCGCTGCGTGGCAGCCTGCGTGCCGATGTCTGCATCATCGGCGCCGGCTACACCGGTATTTCCACCGCGCTGCATCTGGCCGAAGCCGGCTTCAAGGTGGTGGTGCTGGAAGCCGCCCGCGTCGGCTGGGGCGCCTCCGGCCGCAACGGCGGCCAGATCGTCAACAGCTACAGCCGCGACATCGACGTGATCGAAGCGCGTCACGGCGCCGACACCGCGCGCAAGCTGGGCGCCATGGCGTTCGAAGGCGGCAAGATCATCCGCGAACGCATCGAAAAATACGGCATCCAGTGCGATCTGAAGAACGGCAACGTGTTTGCTGCCTTCACCCAGAAGCAGCTGGACGAGTTGGCCGCCAAGAAAGCGCTGTGGGAACGCTACGGCCACACCGGGCTGGCACTGGTGGACAAGGCCGGCATGAAGGACATCGTCTCCAGCGACCAGTACGTCGGCGCGCTGCTGGACAACTGGGGCGGCCACATCCACCCGCTGAACCTGGTGCTGGGCGAAGCCGCCGCGTTTGAAGCGCTGGGTGGGCAGATTTTTGAACAGTCCGCCGTGGTGAGCGTGGCGAAGGGTACGCCAGCCACGGTGAAGACCGCGCACGGCGAAGTGGTGGCCGATACCGTAGTGGTGGCCGGCAATGCCTACCTGGGCGATCTGATTCCGCAACTGGCGGAAAAAACCCTGCCGTGCGGCACCCAGGTGATCACCACCGAGCGGCTGGACCCCAAGCTGGCCAAGAGCCTGCTGCCGGGCGACAACTGCGTGGAAGACTGCAACTTCCTGCTGGATTACTACCGCCTCACCGGCGACAACCGCCTGCTGTACGGTGGTGGTACCGTGTACGGCGCGCGTGACCCGGGCGAGGTCGAGCGCCTGGTGCGGCCGAAGATGCTGAAAACCTTCCCGCAGCTGGAAAACGTCAAGATCGAGTTCGGCTGGACCGGCAACTTCTCGCTGACGCTGTCGCGCCTGCCGCAGGTTGGCCGCGTCGACAGCAACATCTACTACTCGCAGGGCTGCAGCGGCCACGGTGTCACCTACACCCACCTGGCCGGCCGCATCATCTCCGAGGCTATCCGCGGCCAGCGCGAGCGCTTCGATGCCTTTGCCAGCCTGCCGCACTACCCGTTCCCGGGTGGTCGCCTGTTCCGCGTGCCGATGTTGACCATGGGTGCGTGGTGGTACGAAATGCGCGACCGTCTGGGCGTGTAAAGCATTGCTGCACCGGCTGTCGGCCGGTGCGCTCCCCCAAGCAAAACGGCAGCACCGGGGGGCGCTGCCGATTTGTGAGTTTGACCTGCTATTGTCCATTGGGGCCGGTTCATTGCGAACCGGCCGCTTTTTTTTTGCTACCGTCGCCGCTTAAAAATGACATCGACAAATGCTAATGTCCTTGTTGGCCCGGTTGCGGGCCGTTTTCAATACACGGAATGCCCGCGCGGCATCCGGGAAAGGCTAAGCATGAAGAAACGACTGAGCAAGATTTCGCCACTGCAATCGGCCAAGACCCTGGCGGTGCTGTATTTCCTGATTTCCCTGCCCATGCTGCTGATCATGGTACCGCTGATGCTGCTGGTGCCGGGCGAGCACGCACCGTCGGGCATGATGCTGATCGCCCTGCCGCTGCTGTATGCGCTGCTGGGCTTCATCGGCACCCTGATTGCCGCCTGGCTGTACAACCTGGCGGCCAAGTGGACCGGCGGCATCGAAATCACCGTGTCCGAACAGCGCTGATCGCCCCGGTCCGGCAGGGCCGTGCTGAATGACAGTTGGCCGCCTCCCCGCCGGGGATGTGGCCAACTTGCTGCTGGCGCCGCTTGGCTCCCGCGCTAGCCTGCCATCAGAACGGCCATACCAGCTTGGTCTTGGCCACCGCAATGATGTACAGCGGCATCGCCAGCGCCGCAATCAGCACCGGGCCGCGCAGCGCGGAGCCCTGCAGCCGCTTCAGCCCCAGCGTACCCAGCACGATATAGGCGATCAGCGCCACGATCTTTGCCATCAGCCATGGCTGTTCCAGTGGCGACAACCCGGCCCACACTGCCAGGGTGATGGCGGCGGCCAGCAGGCCGGTATCGATCACATGCGGGCCGATGCGCAGCGCCTTGCTCTGCAGCAGCGCCGGTTTCAGGTACGACAGCGCCGCGCGCAGCGCGAACAGCGTGACCGATAAATACGCCAGCCCGGCATGGGCGTGCTTCAGTGTCTGGTAATCCATGGGGTTCCCCGTTGTTGGCTATGGCAGCGGCAGATGATAACGGCTTGGAGCGGCGCGGCGGAATGCTAAACTGCCCTGTCCTGATGACTACGCCATCACCGCGCCATGCCGCTGAACCTGTATCAATCCAATCGCCTGGAAGCGCTGGGCATTCTCTACCGCCATCTTAGCGACACGCCGCTGGCCGATCCGTTCGCGCCTGAGGTCATCATGGTGCAAAGCCGCGGCATGGGGCGCTGGTTGACGCTCAATCTGGCGCGCGCGCGCGGCATTGCGGCCAACCTGGAATTCGTGCTGCCGGCCGGCTTTGGCTGGCGGCTGATGCAGGCGGTGCTGCCGGAGCTGCCCCCCAAGTCGGCATTTGCGCCCGAGGTGCTCACCTGGCGGCTGATGGAGGTGCTGCCCACATTGCAGGGCGAGCCGTTCACCCCGCTCACCCGCTACCTGCAGGGCGGACCGCTGGCCTGCCATGAGCTGGCCGGCAAGATCGCCGACATCTACGACCAATACCTGGTGTTCCGCCCGGAGTGGATTCGCGCCTGGGAGGCCGGGCAGCGGCTGGATCTGGGCGAGGACGAAGCCTGGCAGGCGGCGTTGTGGCAACAGCTGGCCGCCGATGTAGCGGGGCGCCACCGCGTCACCATGCTGGACGACTTCTTTGCCAGCCTGCGGCGCGAACACCTGCCGCAGCGGGTGTCGGTATTCGGCATCGCCACCCTGGCGCCGATGTACCTGGCGCTGCTCAAGCGCATGGCCGAGCTCACCGAGGTCAACGTGTTCCTGCTCAACCCCAGCGAAGCCTACTGGGGCGACATCGTCGATGCCCGCGGCCAGCTGCGGCTGTTCGCCCACGGCGAGCAGGCCGACAGCGGCCACCCGCTGCTGGCGTCGCTGGGGCAGCAGGGGCGGGACTTTTTCGACGAAATCGCCGGCGGCATCCACGAGCCGGTGTCGGCATTCGTGGCGCCGGAAGGCGATACGCTGCTGGCGCGGCTGCAGCGCGACATCCTGACGCTCAGCCCGCCGGCGGCCAACCTGCAGCCACCGGCGGCGGACGATCACAGCATCGTCTGCCACATCACCCACAGTCCGATGCGCGAGCTGGAAGTGCTGAAGGACCAGCTGCTGGCGCTGCTGGCCGCCGACCCGGCGCTGACCCCGGCCGACATCGCGGTACTGACGCCGGACATCAACGCCTACGCACCGTATATCGACGCGGTGTTCGGCTACCGCGCCGATGCGCCGTCCATCCCGTACAGCATCGCCGACCGGCGCCTGGCGCGTGAAGTGCCGCTGCTGGCCACCTTCGGCGCCGTGCTGCAGCTGCTGGATTCGCGTTTTGCCGCCGCCGAGGTGCTGGCGCTGCTGGATTGCCAGCCGTTGCTGGCGCGCTTTGGCCTGCAGGACGCAGACATCACCCTGCTTACCGACTGGGTGCGCGGCGCCGGCATCCGCTGGGGCCGCGATGCCGCGCACAAGGCGGCGCTGGGGCTGCCGGACGAGGCCACGCATACCTGGCGCTGGGGGCTGGACCGCCTGCTGCTGGGCAGCGTGCTGCCGGCCGGCCTCGCCGGTGACGGCCTGCCGCTGTTCGGCGGCCTGCTGCCGGACAGTGCCGCACAAGGGCAGGTGGCGGCCAAGCTGGCCAGCCTCGCCGCGCTGTTCGACACCCTGGATGGCCTCGCCACGCAGTGGGCGCAGCCGACCAGCATTGCTGACTGGGCCGAGCGCCTGCGCAGCGCGGCGGCGCAGCTGTTCCTGGTGGACGAAGACGGCGAAGCCGCGCTGCAGCTGCTGCACCAGATCGCCGATGCGCTGGCCGCCGATGCCGCACTGGCCGGCTTCGATGGCGCGGTGCCGCTGGCCGTCGTGCGCGACGCAGTGCTGCAGCAGCTGGAAATGTCGTCCAGCGGCGGCTTTCTCACCGGCGGGCTGACCTTCTGCGCCATGGTGCCGATGCGCTCCATCCCGTTCCGCGTGCTGTGCCTGGTGGGCATGAACGATGGCGCCTACCCACGCGACGAGCGCCCGGTCAGCTTCGACCTGGTGGCGCGCCACCCGAAAAAGGGCGACCGCTCGCGCCGCTTCGACGACCGCTACCTGTTTCTGGAAGCCATCCTCTCCGCCCGCGACGTGCTGTACCTGAGCTGGGTTGGCCGCAGCGTGCGCAGCGACGAACCGCTGCCGCCGTCGCCGCTGGTGGCCGAGCTGCTGGACACGCTGGCGGCGATGAGCGGCGGCGACATCAGCGCCGCCATCACCACCCGCCACCCGCTGCAGCCGTTCTCGCGCCGCTACTACGACGCCAGCCTGCGCAGCCACGAGCCGCTGTGGGCGGATGCCCTGGCGCAGCCGGCGGCCAGCCCGCAACCGTTTGCCCAGCCACTGGCCCGGCCGGCGCCGGCCGTGGTGCAAGTGGCCGATTTCCTGCGCTTCTGGCAGAACCCGGTGCGCGCCTGGCTGGCCGATGGCCTGGGGTTGAAGCTGGAGCGGCTGGCGGATGAACTGCCGGGCCGCGAACCGTTCGCCATCGACCGCGACAGCCGCAGCGACATCCGCGACACCCTGGTGCAGGCGATGCTGGGCGGCAAGCCGCTGCGCATGGCCGAAGCGCGCCTGCACGGGTTGGGGCTGCTGCCGGATGCCGCGCTGGGCGAAGCCTGCCTGACGCAGGAACGCGCCGCCAGCGCCCGCTTTGCCAGCCGCCTGCCGCAAAGCCTGCTGGCCGCCACCCTGCCGCCACAGCCGCTGCGGCTGGACATCGGCGGCATCACGCTGGTGGGCGAACTGGCCGGCCTGCGCCCGGAAGGCCTGCTGCGGGTGGTGCCGCGCAAGGCCTACGCCACCGAATTCATCCGCCTGTGGCTGGAACACCTGCTGCGGCTGGCGGCCAAGCTGCCGGGCATCGCGCCGGAGAGCCAGCTGTTTGCCGACGACGGCGTGCACCGCTTCGGCGCGGTTGACGGCGAGGGCGTGCCGCTGGACGCCCACGCGCTATTGGCCGCCTGGGTGGCGCGCTATCTGCAGGGACGGCAGCAACCGCTGCCATTCTTCGCCCGCACCTCGCTGGCCTACGCCCGCGCCGAGCCCGGCAGCGAAATGAGCGCCGCGCAAAACGAATGGGCGCCCGACTTCACCGGCCACGGCCGCAGCCCGCAGCGTGACGATGCGGCCAACCTGCTGGCCTTCCGCCACCAGGAGCCGCTGTCCGATCCGCTGTTCGCGCAGCTGGCGGA
>CAMLGD010000128.1 GCA_946479405.1 uncultured Vogesella sp.
GCGGCCAACGTTGGCCGCATTGAATTTGCTTAGCAGTTCTTCTCGCTTCGTGGCGCCCTGCCCGGCTGCTATACCTGCCCAGGCACCGGCCGCAATCGCTGCGGCTCCACCCACCACCAGCAAGGGGAATACCGTGTCGCAACCTACTCTGCACTTGTATGTCGATAGCCAGTTTTCCAGCCTGTACGCATTGTCGGCATTCGTGGCGCTGACCGAAAAAAATCTCGACTTCCAGCTCCACAGCGTCGATCTGGCCGCCCGTGCCCAGCACGCCGCCGACTATGCCGCACTGTCGCTCACCCGCCGCGTGCCCACGCTGCGGCATGGTGATTTTGCACTGTCGGAATCCTCCGCCATCAGCGAATACCTGGATGAGCAGTTTGCCGGCAACACGCTGTACCCAACCGCTCCGCAACCCAAGGCCCGCGCACGCCAGCTGCAAGCCTGGCTGCGCAGCGACCTGCAACTGCTGCGCCAGGAACGCGGCAGCGATGTGATCTTTGCCGCAGCCCGCAAGGCGGCACTATCACCGGCGGCGCATGAAGCCGCCGCCAAGCTGTTCGCCATCGCCGATACGCTGCTGCCGGACAATGCGGCCAACCTGTTCGGCGACTGGAGCATCGCCGACCTGGACCTGGCGGCCACGCTGAACCGGCTGGTGCTGCATGGCGACGCGGTGCCGGAGAAGCTGGCGCACTACGCGCGGCAACAATGGCAGCGCCCGGCGGTGCAACGCTGGCTGCTGCAGGCGGCCCAGGCGCGCCACAGCCACGCCGCCTGAGCCGCCTGCCGCAGACATGACGCCCAGGCCCGCTACATGTCGTGGCTTGGGTTTTGGCCGTCGTTACCTACACTGGAAGCTGAGTCTTCCTACCCCACCAGGCAAGACCTGCGACAAGGAGAACAGTGTGAGCAACGCCCCCAAAATCCTGGCCTTTGCCGGCAGCGCGCGAAGGGATTCCTGGAACAAGAAACTGGCGGCCATCGCGGCGGAAGGCGCAGCGATCGCTGGCGCGGAAGTGACGCAGATCGACCTGCGCGACTTTCCGATACCGCTGTACGATGGCGACGACGAAAGCGAATACGGCATGCCGGCCAATGTGCTGACACTGCGCGAACTGATGCTGGCGCACCAGGGTCTGCTGATCGCCTCGCCGGAGTACAACGGCTCGATCTCGCCACTACTGAAGAACCTGATTGACTGGACCTCGCGCCCGGTACCCGGCAGCAATGGGCCGTCGCCATACAGTGGCAAAGTGGCCACGCTGCTAAGCGCCTCACCCGGTGGCTTTGGCGGCCTGCGCGGGCTGGTGCACGTACGCGCCATTCTCGGCAACCTCGGCGTGATCGTGCTTCCGGAGCAGCTGGCGATCGGCAGTGCGCATGAGGCGTTTGCCGCCGACGGCAGCATGGTCAACAGCAAGCAACAGGCGGCGGTGGAAGAACTGGGCGCCGGGCAGGCACGACTGCTGGCCAAGCTGCACGGTTTGGCGCTGACCACCGGCTGCACCGAGCGCCGCCACGACCCGTCGCGACTGAAGTAGGGCACGCCAAGGTTGGCCGCCAGCGGCCGTGCTGGGCGGCAACAAAAAATGGCCATGGTGCGCACCATGGCCATTGTTGTGTCGCCTTGCCGGCGCGCGGCACGCAGGCAGTGCCTGCGTCAGATGTCCGCTTCCACCTCGTTGCCCTTCTCTTCCATCCAGCTGCGACGGCTGGATGCCTCGCCCTTGCCCATCAGCTTGATGAACATGTCGCGGGTTTCCTGCAAGGCACCAGGACGCACCTGCACGCAGGACAGGCGGCGGGTGTCCGGGTTCATGGTGGTGTCCTTCAGCTGCTCCGGGTTCATCTCGCCTAGACCCTTGAAGCGCGAGATGCTCCAGGCGTTTTCCTTCACCCCCTCGCTGCGCAGACGGTCGAGGATCGCGGTCATCTCGCCTTCGTCCAGCGCGTACAGCTTGCGCGGCGGGCGGTTCTTGCCCTGCCCCGGCACGTCGACGCGGAACAGCGGCGGCTGCGCGATATAGATATTGCCGTTCTCGATCAGGCGCGGGAAATGGCGGAAGAACAGCGTCAGCAACAGCACCTGGATGTGCGAGCCGTCGACGTCGGCATCGGACAGGATGGCGATCTTGCCGTAGCGCAGGCCGGACAGGTCCGGCGTGTCGTCCGGGCCATGTGGATCGACACCGATGGCTACCGCGATGTCGTGGATTTCGGCATTGGAGAACAGCTGGTCACGGTCGGTCTCCCAGCTGTTGAGCACCTTGCCGCGCAGCGGCAGGATGGCCTGGTATTCCTTGTCGCGTGCCAGCTTGGCGGAGCCGCCCGCGGAGTCGCCCTCCACCAGAAACAGCTCGTTGCGCTCGATGTCCTCGCTCTCGCAGTCGGTAAGCTTGCCCGGCAACACTGCCACGCCGGAGCCTTTTTTCTTCTCCACCTTTTTGACGGATTTGAGGCGGCTCTGCGCCTGGCGGATGGCCAGCTCGGCGATCTTCTTGCCGGCCTCGACGTGCTGGTTCAGCCACAGCTCCACCGGATCGCGCGACAAGCCAGAGATCAGCTTCAGCGCATCGCGGCTGGTGAGCTTGTCCTTGGTCTGGCCCTGGAATTGCGGGTCGAGCACGCGGGCGGATAAGACAAAGCGCACCCGGCTCCACACGTCTTCCGCCATCAGCTTCACGCCGCGCGGCAGCAGGTTGTGGTGATCGATGAAGCTCTTCACCGCCTCGTACACACCGGCACGTAGGCCGGCTTCGTGGGTACCGCCCACCGGGGTGGGGATCAGGTTGACGTAGCTTTCGCCGCTGGCGCCGTCCTCGAACCAGGCCATCGCCCACTGCGCGCCTTCGCCACGGGCAAACTGCTCGTGGTCGTCGCCGATATAGGCCTCGCTGGCAAACAGCGGCGCCACCGGATCGTCATCGCCGCACAGCTCGGCCAGATAGCCTTTCAGACCTTCCGGGTACTGCCATACCTTGACCTCGTCGCCGCTGGGGCGCTCTACGGTCAGCGTGACCGCCACGCCCGGCAGCAGCACCGCCTTGGCACGCAGCAGACGCTCCAGCTCCTGCATCGAGTAGCGCGGGCTTTCGAAGTATTTGCCATCCGGCCACACCCGCACGCGGGTGCCGCTGGTGCGCGGACCGCAATCGCCGACGCGGGCCAGCGGTTCGATCACGTCACCACCGGCAAATACCAGCCGGTGCACGCCGCCTTCGCGCTTCACTTCCACTTCCAGCCGGGTGGACAGCGCATTGGTCACCGACACGCCCACGCCATGCAGGCCGCCGGAGAAGGCATAGGCACCGCCGTCTTTCTTGTTGAACTTGCCGCCGGCGTGCAGTCGGGTGAATACCAGTTCCACCACCGGCACGCCTTCCTGTGGGTGCAGGCCTACCGGGATGCCGCGGCCGTCGTCTTCCACCGTCAGCGAGCCATCCTGGTGTACGGTGACCGCGATCTTGCGCGCGAAGCCACCCAGCGCCTCGTCGGCGGCGTTGTCGATCACTTCCTGGCAGATGTGGGTCGGGTCGGTGGTGCGGGTGTACATGCCGGGCCGCTCTTTGACCGGCTCCAGCCCCTTGAGTACCCGTACCGAGGATTCGTCGTAGTTTTGTTGTGTCATGGCTGTTATTCAGATCAGTAACGCGCCGCCTGCAGCGTCGCGAGTTGTCGGTTGTGAGCCGGTGCCAGCGTCAGCTGGGCCAGCAAGGCGCCGCACAGCGCCAGGAACATATCCCACTGCGTGTCCCACGGGTCACCCTGGGTAGCGAGAAAGGCATCGGCTCCCGACCCCAGCGCCAGCGCGGTCCACCATTCAATCAGCTCGTACAGCGCAGAGAAGGCCAGACAGAAGCAGGTAGTGAGGAATGCCAGCCAGCTGCCACGCAACGGCGTCTTGCGATGGAGCACCTCGCGCGCCAGCAGCGCCGGAAAAAAGCCCTGCGCCAGGTGGCCGATACGATCGTAGTGATTGCGGCTGAAATCGAAAAAATCCTGCAGCCAGAAGCCCAGCGGCGTCAGCGCGTAGGTGTAGTGTGCGCCGATCAGCAGGATGATGGCGTGCAGCGCCATCGCCCATGCGGCCAACCTGGTCCATGGAAAGCGCCCCCACAGCAGCCACACCAGTGGCAGCCCCACAACTGCAGGCAGCGCCTCCAGCCACCAGGTGGCGGCATCATGCGGTTGCCATGCCGACCAGGCAGCAACAACGGCCACGGCTGCAAATGCAGCGCGTGGCCGTGGAAAAGAAGAGATCATCACGAGTCCGGCCACTCCGGGCTAGGGCGCGTCGCCCCCGCCTGTCCGTTTCAGATAGTCGCTGTAGCTTTCCACCCCCTTGAGGAAGCGGGTCAGCTCGGTCAGCGCACGCTCGTACACATCTTTCTTGAATTCAATCACCGCATCCACCGGCGCCCAGT
The DNA here is from genome assembly GCA_946479405.1 of uncultured Vogesella sp. The sequence goes on from CAMLGD010000128.1 coordinate 4,428, forward strand.
AGTCGTTCCAGCGCCAGCCATCAAACTCGGGGTGACTGGTTGCCCGCAGGCAGACATCACACTCGCGGCCAACCATGCGCAACAGGAACCAGATCTGTTTCTGACCGCGGTAACTACCGCGCCATTCGCGCCGTACCCAGTTGGTTGGCACGTCGTAGCGCAGCCAGTCGCGGGTGCGTCCCAGAATCTTGACATGTTGCGGCAGCAGGCCGACTTCTTCCAAAAGCTCGCGGTACATGGCGGCTTCGGGGCTTTCGCCAGGTTTGATGCCTCCTTGCGGAAATTGCCACGAGTGCTCACGCACCCGCTTGCCCCAGAACACCTCGTTTTTGCCATTCACGAGGATGATTCCGACATTGGGGCGATATCCGTCCCGGTCCAGCATGGAAAAACCTGTAGTTCGTTAGTTGGCTCGATTTTTGCACATTTCGCATTTGTGCGCCATGCAGCGCCGGTTGTTGCGAGCGTGGCGCCGGTGTCACACACCCACGCCACGTCCAATAGCTTTCGTTAAATAAAATTGACGAAATATCGAATATTCGGCTAAAAAATTAGACACACCGCCACCTGGAGCCGCTCATGGACTGCAGTTCTGCGCCTTGGCCACCCCGCCGCGGCAGCCAGCTGGCGTTTGGCGTGTTCGAACAGCCACTCAGCGCCGTCGGAGGCAGCAAGCAGCATCGCACCGCTGTCTTTTCTACTGCCCAACTGACGGAGCTATTCCATGAGTCAAACACGCCAGGACTGGCTGCAAGCGCACGCCATCACCCACATTGAATGCCTTATCCCCGACCTGAACGGCCTGCCACGCGGCAAGCTGGTACCGGTCAGCCACTACCCCCACAGCGGCCAGCTGCATTTTCCGCAAGTCAGCCTGCTGCAGACGCTGATGGGCGATCCACAGCAACAGCTGGTGCCGGACAACGACCCGGACATGCTGCTACTACCGGACGACAGCAGCCTCAGCCTGAAGCCGGGCAACGGGCGCCGCATTGCGCAGCTGATTCACAATTGCCACTACGAAGACGGTCGCATGGTGCCGTTTGCCCCACGCAGCGTGCTCAAGCAGGTGCTGGCGCAATACCAACAGGCAGGGCTGACGCCGCAGGTGGCTCCTGAAATCGAGTTTTACCTGCTGAACGCCGACGGCCAGCAGGCGGAAGCACCGGGGGCGGCCTACTCGCTGGATCATGCCCAGCAACACGAAGGTTTCTTTGCCGCACTGGAGCAGCAGTGCCATCAGCAGGGCATTGCCACCGACATCCTGCTGCACGAGGTCGGTAACGGCCAATACGAACTCAATCTGCAGCACGGCGACGCGCTACAGCTGGCCGACCAGGTCTTTCTGCTGAAGCGCACCCTGCGTGCGCTGGCAGCGGGACACGGCCTGAAAGCCTGCTTTATGGCCAAGCCGTTTGCCGGACAGCCCGGCAGCGCCATGCACATTCATCAGAGCCTGCAGGACAAGGTTGGCCGCAATGTTTTCAGCCGTGCTGACGGCAGCGAACATCCGCGCTTTGCACACTACATCGCCGGGCTGCAGCAGCATCTGCCGGCCGCCATGGCGCTACTGGCCCCCAACCCCAATGCCTACCGCCGGCTGGCGGCCAATACCGCGGCCCCCATCAATGTGGAATGGGGTTACGACAACCGTAGCTGCGGCCTGCGCGTACCAGCATCTGCCGCACAAGCGCGGCGAGTGGAAAACCGCCTGCCCGGCATCGACTGCAACCCTTACCTGGCACTGGCCGCCACGCTGGCCTGCGGTTTGCTTGGTCTGCAAGCCGAATTGCCGGCTACGCCAGCACTCACCGGCAGCGCCTATGGCAAGCAGGCCACGCTACCACCGGACCTGGCTGTCGCATTAACCACATTGGCGGCAGACAGCAGACTGACCCAATTGCTGGGCAACGAATTTGTTAGCCAGTTCATTGCCCTCAAACGGGTAGAGCTGGCTGATTTTCAGCAGCAGATAAGCCAATGGGAGCGTACGCATCTGCTGGATCAGGCGTAGGCCGTGCCATTGGTTTATGCACTTCGATTTATTAAATCATCAGAGTTGTTTTCTCCCCTACGGGGGGGTTTAATTAGCAGGCTTGTTGTATATAACGCTTACAGGCTTCTGCGGGAGCACTTCAAGGAGAAACCATGAAGAAATCTATCCTGGCCCTGTCACTCGGGCTGGCCCTGGCAGGCATCACTGGTAGCGCTGCGGCCGCCACCAAAGAACTGAACGTCTACAACTGGTCGGACTACATTGCCGAGTCGACCATCCCGAATTTCCAGAAAGCCACCGGCATCAAGGTGCGTTACGACGTGTACGACAGTAACGAGATCCTGCAGGCCAAGATGCTGACCGGCAAATCCGGCTACGACCTGGTGCATCCGTCCAATACCTTCCTGGCCAAGCAGATCCAGGGTGGGCTGTATCAGCCGCTGGATCGCGCCAAGATCCCGAACTACAAGAATCTGGATCCGGAGCTAATGAAGCTGATGACCGCTTTCGACCCGGGCAACAAGTTCGCGGTACCGTACTTCTGGGGTATCAACACCATCGGCATCAACCCGGACAAGGTCAACAAGGCACTGGGCGGCAAGCTGCCGGATAACCAGTGGGACCTGCTGTTCAAGCCGGAATACCTGTCCAAGCTGAAGAGCTGTGGCGTGAGCATGCTGGACTCCCCGGCGGAAGTGTTCCCGGTGATCCTGCACTACATGGGCAAAAATCCGGCCAGCACCAGCGAAGCTGATTACAAGGCCGCCGCAGCGCTGCTCAAGCCGCTGCGTAGCAGCATCACTCGCTTCTCCTCCTCCGGTTACATCAACGAGCTGGCCGGTGGTTCGCTGTGCATGGTGCTGGGCTACGGTGGTGACCTGAACATCGCCAAGAAGCGCGCCGAAGAAGCCAAGAATGGCGTGAAAGTTCAGCCGCTGGTGCCGAAGCAAGGTGTGGCGATCTGGGTAGACAGCATGGTGATGCCGAAAGACGCCAAGAACGTGGACAATGCCTACTCTTGGATCAATTACATGCTGGATGCCAAGGTGGCAGCAGCCAATGCCAACTCGGTGAGCTATGCACCGGGCAGCCTGGCGGCCCGCCCGTTCATCGACAAGCAGAACCTGGCCAATCCATCCATCTTCCCAGGCAAGGACGTTGTGGCCAAGAGTTTCGTGATGCCGAGCATGGATCCGAAAACCCAGCGCCTGACCACTCGCCTGTGGCAAGAGTTCAAGACTGGCAAGTAAGCCAACCGGGCCGGCCTAGCCGGCCCTTTTTCTTGGCACAAGTGTTAGCATCGCTTGTTGCCTCGACAGTTAACCCTCATGCCGTTTTTCTCTCGTAAACCTGCTCTGGAAAGCCTGCCGGGCTTCACCATGCCAGCTGACTGCATGCAAACCCTGCATTCGGCCAGTGAATTCCGTCAAACCCTGCTCACCCTGATTCGCAGCGCCAAAAATCGCATTCATCTGGCAGCACTCTATTTGCAGCAGGACGAAGCCGGAGAAGAAGTGCTGGAAGCGCTATATCAGGCCGCCAGCAACAATCCGCAACTGGATATACGACTGTTTGTAGACGCCCACCGCGCACAGCGCGGCCTGATCGGGCAAGGAAAGCAGGCCGGTAATGCCGCCTGGTATCAACAGCGCGCGCAGCAGCAGCCATTAGCCAACCTGGCCATCTACGGCGTACCAGTGCAAAGCAAGGAACTGTTCGGGGTAATGCACCTGAAGGGCTTCATCATCGATAACGATGTGCTCTACAGCGGCGCCAGCCTCAACAACGTCTACCTGCACGTAGGCGAGCGCTATCGTTTTGATCGCTACCACCTGTTGCGGCATCCAGAGTTGGCCGACAGCATGTCGCACTACCTGATAGCACAGCTCGCCACCGACCCGGCTGTTATTCGTCTGGATCGCCCATCAGAAACGAATAGCCGCGCCCAGCGGCAATTGATACGCCAGCTACGCCAAAAGCTGGCGCACACGCAGTATCGACTGCCAGCGGTGGCACCTAGTGGTAGCAGCAGTATCCATCCCATCAGTGGACAGGGACGCGGCAACCCGTTCAATGGCCTGCTGCTGCAGCTATTACGCCAGCCGCGCCAACAGCTGGTTATTTGCACGCCTTATTTCAATCTGCCACGCAGTGTCTTGCTGCAGATCGACGCTTTGCTCGCACGCGGCATCAAGGTTGAAATCATTGTCGGCGACAAACAGGCCAACGATTTCTACATTCCACCAGAACAGCCGTTCAAAATCATTGGTTGCCTGCCCTACCTGTATGAAATGAACCTGCGACGCTTTGCCCGCAAGCGCCAATTCTACTTGCAAAGCGGCCAACTCATACTGCGCCTGTGGAAATATGAGGGTAACAGCTACCACCTGAAAGGCCTGTGGATTGATCAACAGTACATGCTGATTACCGGCAACAACCTGAATCCACGCGCCTTCACCCTCGACCTGGAAAATGGCCTGCTGATTCACGATCCGCAGCACACTCTGCAAACCCAGATAGCTGAGGAATTAGCGAGCATTCGCCAACACACCTCCGTGCTGCATCACTACCGAGAATTGCAGAGACTGCAGGACTACCCGGAAAAGGTACGCAAGCTCCTAGGCCGCTTGGGCAAGCTTCGCATCGACCGGTTGTTTTATCGCTTGCTCTGAAGCGGCCCATACCCCAGCCCAACCACGCCCGCCAACACGATCCGACTGCATACTGTTTCTCACTCGTTGGTAGCAAGCTGCGGCGAGATTGAACGATGGGAAGTGCTGACCCGCGATGATTGGCACAGTGCCAGCGGCCGCAACAGCAAAGCCCGCTTGCGCGGGCTTTTTTTGCTTACCGGTGATCTCGCCCTGCTGCGGCCCACGTTGGCCGCAGCAGGAGGAAGGGCCGGCGTTGGGGCATGGCGTGGCGCCAACCAGCGACCACCCCATCCCGACGCCACA
>CAMLGD010000129.1 GCA_946479405.1 uncultured Vogesella sp.
CCAGGCAAGCCAGGTCTTTCAGCTCGTCGCGGGTCATCGGGCCGGTGGTGTCCTGCGAGCCAACGGTGGTCATGCGCGGTTCACAGTAAGTGCCCGGGCGCACGCCCTTGCCTTCCGGCAGGCCACAGGCGCGGCCAACCATTTTCTGTGCCAGCGAGAAGCCCTTGCCGCTGTCGGCCGGATCTTTCGGCAGGCGGAATTCGGTGGAGGCGGGCAGGCCCAGCGCCTCGCGTGCCTTGGCAGTCAGACCGCGGCCGATGATCAGGTTGATACGGCCGCCGGCGCGGACTTCGTCCAGCAGTACGTCGGACTTGAGGCTGAATTTTTCAACCAGTTGGCCGTCTTTCTCGATCTTGCCTTCGTACGGGTAGATGTCGATTACATCGCCCATTTCCAGCTTGGAAACGTCTACTTCGATCGGCAGCGAGCCCGAGTCTTCCTGGGTGTTGAAGAAGATCGGAGCAATCTTGCCGCCCAGGGTTACGCCGCCGAAGCGCTTGTTCGGTACGAACGGGATGTCCTGGCCTGTGGCCCATACCACCGAGTTGGTGGCGGATTTGCGCGAGGAGCCGGTGCCGACTACGTCGCCCACGTAGGCAACCAGGTTGCCTTTTTTCTTCAGATCTTCGATGAACTGCATCGGGCCGCGCTTGCCGTCTTCTTCCGGTTTGAAGGCAGCGTCCGGGCGGGTGTTTTTCAGCATCGCCAGGTAGTGCAGCGGAATGTCCGGGCGGGACCAGGCATCCGGTGCTGGCGACAGGTCGTCGGTGTTGGTTTCACCCGGCACTTTGAATACGGTGACGGTAATTTTCTGTGCCACTTCCGGGCGGCTGGTGAACCACTCGGCATCGGCCCAGCTTTGCAGTACGGCCTTGGCATTGGCGTTGCCGCCTTCAGCCAGTACTTGTACGTCGTGGAAGAAGTCGAATACCAGCAGGGTTTTCTTCAGGCCTTCGGCTGCGACGGCGCCGACTTCGGCATCGGCCAGCAGGTCGATCAGCGGCTTGACGTTGTAACCGCCCAGCATGGTGCCGAGCAGTTCGGTGGCTTTGGCGCGGGAGATCAGCGGCGACTTCACGCTACCCTCGGCCACGGCGGCCAGGAAGGAGGCTTTTACCTTGGCGGCATCGTCCACGCCCGGCGGAACACGGTGGGTGATCAGCTCAACCAGGGTCTCCTCTTCGCCTGCCGGCGGGTTCTTCAGGAGTTCAACCAGTTCTTCAACCTGTTTGGCGTTCAGCGGCAGCGGCGGAATGCCCAGTGCGGCGCGCTCTGCAACGTGTTGGCGGTAAGCTTGTAGCATGGCTCGGGACCTTTGTGCTTGGGTTGTTTGCAACAAGTCTGTCGGCAGCGGGGTGTCTGCGACAGGCACCCGGGGACGCGATGGTTCTACCCGGTGGTGACTACAGGAAGATTACGCGCAAGCACCAGTGAGCACAAACGAGTAATCGAAACACTGGCTGTGAGTTAAAATCACAGCATGAGCACTTACCCCCCACTCAACGCATTGCGTATTTTCGAGGCGGCAGCAAGGCTGGAAAGCTTTTCTGCCGCAGCCAACGAGCTGCACGTTACCCATGGTGCTGTGAGCAAGCAGATCAAGCAGCTGGAAGAATGGCTGGATGTGCCGTTGTTCGAGCGGGCCAGCGGTCGCGTCAAGCTGACCGAGACCGGCTGGCGCTATCTGGTACAGATTCAGGATGGGCTGGATCTGATTGCCAATGCCACCTCACAGCTGCTGCAACCGGACCGCCAGCGGCGCTTGTCGATCAACTCCACGCCCACGCTGGCCATGTTCTGGCTGTTGCCGCGGCTGGCCAGTTTTCGGGCGCAGTATCCGGATATCGACCTGCACCTGGTGACCTCGGATCGCGATATCAGCCGACTGGAGGCGCCGTTCGATATCGCCATCCGCCGCGGTCCGGGCGATTGGCCGGGGCATATCGCCAAGCCGTTCCTGAAAGAGTGGGAGCTGCCGCTGTGCAGTCCGGCGCTACTGGCGGCCAACCCGCTGCAGACCGCCGCCGATCTGGCTGGGCACACCCTGCTGTATGCCGATACCCGTCCGACCGCTTGGCAGCGCTGGTTCACCCTGGCCGGGGTGCCGGATCTGAAGCCGGTCAGTAGCCTGCATTTCGACCGCTTTTCCCTGGCGTTGCAGGCGGCAATCGATGGGCTCGGCGTGGTGCTGGGGCCATTGCCGATGGCGCAGCAGGCGCTGGATAGCGGCAAGCTGGTGGCACCGTTGGCCGCACCGGTGGTGCCGGTGCGCGATTACTGCTGGATTGCGCCGCGCGCGGCGCTGGACGATGGTGCGATTCACGCCTTCTGCCAGTGGCTGGAGCAGCAGGCAGTGGTGGTGTAAAAGCCGCACTGTTAAGCATTGGCTTTTTAATAAATGTGCATTTATGTGGTGTTAGCATTAGCCGGCACTGGCTTTGTCGGTATGCTGACAGGCTGCTCGCTACAGGACAGGACACCATGTTTGATCTGCACCATCTGACCGTTTGCCTGGTTGAACCATCGCGCCCGCAGGGCACCATCATTCAGGGTTACCTGCAACAGCTGGGTATCGAAAGAGTGACCATTTGCACCGATGGTGCTGCCGCTCTGACCTGCATGCGCACTGCGCCGCGCCCGGACATCGTGGTAAGTGCCATGTATCTGCCGGATATGACTGGCGCGGATCTGGTGGTGGCCATGCGCGGCGACGAAGACTTGCGCGAGATGCCCTTTGTGCTGATTTCCAGCGAAACACGGCCTCAGCAGCTGGATGCCATTCGCCAGGCCGGCGCCATGGCCATCCTGCCCAAGCCGTTCACCCTGGTGCAGCTGGATCGGGGGCTGTGCTCGGCGTTGGATTATCTGAACGCGGAAGAACTGCGCTCCAGCCTGGAGGGGTTCGATCTGGATGCACGTCAGGTGCTGCTGGTGGACGACAGCGTGACCTCGCGCCACTACCTGCGCTCGGTGCTGGAACGCATGGGCTTCGAACAGATCAGCGAGGCCGGCAATGGTGCCGAGGCGGTGCCGTTACTGGATGCGCAGCGTTTCGACCTGATCCTTACCGACTACAACATGCCGGAAATGGATGGCAAGGCGCTGATCGAATACATCCGCAGCCATCCGGTGAACATGGCCAGCCCGGTATTGATGATTTCCGGCGAGCAGGATTTTGCTCGCCTGGCGGCGGTGGAGGAGGCGGGGGTGTCGGCCATCTGTGACAAGCCGTTCGAGATCGACACCCTGCGTCAGCTGGTTACGCAGTTTCTGTAGCGGTCTCGGCGCGCGGCGCCACCCACACCAGTTTTTCCGCCTGTGCATTCTTGCCGGCCTGGCTGCGCCAGTAGCCGGCGCGCACTGTTTGCGGCCAGCTTGCCGGCAAGCCGGGCATGCTGGCCTGCAATACCTCCTGATTGCCCTGTTTCAGCTGTTCGGCGCGCAGCTTTTGCCGCTCCTTCTGGTTGCCATTGGCCAGTAGCGCGCTGGCAGCTGCTGGCAAGGGCTGCAGCCAACTGCTGTCCAGTTGCAGTCGTGGCTGGGTCAATAGCGCCAGGGTGCCGAACGCGGCTTGCAGCCACGGCCGCCAATGCGCCAGTGCCGGGGTGTCCGGTACCTGTACCGAGTCCGGATAGTTCACTCCCAATGTCAGTGCAGCCTCCATGCGGGCAAACCACGGCTTGTCCGCTGGGGCGAAGTCCGGCTGTAGCAACAGCATGTCCAGCCGCTTGGCGGTGGCATCGTGGGTCACGAAGGCGGCGCTATGTTGGCCGCAATGTACCAGTTGTAACATGAAGGTGCCGGTCGGCAGGGTTGGCTGCGATGGCAGGGCTGCGGGGGCGCGGGTGTGCGCCAGCGCGGCTTGCAGCGCGGGCACTAGTGCGTAAATTCGGCGGCCATCACGAATAAACTGACCGTAAGCCTCGGCCAGCACGAACTCGGTCTCACGCTGGGTATCGTTCAGCTGATACAGGCTGGCGGCCTGTTCCAGCTCGCGCTGCACGATGCTGGCGGCGTCGCTACACGCCTGCGACACGCTGGTAGCCTGCTGGAAAACCTGGGCGATGCGCTTGGCCCAAGGGCGGCTGGCCTGATAACGGGAGCTGTGAAAATCCATGCGACTGCTGTCCTGCATCGTTCAAAAGGGCGCGATTGTAGCGCAAAGCGGCTGCAGGCTTGTTTTGGCCTGTCATTGAAATGTCATGGTGTTGCAGGTAATCTGCCTGCACGTCGAGATTTTGCTATCTCTGCGTGGAGTGATTGGCGGTACCACCGTGCCGTTATCAGTCCTTCCCTTGTTGCAATACCTTGACGGGCTGGCCATGTGGCCGGCCCGCTTTTTTTGCACTGCGCCATTTGGCGCTGGCATCATCGCGGTTCATCTAGACGGCGGCAGCGTTGGCCGCAGCGGAGGAAACGTGCATATCGGATTCATTGGTCTGGGGCTGATGGGCGTGCCCATGTGTCAGCGGCTGCTACAGGCAGGGGTGACGCTGACGGTGTGGAACCGTAGCCCAGGCAAGGCGGATGACTTGTGCCGGCAGGGCGCGGTGCTGGCGCAGAGCGTTGCCGAGCTGGTAGCCCGCTGCGACGTAGTGATGCTGTGCGTGTCGGATACCGATGCGGTGCGGCAGCTGCTGTTTGCTGCGGATGGCATCGCTGAGCATGCCCGTGCCGACCAGCTACTGGTGGATTTTTCCAGCATCGCGCCGGCTGCGACGCGCGAGATGGCCGCCAAGCTGATGGCGCAAACCGGCATGCGCTGGGTGGATGCACCGGTATCGGGCGGCGTGCGCGGCGCCGAGAGTGGCCAACTGGTGATCATGACCGGTGGCAACGAAGCGGACATCGAGATCTTGCGTCCACTGTTGGCGCATCTGGGGCAGCGCGTTACCCGCATGGGGCCGGTAGGGGCCGGGCAGGTGACCAAGGTCTGCAATCAACTGATCGTCGCCAGCAATGCCATGCTGATCGCCGAAACCGTGCGTCTTGCCTCCGCCGCAGGTGTGGATGCTGCGCAGCTGGCGCCGGCATTGGCGGGTGGCTTCGCCGACTCGCTGCCATTCCAGATGCTGGTGCCGCGTATGGCAGCGCATAGTTTCGAGCCGGTGCAGTGGCGGGTGGCGACTCTGCTAAAAGACCTGGGTAATGCCCTGGTGCTGGGGCAGGAGAGTGGCAGCGTGCTGCCGCTTGCTGCTCTGGCACAGCAATTGATGCAGCAGCATGCTGAGCAGGACGGCAATGCGCAGCGTGATCTTTCCAGTGTGATCGAACTGTATGACGGAGCAGGGTCATGCTGAAATTTGCGGCCAACCTGAGTCTGCTGTTTACCGAACTGCCGCTGCCGCAGCGTTTTGTGGCCGCTGCCGCTGCGGGCTTTGCAGCGGTGGAAATCCAGTTTCCCTATGACTATCCGGCTGATGTGCTGGCAGCGGCGGCACGGGCGGCCGGGGTGCAGGTGATACTCATCAACGTGCCCGCCGGCGATTTGATGCAGGGCGGGGCGGGGTTGGCCGGCCATCCGGCGCGGATGGCCGAGTTTGCTGCCGCCTTGCCTGTTTCGTTGGCCTACGCCCAGGCGCTGGGCGCCCGCATGGTCAATGTGTTGCCGGGGCGGCTGCCTGACGGCGTGTCGCGCGCGCAAGCGCTGACGGTACTGGCGGGCAACCTGGTGCGTGCTGCGGACTACTTCCGCCCGTTTGGCATCCGGGTATTGTGCGAACCGATCAACGATCTGGATATGCCGGGCTTTCTGCTGCGGACTGCCGATGAATTGGCGACGCTGCTGCTGGATGGTAATTGTTGTGACATTGGCATGCAGATTGACCTGTATCACATGGCACGCATGCAGCAGGATATTCCGGCGCTGTTGCGCCGCTATCTGCCGGCTATCGCACATATCCAGTTTGCCGATGCGCCGGGCAGGGGTGAGCCGGGCAGCGGCACACTGCCGCTGGCACAATACTTTGCTTTGCTGGATGAACTGGGCTACACCGGCTGGTGCGCTGCAGAATATCGGCCCACGGCACGCACGCAGGACACGCTGCATTGGTTGTCGGCGCTTGCTTGATGTTTTTTTGCATGCAATCCTGCCCGATGCTGAAAAATCAGGGGCTTGTCGCTGCTTGTCATGAAAATCTCTTGCAATAAAAAAATATTTTCGTTATAGTGCGGCCTCTTCGAAATTAGCCGGCGGATTCAACCCGCGCCGCCGGCCTCTGATATTTCATCGCCTCTGACGCCTTTTGGCCTGTTGCCGCCATGTCCTCTTTTCAGGACCGCTGTTTGCCGCTTGTCAGGTTGGTTCGATGACCTGTTACCCCTCAAGCGGGCTTACACCCAGCCTACCCGGCTGGACTGAAAGGATAGACATGCATTTCTCCGATCTCGGATTGCCGACCATTGTTGCCAAGGCCATCGAAACCGCCGGCTACGACACCCCGACTCCGGTACAGGCCGAAGCCATTCCTGCTGCCATTGCTGGCCGCGATCTGCTGGTTTCCGCGCAGACTGGTAGCGGCAAGACCGCAGCCTTCCTGCTGCCGGCACTGACCCGTGTTAGCGAGCGTTCCAAAGGCTCCGGCAACGGTCCGCGCGTACTGGTACTGACCCCGACTCGCGAACTGGCACAACAGGTTGAAAAGAACGCCCTGGTTTACGGTGAAGGCATGCGCTTCCTGCGTACCGTTACCCTGGTAGGTGGCGCTTCCTTCGGCTTCCAGACCCGCGCCCTGTCGCGCCCGGTGGACATCATCGTGGCCACTCCGGGCCGCCTGATGGACCACATGCGCTCGGGCCGTATCGATTTCTCCCGCCTGGAAATGCTGGTGCTTGACGAAGCCGACCGCATGCTGGACATGGGCTTCATCGAAGACATCGAAACCATCGTTGCCGCCACCCCGGCCGAGCGTCAGACCCTGCTGTTCTCCGCCACTCTGGACGGTATCGTGGGCAAGATGGCAGAGCGCATGACCCGCGAACCGCAGCGTATCGAAATCGAACGCAAGGAAGAAAGCGGCAACATTGAAGAGCATCTGCTGTACGCCGATGACAACAACCACAAGAACCGTCTGCTGGACGCGATCCTGAAAGAATCCAATTTCGATCAGGCCGTAGTGTTCACCGCTACCAAGATCGGTTCCGAAGAAATCGCCGACAAGCTGTGCGACATGGGTTACTCCGCCGCCTGCCTGCATGGCGACATGCCGCAAAGCTGGCGTAACCGCACCTTGAACGACCTGCGTCGCGGTCGCATCAAGATTCTGGTGGCTACCGACGTGGCTGCGCGTGGTATCGACGTACCGGGCATTGGCCTGGTAGTGAACTACGATCTGCCGAAGCAGGCGGAAGACTACGTACACCGTATCGGTCGTACCGGTCGTGCCGGCCGTAGCGGCGTGGCAATCACCATCGCCGAATCGCGTGAATTCCACCGCGTGCGTCGTATCGAACAGTACCTGAAGCGTCAGCTGACCGAGGCCGTGATCCAGGGCATGGAACCGACCCGTCGCCCGCCGAAAGGCCGCCGCCCGCAAGGTGCAGGCGCTCGCGATGGTCAACGCCGTGGTGGTTACGGTGATCGCAAGCCGGGCAGCGGCTACGCTGGCAAGAGCGGCGGCTACGGCGGCCGTGGCAGCAGCGGCCCGCGTCAGGGCGGTCACGGTGGCGAGCGTCGCGCACCGCGCGCCGAGTAAGCACTCGTAGAGTAAAAACCCCGCCACGGCGGGGTTTTTTTATTGCTGCGGCCAACCCCCACGTTGGCCGCAGGGTTGCCAGTCGGCACTGGCGGGAGCAAGCTTTGGCCAGATCAAGACCGAGGCAGATGCGATGAACATGCTGGACAACCTGTTGAAGCTGCTGGATGGCCCGCGTGATGGTGCCATGTTGCGCTTTGGTATCGCCAACGAATACGCCAAGACAGAGGACTGGGGGCAAGCAGCCAACTATGCGCGTCAGGCGCTGGAAAAACAGCACGACTTTTCCGCCGCGTGGAAGCTGCTAGGCAAGGCGCTGCTGAATGCCGGCGATGCCGATGCCGCACTGGCGGCTTACCACGCCGGCATCGCCATCGCCGAGGGCAAGGGCGATATCCAGGCCGCCAAGGAGATGAAGGTATTTGCGCGGCGTATCGAGAAGGCACAGGGTGGCGCTGCTAGCGGCGGTTGATGCCTGTACCACCACCCCGGCATGTCGAGCATGCCGGCAAGCTGCGGAGACGGCTACAGCTTAAGCGCTAGGATGGCTGGCTGTGACTGGGTCACTGCGGAGCGATAATATTCGGGTAGTGAATGCGGCCAACATAAGACCCGGTGCGGGGTAGCTGGCGGCCTTGCTGATTGGCAGGGAAGGCCCGCCCACTGGCATGGCCTTTTTGATCAGGTACCGCTGCGTTTCAGTGCTTTCATCGCCGCTGTCAGTCCCTCCAGCGTCAGTGGAAACATGCGTTCGCCCAACAGCTCGCGCACCATCTGCACGGATTGCGTGTACTGCCACGATTGCTCCGGTAGCGGGTTCAACCACACCGCATGACGGAATTGCGCCAGCAGGCGGCGCAGCCACACTTCGCCCGGCTCGTCGTTCATGTGCTCCACGCTGCCGCCCTTGAGTACGATTTCGTACGGGCTCATGCTGGCATCGCCGACAAAGATCAGTTTGTAGTCCTGGCCGAAGGTATGGATCACATCCCAGGTGGGGGTTTTCTGGTTGAAGCGGCGGGCGTTGTCCTGCCACAGGCTTTCGTACACGCAGTTGTGAAAGTAGTAGTACGCCAGATGCTTGAACTCGGTCTTGACCGCCGAGAACAGCTCCTCACAGGCGCGGATGTGGTCATCCATCGAGCCGCCAACATCGAACAACACCAGCACCTTCACCGCGTTATGCAGCTCCGGCGCCATCTGTACATCCAGCAGGCCACCATTTTTTGCCGTGGCGGCAATAGTGGCTGGCAGATCCAGGGTTTCGGCGGCACCGGCGCGGGCGAATTCGCGCAGGCGGCGTAGCGCCACCTTGATATTGCGAGTGCCCAGTTCGACTGAGTCATCGAAATTGCGGAATTCACGCTGGTCCCACACTTTTACCGCGCGGCGGTGGCGCGACTCCTGCTGGCCGATACGCACACCCTCCGGGTTGTAACCATAGGCGCCGAACGGGCTGGTGCCGCCGGTGCCTATCCACTTGTTGCCGCCCTGGTGGCGTTCCTTTTGTTCTTCCAGCCGCTGGCGCAGGGTTTCCATCAGCTTGTCCCAGCCCATGGCGGCGATCTGCTGCTTTTCTTCCTCGCTAAGGTATTTCTCCACCTGCTTGCGCAGCCACTCTTCCTGAATGGCGGTCTGCAGGTCGTCCAGCGCCATTTCGATGCCGTGGACGTAGTGGGC
>CAMLGD010000130.1 GCA_946479405.1 uncultured Vogesella sp.
GGGTGGCCTCCAGCGACTGCCCCTGCAGGCGGGCGAGCAGGCTGTCCAGCTGCTGCGCCGCGGTGGTAGTCAGGTGATGGCCCAGCAGCAGCTCGGCCAGCGCCACGTCGTCGCTGGATGCCGCGCCGAACAGCGACTGCGCCTCCAGGAACTGGCGGCAGGCCAGCATTTCCACCGAGTTGTCTATGGCGCTGGTCAGCTGCTCCTTCAGGCCGGTAAAGAACAGCTCGCCAGCCAGCAGCAGCACCGCCAGCGGCGGCAGCGTCAGCGCGGCCGGCAGCTGGGTGGCGGCAACCAGCGGGAAGTTGCGCCCGCTTTCGTCATGGCTGGGCTGGATTACGCCCAGCGACAGCCAGGCGCGGTCGCGGCTGCGCAGCACGAAGCAGGAGCCGGGCATGGCGCGGTAGCGGGCGACGGCGTCGGTGTCCGCCGACAGCAGGCTGACGCTGTCGGCCAGTAGCTGGTCCAGCTGCGCCGCCGCCGGGTGGGTAGCATTGATGCGAATGAAGTCGGCGCGCCGCGGCAGTTTGCCGAAGATGCAGTACGAGGTGCCGACTTCCTGAGGGCGTTTGAAAGTGAAGCTCAAGGCATCATTCCCGGTTACAACGTCACGCGCTCGGGCAACGTCAGTTTGTTGAGACGGGTCAGCTGCAGCGGGTTCACGCCGCTGATTACCCGGAAGGTGATGCGCACGGTTTGGGCTTCGCCTTCCGCCTTGCGCAGCGGCCAGGCCAGCACGGTGCCATCCGGGCCGTCCTGCACCACCTTGGCGCTGGCCAGCAGGCGCATCAGCCCCATGCCGCCGGCGTAGTTGGCCACCACGCTGCTGGCGCCGTTGTAGCTGAGCACCTGGATGCGCGCGCCCGAGCCCTGGCCGTTGCCGCTCCAGGTGAACGGCTGCCAGGCTTGCGGGCCGTTGCGGTAGCGCAGCTCCTGGCCGTCGATGTCGAATACGATTTCCGACAGGCCGGGGGTGGGCTGCGGCTGCAGCTCGAAGCGCAGGCCGTCACCATCCTGCAGCTGGCCGCTGGCCAGGGCGTTCAGGCTGCTGACACTGCTGAGGAAGGCCGGGTTGAACTTGATGCCCAGCTCACCCCAGGCGCGAGGCACCAGTTCGTCACCGCGCTTTTGCACCAGCCCGGCCAGGTATTTGTTGATGAAGCGGTCCAGCGTGCCGTCATTGGCTTTCAGGAAGCGGTTGATCTCGGCAATGGAGGCGGTGCTGCCGGAGTCGCTGAACGGATACTTGGCTGCCAGCTGGCGCCACTGTGGCAGCACCTCGGCGGCCCAGGCCTGGTTGATGTCGGTGCTGACCGGGCCGAGCAGGGCGCTGTAGGCACCACTCAGCGGGCGCACCAGCATCGGGCGCACCATGCTGGCGGTGTCCGGCGAGCTTTGCGCCAGTAGCGCGTTGTCGACATAGCCGATGCTGTCGGCCAGCTCGGAGCCGCTGTTGTTGAAGGTGGCTTGTAGCGTGGCACGCGCCAGCGCGCCCGGCTCGTCGGTGCTGGCAATGGCGCCGAGCTTGGCCTTGAGCTTGGCCAGCTGGTCGAGGTAGCCGTTGAGCGGCGCATTGTCGCCCTTGACCAGCAGGGCCACGCCGGCGAATTGCTGCCCCACCTCGCCATACTGCTTGCCGTTGTTCTTGGCTTCGGTGCTGCCGCCGCCGGTGAGCAGGCTGGCGGTTTTCTCCAGTACCGACTGCTTGGCGTTTTCCAGCGAGCGGTTGAGTTCGGACGGGTTGTCCCAGGCGGTTTCGGTGGCGGCGCGCGTCAGGATCAGCTTGATCGGCGAATTTTCGCGGTCGGCCAGCCGGGTGATGGCAGAGGCAGCCTGGGCCGGGGAGGTGAAGTCGCGCACGGTGACGCCCTGCAGGAATTTCTTCCAGCTGGCGCTGTAGCCAGCGCGGTACATGGCTTCCAGCGCCGCGCGGTTCTTCTCGCCGTCGCCGTCCTTGCCCAGGTTGTCCTGGCTGCTGGCTGCCAGTACCCAGTCGTCGCTGCGGATCTCGCCCTTGCTGGCCTCGCCGATGGCGTTCTTGACGTACTGATCCCAGGCTTCACGGGTGAAGGCGCCTTCCACCATCTGACTGCCGGCCATAATGTCGAGGTCGCGATTGTTGAGAATGCGTGCCACGGTCAGCGGAGCGTAACGGGTGTTGGCGCGGGCACGGATCTCGTTGAATACCCGCTCCTCCGCCGACATGCGCTTGAAGGAGCCGCGCAGCACGTCACGCGCCTGGGTGACCACGCGCAGGTTGGGCGAGATCAGCGGCAGGTCCGGTGCCTTGATCTGGCTGATGTAGAAGGCCAGCAGTTTTTCCGCTACCGCCATGACTTCATCGCTGCTGTACTGGCCGCGCTGCGCTTCCAGGTAGGGGCGCCAGTAGCGCGGCAGCTGGTCGGCCAGATGGGCTGGCTCCATGCGTTGCGGCTGGTACAGCATCAGATAGGTTTTCAGCGCGTTGTAGCTGGCGTCCAGCTGCGGCGATTTGGGGGCTGGCGCTGCAGCGGCGGTGCCCTGCGGGTTGCTCGGCGTGCTGCTGCCGGCCGGCAGGTTGCGGCTGGCACCCATGGTGTCGGTGACTACTTGTTGTGCCTTGCTTTGCGCTGCCGCCGGGTTCCAGCTGACTGTCCGCAGCGCGTAGCCGTCAGCCTGCCAATTGGTTGCCACAGGGTGCACGGAGTGACGCCACCAGGTTGCCTGACGGACCGCGTAGTCGTTGGCCGCAAGTGCTACCGGGCGGGCGCGCAGGCCATCGTCCAGTGCGCCGATCTGGATATTCGGCAGTGCCTGGCCCGGTGCGCGCGGACGCAGCCTGGGGCGTGGTTTGGCGGGGGCGGCAGCCGGCGGTGTGGTCAGCTTGGCCTCCACCTTGGGTGCCGGCGTCGGGGTCGGGACTGGCGGCGGTGTCTGATCCAGTGCCAGCAGTGTGGTTTCCAGGTTGCGCTGGATCGGAGTGAGCATCAGCGATTTGACGCCGGCGAAGTACTCGTTGCGCAGCGCGGTTTCCAGCTCGTTGCCCTGGTACAGGCCAACGCCGATCTGCCACGGTGCGCCGTTCTGGCGGTAGCTTTGCAGCTGCTCCAGGCGGGTCTGCATCTGTTGCAGCGCGCGCAGGCGATCGTAGAGCTGGCCTGAGGTGGCCAGTTTGCGTGCATAGGCACGCTCCTTGCTGATTTCCGCCAGCAGCTGCTGGTTGCCGATATAAGACCAGCTCCACAGCCCGGCCAAGGTGCACAGACTCAGCACGCCCAGCGCCATGGCCGCCAGTCGCCAGCGGCTGCCGCCGTGCGCGCTTTGACGGGAAATCAGGTGCTGGTCCGGGAACAGCACCTTGCGGAACAGCTCGCCCAGGAAAAAGCTGTAGGACGCTGGCACCTGCGGCTTGTCACGCTGCGACGGCGCCAGGTCGAACTGCCCCTGTACCCGATTGGCCGCCACGATGCGCGGCGTGCCTTCCTGCAGGGCGCTGGTGAAGTAGAAGCCGCGCAGCAGCGGGCGGGTGTGGTAAGGGTCTTCCTCGTACAGCAGGGTGATGAACTTGCTTACCGCCTCCTTCAGACCATGGAACTCGATGGGGAAGGCGAAGTGAGCCGGGCGCACCTGGTCGCCACGGAACTGCAGCAGTTTTTCCTCACCTGCCTGCACCAGGCCGCGGTACAGCAGCTCGAACTGCTGGCTGGCGACATTGCCGGCGTCGAAGCCATTGCCCTGGTTTGCTGTGAGCGTGCAGCCCCAGACACGATCGCGCTCGGCTTCCGGCAGGTCCTGGAAGAACTCCGCGAAGCCGCCCAGCAGATCCAGCTTGGTGAAAACCAGGTAGATCGGCACGTTCCTGCCGAAGGTGCTGCTGACTTCGTGGATACGTTCACGCACCTGGCGTACATACAGTGCAAAGCCTTCGCTGTGATGCTGCGCCAGCTCTGGCAGGCTGATGGCCACCAGGATGCCGTTGACCGGCGCTTTCGGCCGGTGTTTTTTCAGCAACTTGAGGAAGGCCAGCCACTCGCCGCGATCCTCGCTCTGCGTGGCATAACGGCCGGCGGTATCGAGCAGTACGCCTTCGGTGGAGAAGAACCAGTCGCAGTTGCGGGTTCCGCCCACACCCTGGATGCCACTCTTGTCGCTGAACGGAAAGGTCAGGCCCGACTGCAGGATGGCGGAGCTTTTCCCGGCAGCCGGGTGGCCGATGATCATGTACCAGGGCAGCTCGTACAGTGCCGCGCCGCCGCCGTTGTTGCCCAGCTTGGACTTCTTCAGCGTATCGATGGCGCCCAGCAGACGCTGGCGCAGCAGGGTGACCTCGGCGCGTTTTTCCGAGCCGGCGTGGATGACGGCATCGTCAGCCTGCTGGCGGAGCATTTTTTCCAGCAGGCCGCTGGCACGGCGGGCAAGCAGTTGGCCGATCAGCAGGCTGACCACCCACAGCAGCATGATGGCAATGATGCAGCCCAGCCGGGCTTCCATCGTTGCCAGGCCCAGCCATTCCCCGAGAAACCATACCAGGGCGATCAGGATCAGAAACCCGATTGCCGAAGCTATCTTGGCGTGTTGACGCCAGCCCTTTTTCACCACCTCGTTCACCTTCCTGTTGGTTTGTTGCCTGCCGACAGCAACTGTTTCAGCGAGCCGCTGCGCTCGATGTGTCCGTAATCCTTGAAGCTCCAGTTGCCGCCCCAGGTCAGTGCGGCGCTGCCGGCTTCTTCTCCCAGTGCGGCATAGGCCCGCATGGCCCATGGGTCACGTTCCGAGATCACGACCTTGCCGTTGCGCACCGGGGCCAGATCCACCGCCAGCCCGTACTGGTGCTTGCTCTGCCCCCCCTTGGCCTTGGTGACCAAGGTGGCCTGCCCGGCTAGCGCATCCTGCCGCTCCGGGCTGCGGTATCCCTCCAGCAGTGTCATCGGGAAGCCGCGGGCCTCCATCCTGGTCATGACGCGCAGCACGGTTTGCACGAATGCCGGGTCCAGCCTATTCCAGTCGCGATCCGCGCCGCTCAGGCGCGGCTGTTCACTGATGGCGTCGCGGAAGGCTTCTGGCGGCAGCGGTGGCGGCGGCACCAGTTGTTCTTCCTGCAGCGTGAGCTTGATCCGGGAGCTATGTGTGTATTCGTTAGGGATGAATCCTGATGATTCGTGCCTGCTGCTTAAATTCAGTACGGTTGCTACAGAAATGGCTGCCAAAGATAGCGATGCAAGCGGTAATCTGGCAATGACAAAGTATTTTTTTGTGTTGTTTGTCAGATTGCTTGCGATGGTGCTGGCAGGCTGCTGCCTGCCGGCGGCAGTCCATGGCATGGCTGTTTTGGAACAGATTACGGTCATGCCATTGCTTGCATTTTCTTTGCTATGTTCTTCATATGTAATATTATTTTTTCTGAAGTACTTCAGCCCGATCCAGACGGTCAGGCTAACAAGCACCAGGCAGATGCCGGGTGCCAGGTACAGCACCATGTTTGCAGACCACATTTCCTGTTCAATCCATTTAATGACTTTGTAATTTGATTTTGAATTTTTAATTTTTATGTAAAAGCTACATTTTAAGTCGATCTTTGTAGAAAAAATGCTTTTCAATTATGATGCGCCTTTGGCATGTTTTCCAGAGGCATCCTCATCAAATGCTGCGGTACTTCCCTCGAAACCACTGGCCAGGCCGGCTCACAGCCACCGGCTGGCTGTTGTCTTTGTTGTTGCTCGCAGGTTGCGCTGGCAATGCCCCGGTACTGGTTGGCGGTGAGGCTGCCGCGCTGTTGAACAAGGACGTTCATGGCAAGCCGTTATCGATGGTGGTGCGTGTGTACCAGCTGAAATCGGACCAGGCGTTCAACCGGTTGACCATGGAAGCCTTGATGGCGGGCAAGTCGGACAAGGACCTGCTGTCGCCCGACTTGCTGTTAGCCCAGGAGATGACACTGCTGCCCGGTGCCAAGGCGACGATAGGCGGGCTCACGGTAGCGCCAGAGGCGACCTACATCGGCCTGGTGGGCATGTTCCGCCAGCCGGATCGCCAGTTCTGGCGGCTGCTGTACAAGGCCGACGATGTGCGGCGCGTGGGCTTGCTGTTCCGTGCCGAGGATTGCTACCTGCGCGCACTGATACCGCCAGCCAGGCCGATGCCGGGCCAGCCGGCAATGCAGCAGGTGGATTGCCGCTAGGTGGCGTGCCATTTAGCCGCGGTGGATTGAATAGTTGGCCGCAAGGCCGTTGTGATGGATGTGACGATGCAAGCAGCCAAACGCGTACAGTGGGGTGAGGGGATGTTCCTGCGCCCGCAGCACTTTCAGCAGCAATCGCTGTTTCTTGAACAGGATGCCGTGCTGCGCCAGCAACTGCTGAGCCGGCACGCCTGGGGTGTGCAGCAACTGAGCCTGGACGAACAGGCGCTCAAGGGCGGCATGGTGCGCGTGGATGCGCTGGGCCTGCTGTTCCGTGATGGCAGCTGCTACCTGGCGCCGCAGTCGGCGCCGCTGCCGCTGTCGCGGGATCTGGCCGCCGTGCCGCAGCTGGGCGTGACCACCACGCTGTATGCCTGCCTCGCCGACATGCAGCCCTACGGCGGCAACACTCGCAACGGCGAAGCAGTGGGGCGGCCGTGCCGCTACCAGGGTGGCAGCAGCGAGCTGGCCGACCTCTACACCCAGGCGCTGCCGGCCGAAGTGGCGGTGCTGGAGCCGGACGTACGGCTGATGTTCGAAGAGGAAAACCGCGACGGTTACGAAGCGATCCCGCTGTGCCGGCTGCAGAAGGACGCCACCGGGCAGTGGCAGCTGGCGGACGACTACCTGCCGCCGCTGCTGGGCATTGCCGCGGCCGGCAAGCTGCCGCAGCTGCTGCGCCGGCTGCTGGACATCCTGCTGGTGAAAAGCCAGGCGCTGGCCGGCGCGCAGCGCGAAAAGGCGCGCAGCGTGATGGAGTACGGCGCCAGCGATATTTCCGCGTTCTGGCTGCTGCATAGCGTCAACCGCAACTTCGCCCGCCTGCGTCACCTGTCGCTGAGCAGCCCGCTGCACCCGGAGGAGCTGTATATGGCGCTGGCCGAGTTCTGCGGCGAGCTGCAGACCTTTTCCACCCGCTTCGCACTGGCCGATATCCCGGCTTACCAGCATGAAGACCTGCACCAGGTGTTCTCCACGCTGGATCTGCAGATACGCGAACTGCTGGAAACGGTGATCTCGGCGCGCTACGCCGTCATCCCGCTGCATTCGCCCAAGGCGTCCTTCTTCATCGGCCGGCTGGAGAGCGACCGCTTCCTCGACAACGTCGATTTCTACCTGTCGGTGCAGAGCGATCAGCCGGCAGCCATGGTGCTGGACAACGTGCCGCTCAAGCTCAAGATCGGCGCGCCGGATGACGTGGAGAAAATCCTCAACTCCGCCATGCGCGGCGTGGCGCTGAGCCATGCCGCCCAGACCCCGTCCGCCATGCCGGTGCGGGTGGGCAACCACTACTTTGCACTGCAGCCGCAGGGCGAAATCTTCGCTCGCATGCTGCAATCGCGCAGCATCTGCATCTACGTGCCGCAGACCCTGTCCGGGGTGAACCTGGAACTGATCGCCGTTTTCCGTTGAGGCCAACATGAGTCAAGCAGCCGCTACCCCCGCCGAGCAAACCGCCACCATCGCCGTCGCCGCCAGTGGCCCCAGCCTGCGTGAAATGCTGGAAGACGGCGTCTACCTGCTGTTCCTGCTGAAAGACGGCAACACGCCGGGCAGCAGCGTGGAATTCAACCGCCGCATCGACCAGTTCCTGCAGCAGTACGAACGCAATGCCCGCAACTTCGGCAAAACGCCGGATGCCATCGGCCAGGCCAAGTACGCGTTCTGCGCACTGCTGGACGAAATCGTGCTGGCGTCCGAATTCGCGCTGCGCGACGAATGGGAGCGCATGCCGCTGCAGCTGCGCCTGTTCGGCGAGCACCTGGCCGGGGAGGGCTTCTTCAACCGCCTGGAACAGCTGCGGCTGGATCCGGCCAAGTACATCGAAGAGCTGGAGGTGTACTACATCTGCCTGCTGCTGGGCTTCCAGGGTCGCTACCTGCTGGAAGGCAGTGAAAAGCTGGGCTACCTCACCCATAAACTGGGGCAGGAGATCCAGCAGGTGCGCGGCGGCAAGGCCGACTTCGCCCCCAACTGGCAGCTGCCGCAGCGCTTCCAGGCCTTTGTGCGCCATGAGCTACCGCTGTGGCTGTACTTTGCGCTGCTGGCGCTGGCTGCCGCCGCCATCTGGGGCACCTACCACTGGCTGCTGGGCCGCCAGCTGCACACCCTGTTCGGCATCTAGACCATGCAGCACAACGGCCTGCGGCACACCCGCATCCTGCCATCGGTGCTGGACCGGCTACTGGACGACCAGCCGGATATCAGCCACGGCGCCGACCCGCTGCAGTACGAGCTGCCGCAGTTCCGCCGTGCGCTGGCGCGCGACCTGGAGTCGCTGCTCAACACCCGGGTGATGTCGCAGCCGGAACTGTTCGAAGCCCACACCCTGGCCAACGACAGCATGCTGCAGTACGGCATTCCCGACCTCAGCGGCATCAGCCTGCTCAACCCGGACGACCGCGAATTGCTGCGTGAACAACTGCGCCGCGCCATTGAAATCCACGAGCCACGGCTGTCGCGGGTGCGGGTAAACCTGGACGCGCCTCGCGAGCTGGAGCGGCACCTGCGCTTCCGGGTGGATGCGGTGCTGAAAGTGCACCCGCACCGCCCGCCGGTAAGCTTTGACGCCACCCTGCAGCTGTCTTCCAACGTCTACAAGGTGCAGGGCTGATGAACCTCCCCGACCTGCTCGCCAGCTTCGCGTCCGCCTTCAACCAGGAGCAGCGCTTGCTCAGCCTGCAACTGGGCGACGGAAGCCGCCGGGGCGAGGCGCTGTTGCCGCTGGCGCTGAGTGGCGAAGAAGCGCTGGCCGGCGATTACCGCTTCCGCGTCGAGTGCCTGTCCGTCAGTGACGGCATCGAGCTGAAGACGCTACTGGGGCTGCCGGTACGGCTTGGCATCGCCGGCGCCGATGGCAGCGAGAGCCTGCGCTGCGGCGTGGTCAGTGCTGCCGAGACACTGGGCAGCGATGGTGGCTTTGCCAGGTACGCGCTGACCGTGGAGCCGCCGTTCGCGCTGCTGCGGCTGCGGCAGACCTCGCGCGTGTTCCAGGATCTGTCGGTGGACGCCATCGTGCGGCAGATCTTTGCCGAGCACGCCGCGGCCAACCCGGTATTCGCCGCGCTGCAGAGCCTGGACTTCGTGTTGTCCGCGCCGCTGCCGGCGCGCAGCTACTGCCTGCAGTACCGCGAATCGGACCACGCTTTCATCTGCCGCCTGCTGCGCGAAGAGGGACTCAGCTGGCGTTACAAGCATCTGAGTGG
>CAMLGD010000131.1 GCA_946479405.1 uncultured Vogesella sp.
CGATGTCGCCGATGCCCAGTACCAGCTCGCTGCTCTTGTCGCGCACCTGCTGCATCGCCAGGTTGGCCTCTTCGGCAATGCCGACGCTCACCGTCACCAGCTCGCTGGATTTCTTCACATTGCTCACCGCTTCGCCGGTTTCGCCGCTGATGGCGTTGACGATGCGGCTGATCTGCACCGTGGCTTCGGCGGTGCGGCTGGCCAGCTGGCGCACCTCGTCCGCTACCACCGCGAAGCCGCGGCCCATCTCGCCGGCGCGCGCCGCCTCGATCGCCGCGTTCAGCGCCAGCAGATTGGTCTGGTCGGCGATGTCCTTGATCACGTTGACGATGGTGGTGACTTCGCTGGAGCGCTCGCCCAGCGCTTCCATGCGCGTGGCCAGCGCCTGCATGGTGCTGGTCATGCGGGTGATTTCGGCGGTGACTTTCTCCACCGTGGCCACGCTCTGCTCGGTCAGGCTGCCGGTGTCGCGCGCCGCTTTTTCTGCATCCTGTGCGGTGTTGGCGATGTGGTGCACGCTGACGGTAACCTGCTCCACCCCGGCGGCGGTGGCGCTGGCGGCGTCCGACTGCTGTGCCGAGGCTTGCTCCACCTGCACCGCGGATTCGGCCAGCTGGCCGGCGGTGCGGCTGACGGCCAGGCTCTGCTCGCGCACTTCGACGAACATGTCGCGCAAGCTGTCGATGAACTGGTTGAAGGCGCTGGCGGTACGGCCGATTTCATCGCGGTTGGCCACCTGGATGCGCACCGTCAGGTCGCCCTTGCCGGAGGCCAGTTGTTCCATGGTACCGGCCAGGGTGTTCAGCGGCCGGGTCAGCGCCCGCACTACGGTAGTCAGCACTAGCAGGATGATGACCAGTGCCACCACCCCGATGATGATCGCCATATTGCGCTGGCTGGCGGCGTCGCGGGTAATGGCCGCGGTGGGGATGGACACGCCGGCGGACCAGAACTGGCCGGTGTCGCCAACCTTGATCGGGTAGTAGAAGTGGGTGAAGCCGCCGTCCTGGTACACGAAGCTCTCACCCTTCTTGATCTTGTCCAGGTTGGCCGCCAGCGGGTCTTCCTTGGCAATCGGCTTGCCGATCTGCGCCGCGTCCGGGTTCACCACATACAGGCCGCCCTCGGACACCATGCGCACATAGCCGGTGTCGTACAGCTTGACGCTGCCATAGCGCTTTTGCAGGTCATCCAGCGCCAGGTCGGCAGCCGCCAGGCCGACAAACTTGCCGCTGCCATCCTTGATCGCCACTGCCAGCGAGCTTTCCAGCACTTTCTTGCCTTGTACTTCGTAGAAGAACGGCTCGGTGATGGTGTCGCGGTTGCGGCTCTTCGGTACGAAGTAGAAATCGCCCCAGCCGGCTTTTTCGTAGTCCGGCACGTATTCGCCAAGTTTGTCTTTCCACTCCGGAAATTTCTCCACGCGGTCGGACGACATCATCACGTCCTGCTGCGCCTTGCCGTCGGCGCCACGGGTCATGTACGGGGTGTAACGCCCGGTCGGGTCGTGGTGCGGCCAGTCCAGGCGGAAGTCGTTATCCTTGCCGTCCAGCGCGTCCGGCTCGTAGATCATCCACAGGCCGATTGCCTGTTTCTCGGCGTCCAGGATGCTGAGCACGGTGTTGTTGACCACTTTGCGGTCCACCGCACCGGCGCGCTGCATGCCGGCCACGCTTTCCGCCAGCAGCCGCGGAATGGCAAAACCGCGCGCCAGGTCGCCGGTGACCGAGTCGGCAAAGCGCCCGGCCTGCTCCGATGCCAGCTGGTAACCCTGCGCTTCGGCGGCGTTATAACTTTGCCGTGCGATCAGCGCGATCATGCTGGCAAAGCCAATGGCGATGGCGATGCCTGCCACCAGAATGATGCGATTGCTGAGGTGTCCCCACCGTGCTGTTTGTGCCATGCCTGGCCCCCTGACGTGACTGTTCTTCAGTTTTCAAATTTATGCGTGCAGCAGTATTTCTACGTATTCTCAGAAAAACCTTACTGCGATGCCGGCGTATTGGATAGCCCCATGCTGGCGCTTTGTTGTATGGCGGCGCAGAGTGCGCCAGAAACACAACACTGATTCATATAATGACAATATGCTATTTGCTGATGGGGCCGTGTTTTCCCGCGCCATGCTTGCGGACGGTCAATCCGGCTTGAGGACTCGCATCCTGCCGTGGCGTATCATGCTCTTTATCCGGAGTATTTCGCTGCGGTTTGGTGGCAAGTGGCAATTTCATGATCAAGTGCATAGATGTGCTGGACCTCAAGGTCGGCATGTTCGTGGAAGACCTTAACTGCGACTGGTCATCGCACCCTTTTTTCCGCAAGAGCTTTCTGCTCAAGAGCGAACAGGAAATCGAGAAAATCCTCGCGGCCGGCATTCACGAGGTATACATCGATACCAGCAAGGGCCTGGATGTAAAGCATGCCCGCACCGAAGAAGAGGTGCGGGTAAAGCTGGAGCAGGAAATGATCGAGGTCATCAGCAAGGAGCCTGCCATTGTGCTGCAGGTGTCCATTGCCGATGAAATGGCGCGGGCGGCGCGCATCAAGAACCAGGCGCATGCGCTGGTCAAGACGGTGATGCAGGATGTACGGCTGGGCAAGGCGGTAGAGCTGGAGCAGGTCGATCCGATGATCGAAAGCATCACCGAATCGGTGCTGCGCAATGGCGGTGCGCTGCTGACGCTGCTGCGCATCAAGCACAAGGACGATTACACCTTCCTGCACTCGGTGAGCGTGGGCACGTTGATGATTGCCTTCTGTCGCTCGGTGGGGCTGGACCGCGAAACCATCCACCTGGCCGGCATGGGCGGGCTGCTGCACGATACCGGCAAGGCGCTGGTGCCGGACGAGGTGCTGAACAAGCCGGGGCGGCTGACGGAAGACGAATTCGACATCATCAAACGTCACCCGCGCGACGGTTTCGACATCCTGTGCCGCACCGACGGCATCGGCGAAATCCCGCTGGACATCACCCTGCACCACCACGAACGGGTGGATGGCAGCGGCTACCCGCACAATATCAAGGGCGAGACCATCAGCACGCTGGCCAAGATGGCGGCCATCGTCGACGTCTACGACGCCATTACCGCCGACCGTTGCTATCACAAGGGCATGGCCCCCACCGATGCGCTGCGCAAGATTTACGAGTGGTCGAAATACCATTTCGATCCCGCGCTGGTGCAGGCTTTCATGCGCTGCGTCGGCATTTACCCGGTGGGCACCCTGGTGCGGCTGGAGTCCGGCAAGCTGGGGGTGGTGGTGGAACAGAACGAAGGCAGTCTGTTGCAGCCCAAGATCAAGACCTTTTTCAGCACCAAGAGCGGCGTGTACCTGGCACCGGAAATCGTCGATCTGTCCAAGCCGCTGGGCTTTGGCGGCGGCGACAAGATCGTCAGCCATGAAAGCCCGGAAAAATGGCAGATCAACCCGCTGCGTTTCATGTGAAACCACGTCGCGGGTGACAAAAAATGGCGGCCAGGCTGGTAACAGCATGGCCGCTTTTTCTTGTGCTGGCGTGTGTTACAGCCGGATCAGCTCGCGGTCATTGCCACCACGGCGCTTGGCACGGTACATGGCGGCATCGGCCTGTTCCAATAGCGCTGCCGGCATGGCGTTGCCGGTGTTGAACATGGCGATGCCGACCGATACCCCAAGCTGGTTGGGCGTTGGCAGCCCGTCCAGTGGCAGGTTCAGCGCGGCGATGATCTTGCTGGCCACGGCACGCGCGCCGCTGTCGTTGCTGTTTTCCAGCAGGATGGCGAACTCGTCGCCGCCCATGCGCACCAGCAGGTCGCTGTTGCGCACCGCACCGCGCAGCCGCTGCGCCACCAGGCTGAGCACGCGATCGCCGACCACGTGGCCGTGCACATCGTTGATCGGCTTGAACTGGTCCAGGTCGGCAAACAGCAGCGCATAGGGGCGCGACACGCGGTCCTTGGCCAGCGTTTCCAGCTTCAGTTCCAGAAAGCGGCGGTTGGACAGGTTGGTCAGCGGGTCGCGATGCGCCAGCTCGGTCAGTTGCCCTTGCAGCAGCTGCAGTCGCTGCTCTTCCTGCTTGCGGCTGGTGACGTCGTGGTGGGTTTCCAGCAGAGCATCCAGCCGGCCATCATCACCGAACAGCGGTGCAGCGGTCACCTCGATAAAGCGCTCGTTGCCCTGCGCATCCCGGCGGCGGTGCTCCACCGTTACCGGCTGGCCGCTGTCCCGGGCCAGTTGAAACGGACAGGGCTGTTCGCCGTGACAGCGGCTGTCGCTGGCGAGGGTGTAGTGGTAGCAGCTGACATCCGCCGCCGGGTGACCAAACTGCCGGCGCGCGGCAGCATTGGCGTACTCCACCTGGCCATCCGGGCGAAACAGCATCACCGGCTGCGGCAGGATATCCAGGATCTGCTGCAGCCGGCGTGCCGCCGGGCTATCGATTGCGCCGTCGTGCGTCAGGGTGGGCTCGGGATGCGTCATGGCTACCAGGAAGTGCTTTAAAAATAAGATGTTAGCATTTGAAGTAATGTCATGCCTAAAGCATTGTCCGCAACGGCTGGTTTTGGCAGCGATAACTGTTTTTTATTGAGCTATTTCAATAAAAAACTCCAGCAAATACGTCACATGGCAGCCATTGCTGCAACCGCCCGGCAGCACCGCAACCAGTGTTACCGCAGCGGTGGCGAGTGCCAGCCGCCGGCAGTGCGACGCCGTCCGCGAACGGCGACCAGCGGCCACCGGCCACCGCTGCGCAGGGCCAGATACGCACACTGGCGTCAGCTCAAGCCGGTGGCGGGTATTTCCGCGCGTTCTTGTGCAGTTTGTCGCTGGCGGCGGCGTCGAGATCCACGCCGCAGACATCGGCCAGCCGCACCAGGTACATCAGCACATCGGCCAGCTCTTCCTGCAGGTGGGTGAATTCCGCCGGGTTGGCCGCAATGGCGGCGGCTTCGGCATCGGTTTTCCACTGGAAAATCTCGGCCAGCTCGCCCACTTCGCCGGCCAGCGCCAGCATCAGGTTGCGCGGCGTGTGGTACGGCTGCCAATCGCGTGCCGCCGCAAAGTCGCGCTGTGCGGCAATCAGCCCGTCGACGTCGACCAGTTTGCTCATGTCGTGCTCCCGCAAGGTGAAACGGCGATGCTGCCAGAAAGCGCAACACCCCGCACGTGGCGGGGTGTTGGTTGTGCCCGTTGCCATGGTTGGCGGGCGGGCACGCGGTGCGCAGTCTGCCGCTAGCCGGCAGTGCGCGGTGGCGCTTAGAGCAGCCCTTCCTCTTTCATCGCTTGCATTACTGCCGGGCGCTCGCCGATGCGGCCAACGTAGGCCTGCAGTACCGGCCAGGCATCCAGGCTGCGGCCGAGGATGCGGGCCCAGCCCAGGCAGGTGAACAGGTAGCCGTCGGCGACGCTGAAGCCGTCCGCCAGCAGGTAGTCCTGCGCGGACAAGAGCTGGCTCAGTACGTTGAAGCGGGTGGAGAGCTGCTGCCAGGCCGCGTCGCGCACCGCTTCGTCCTGACTGCGGAACATCGGCGAAAAGCCCTTGTGCACTTCGGTGGAGATGAAGTTGAGCATCTCCTGCAGCCGGTAGCGTGCCAGGGTGCCGTTGGCCGGCGCCAGCTTGCGCTCCGGTGCCTGGTCGGCGATGTACTGCACGATGGCCGGGCCTTCGGTGAGAATCTCGCCGTTAGCCAGCTGCAGCGCCGGCACGTAGCCCTTGGGATTGATGGCGCGGAAATCGGCGCCGCTTTCGGTCAGGCGTGGCTCGGCGCGCAGGTTCACCTTCTCGAAGGTGTACGGCAGGCCGGATTCGGCCAGCGCGATATGGGGGGACAGCGAGCAGGCACCGGGGGAGAAATACAGCTTCATCGCGACTCCTAGCAAAAGTGGGCCTCCGGGTGGAGGAACTCAGGCCAGATGGTGCCGTGTCATGCATTTTGCAAGATGGTGACGTCAGTCCGCCGGCTTGCGCGCAAACAGCACCCGCGGTGCGGTGCTGCTGGGGGTGCGGCTGGCTGGTTTGGGGCGCATCAGCTGCAGGTACAGCGCCTCCACCTGCTCGCGCGCCCACGGTGTGCGGCGCAGAAAAGTAAGGCTGGATTTGATGCTGGGCTCGCTGTTGAAGCAGCGGATTTTCACCAGCTGGCCCAGCTGCGGCCAACCATAGTGGCGCACCAGCTCGGTCAGCAGCGCTTCCAGCGTGATGCCATGCAGCGGGTTATTGCTTTGCTTGTCGCTCATGCGGATACCTTGCGGCCATGCGCCGGGTTGCGGCGATAGGCGCAATAACCCGGGCGCGGGCCGATCTTGGGGTGGTTGCGGCAGGTGTTGGGGCGCTGTTCGTAGATGGTGCACAGCCGGCTCTTGGCATCCAGATACAGGCAGTCGCCATTGGAACGCTGCGCCAGGGTGAACACACCATGCTTAAAGTTGAAATGCTGGATGATGCGCTGTTTTTCCAGACGTTTGGCGATGTTCTTCAGCGGCTCTTCCAGCTCGAATTCATCCACCACGCCGATGCGCACCAGGTCCGGCAGCTTCACTTCCACCGGCATGGTGCAACAGGAGGCCATGCAGTCGCTGCACAGCCCGTTCTTGTACTTGATCCAGGTATCGAGGCGGTCGATATCGGCCACGGCTATCCCTAACGCATTGAATTGACAACAAAATCCGCCAAAAATGCGGAAGCCGCGCATTCTACGGGCTGCGGGCGGGGGAAGCAAGGCCGCGCACACGCCGCGGCGAACGGGGCTACTGGATCACGCCGCAGGCCACACGTGCGCCACCGCCGCCCAGCGCCGCCGGGTGATCGGCATGATTGTCGCCACCGGCGTGAATCATCAGCGCGCGGCCTGGCAGGTCGCTGGCTTTCAGCCGTGGCGCCAGCACCGGTTGGTTGGCATTGCCGTCGGCATCCACATACAGCGGCGGCAGATCGCCCAGATGGCCATCCCCCCACGGCGTGCCGTGCTTGTTGCTGGCGGCCGGATCGTAGTGGCCACCGGCGGCCAGTGCGGCCACAGCCTTGCCATCGCGCAGTTGTGGTGCGCAGCTGGCGTTCTGGTGCAGGTGGAAGCCGTGCATGCCCGGCGACAGGCCGCGCAATTGCGGGCTGAACACCAGCCCGTAGCGGCTGTCGCTGATGGTGATCTGGCCCAGCAGCGGGCCGCTGCCGTTATCGTCCACCAGCTGCATGCTGACCACGGAATCGGCGTGTGCACTGGCGGCCAGCGCCAGCAGGGACAGGGTGACAAGTGCTTTCATCGGGGGCCCCCTGGTGAGTGGGGCGCATGCCGTTGCTGGCGGCTGCGGCCTATCCCGGTGTTGTAGACAGCGGCGGCGCGCTTGTCACATGGCAAATGGCTTTCAGCTGCGCAGGTGATACAGCCAGCCTGCGCCCCACAGCAGCAGCAGGCCGGGCCACAGCCAGCGCCACACCTTGCCACGCTGCAAGCTCAGGCCGGCAGCGAGCAGCAGGGCCAGCAGCCAGCAGACAAACCAGCACAGCCACAGCACGCCGATGCCGATGCAGCCAAAGTTTTCGCAGTACAGCTGCCGGATCCACAGCGGCGCCAGCCAGGCGGCCAGCGAGCTCAGCAGCGTCAGCAACTGCAGCAGGCGATAGCCGGTTCCGGCGGGGATGGGCGGCGGCAGCGGCGCTGGCATGGCTTAGCCGGGCTGCGGGCTGGCGGCCGGTGCCGGAAATGGCCGCGCATAGCTGAACGCCGCCGCCGTAGGGCCATCGCGCCGCAACAGCGCCAGCTTGTCGGCGGCCTCCTGCAGGCTGGGGATGTGCCCTGCCGGCACCCACCACAGCACGCTGGCGGCCTCGGCCATGCGGCCGAACCACTCGCGGCGGCGGCGGAAAAACTCGACATGCTCGCTGCGATAGACGAAGTCACCCAGCGCTTCCAGGCTGTGCCACAGCGACATGTTGACGATCGCCTCGTCGCCGAACGGCCGCAGCGCGGTGGCGTCGCCGGCCTCGTCCT
The DNA here is from genome assembly GCA_946479405.1 of uncultured Vogesella sp. Next base: position 7,965 of record CAMLGD010000131.1, read on the forward strand.
GCAGCCGCCACACGAAGCCGGGGGCGCGCTCGCCCAGGCCGTTGATGTACTGCAGATTGCCGACGAAGTCGGCCAATTGCGGCGAATCCAGCGGGGCCAGCAAGGTGGCGATATTTAGTTGCGCAAGGTGATAGGTGGACATGGCGGTTTCCGTGGTGGTGGTGGCTACCGTGCATATCTGGCGATGACATGTGCAAAAAACAAGCGGCCAACCTGCCGACAAGGTTGGCCGCATGCCGACGCCTACGCCGGCACATGGTGTTGCTGGCGGGCGTTGTCGACGGCTACGGCATGGAATGCAGGCCGAAGCAGTTGCCGTCCGGGTCCAGCCCCAGCGCGATGAAGCCGTACTCGCCGATGGCCATCTTGGCTTGCAGCAGCTTGCCGCCGGCCGCCTCGATGCGCCCGGCCTGCTCGGCACAGTCATGGCAGCTGAAGTACACCAGCACGCTGTTGCCGCCGGACGGCTGGCCGTCGCGTTGCACCAGCGCGCCGGTAGCGCCCTTGCCATCCGCCTGCATCGGGAAGGTCCACATGTCCATGCCGGGGAATTCCAGCTTTTCCAGTGGCAGCTGCAGCACGGTCTGATAGAAGCTCACCGCGCGCGGCATGTCCTGCACGTGGATTTCGAACCAGCCTACCGGGTTGTTCATGATTGCCTCCTGTCTGTCGGCCTGTTGCTGTTACTACTTCAGAATTGTGGCTGCCGGCGTTTTGGCGATTTAAAATTACTGATCCGAAAATGCGTTGCGGCAAACCTCTAGAGGTTGGCCGCAAAGGGTGGTACGTATTATTCCGCGTCCGGCGCCGGTTTGCGGCGGCTGCGCGGTGTCGCTACCGGTTTGGCTGCCGTGCTGCTTGCCGGCTTGGTCGCCGGTTTGCTGGCGGGGCTGCGCGCTGGCTTGCTGGCAGCAGGTTTGGTCGTGACCGGGCTGCGCTTGGCGGTTGGCTGGCGGACGGGTTTGGTGGTCGGCGGGACGGCTGCCGCGGTCACGCTGTCGTCGGGCATGTCTGCCGCTGCTGCCGCTACCGGCGGCACCATCACCGGAGCGGACCCCTCCGCGGCGGCATCCGCCGGGGCCGTGTGCGCTTGCGGCCGCGGGCTGGGGCCTGCCAGCTGCAAGGCGGCGGCAACGCGCGCCAGCCGCGCCTGTTTTTCCGCGCTGATCTGGCCGGCGATGCCCAGCAGGTGCCAGGCCAGATCCAGCGCGTGCTGCCGTTGTTGCGGCTCGGTCAGCAGGCTGCCCAGCGTGTCCAGCGCGCGGGTTTCGTCGTTGCGCACCAGCCAGGTCTGGCGGCGGATGCTGTCCTT
>CAMLGD010000132.1 GCA_946479405.1 uncultured Vogesella sp.
GCGTGCACGACATCCGCAACTACATTATCAAGGGCAAGTTGTGGCAGGCATTCGAAGCCGACAGCGCCCCGGTCTTACTGATCGACGAAATCGACAAGGCCGACATCGAATTCCCCAATGATCTGCTGCGCGAGCTGGACCAGATGGAGTTCTTCGTACACGAAACCCAAGAATTCGTGCGCGCCCGCCATCGCCCCATCATCATCATTACCTCCAACAATGAAAAAGAACTGCCGGACGCTTTTTTGCGCCGCTGCTTCTTCCATTACATCCGCTTCCCGGATCGTGACACACTGCAGACCATCATCAATGTGCATTATCCGAACATCCAGCAAGAACTGGTGGCAAGCGCCCTAGAAGTCTTCACCGGTATTCGCGAGCTGCCTGGACTCAAGAAAAAACCGTCCACCTCCGAGCTGCTCGATTGGCTGAAGCTACTGCAGCACGAAACCGTTAGCGCGGATGAGCTGCGCCAGCAGCACGAGCAACAACAACTGCCACCCCTGGCCGGCGCCCTGTTGAAAAACGAGCAGGACCTGCACCTGTTCGAGCGCCTGATGCAAATGGCCCGGATGCGCCGTAGCTGATGGAGGCGCATTGGCAGGGGCTGATCGACGCCTTCGATGACCAGCTAAGGTTGGCCGCACGCAGCGAACACACCCGTCTGGCCTATCGTCGCGACCTGACTCGGCTGGCCGAACTACTGGCAGACACCGTACCTGCCAACGTGGATGGCCCGCAGATTCAGCGTGCGCTGGGGCAGCTGCGGCGCGAAGAACTGTCGCCGCGCACCCTGGCGCGCATGTTGTCCACCTGGCGCAGCCTGTACGACTGGATGGTGCGGCGCGACTGGGTGGCGGCCAACCCCTGCGCCGGCCTGCGGGCACCACGCGCCGGCAAGCGCCTACCCAAGGTGTTGAGCGTGGATAGCGCCATGCAGCTACTAGACAGCCCTGCCGAAGATCAGCACGACATTCGCGACCAGGCTATCTTCGAGCTGATGTACTCCTCCGGCCTGCGGCTAGCGGAAACTGTGGCGCTGAATCTCGCCGATATCGACCTGCGGGAAGCACTGGTCAAAGTACAGGGCAAGGGCAACCGCGAGCGCATTCTGCCCATCGGCAAACAGGCGGTGGCTGCCTTGCAACGCTGGCTGTCATTGCGGCAACCAGCAGACGGCGAAGAGGCGCTATTCCTGTCACGCCGCGGCAGCCGCATCAGCAGCCGCCAGCTGGCACGCCGACTGGAAGCCTGGGCGCTGCGCAACGGCAGTGAGCAGCACGTGCATCCGCACATGCTGCGCCACTCCTTTGCCAGTCACATGCTGCAATCATCCAGTGACCTGCGCGCGGTGCAGGAACTACTGGGGCACGCCAACCTGGCCACCACCCAGATCTATACCAGTCTGGATTTTCAGCATCTGGCCAAGGTCTACGATGGCGCCCACCCGCGTGCACGCAAAAAAACCGACGAGCAGTAACCGCAGCAAGCGTGCACAAACAAAAACGGCGCCATCAAGGCGCCGTTTCACATCAAGGTTGGCCGCAGCTTAGCGCGACTTCACGAATGGGATGCCAATCGCCTTCGGCGCCACTGCTCGCCCCATGAAGCCGGCCAGCAGCACTACGGTCAGCACATACGGAATCGCCTGGATGAAGGCATCCGGAATACTGCCGATCACCGGCAGCGCCACGCCTTGCAGGCGGATCTGGATGGCATCGGTAAACGCGAACAACAGGCAGCCTGACACCGCTGCCCACGGCCGCCACTTGCCGAAGATCAGCGCCGCCAGCGCCAGATAGCCCTTACCGGCAGTCATGTCCTGGATGAAGGCGCCGGTCTGCGCCAACACCAGATAGGCACCGGCAATGCCGCACAGTGCGCCGCTGATCAGCTGGGCAATGTAGCGCACCGTCTTGACACTGATACCAGCAGCATCGGCAGCATGCGGATTTTCACCTACCGCGCGCAGTCGCAGGCCAAAGCGGCTCTTGTACACCACCCAGCTCACCACAAAGATCACTGCCACCGCGATGTAAACCAGCACATTGTGACCGAGAATGGTTTTCAGCAGCGCACTCTGCGCGATGGTATCGGCAAACGGCAGCTGCAGTGCGGTAAAGCGCGCGCCATCATCCAGCGTCGGGGTACGACCGCCCTGCTGAAACCAGGCCAGTGCCAGCACCGGCGTCACCCCGGACACCATCATGTTGATCGCCACCGCCGAGATCAGCTGGTTGCCGTTGTAGCTGATCGACACCACCCCGTGCAGCAGCGCCACCAGCATGCCGGCCGCAATGCCGGCACCGAGGCCGGCCCACGGCGACTGCGCCAGGTAAGCCACGCAGGCAGCGGCAAACGCTGCGGCCAACATCTTGCCTTCCAGCGCCAGATCGACAATGCCGGAGCGCTCGGAGAACAGCCCTGCCAGCGCCGCCAGCACCAGCGGCGTACTGACGCGCAGGGTGGCATCCAGCACACTAAAAAACATGTCCATGTGTGTCCCCTTACTTTTTCAGCAGGCGTTTGAAGGCCAACGACAGCGGCGTCTGGAACAGGTTCTCCAGTGCACCACAGAACAGGATGATCAGGCCCTGCGTGAAGATGATCATCTCGCGGGTGATTGCCGGCTTCTCGAACGACAAGTCCAGCCCGCCCTGAGTCAACGCGCCAAACAGCAGTGCCGACAGCAGGATGCCCACCGGATGATTGCGCCCCATCAACGCCACCGCGATGCCGACAAAGCCGATACCGTTGGTAAAGCCCATGTTCATGCGGTGGGTGGAACCCAACAGCTCGTTGATGGCCGCCAGGCCGGCCAGCGCACCGGACACGCACATCACCGCAATAATCACCTTGTCCACCGGGATGCCGGCGTAGCGCGCAGCTTTTTCGTTAAGACCGACGGTACGGGTGACAAAGCCCTGCGGGCTATGCCACACCGCCAGGTAGAACAGCACCAGTGCCAGCAAGGCCAGGAAGAAGGTGGCATTCAGCGGCGTATTCGGCAGAGCAAAACCCAGTGGCGCCAGCAGCTCGTGCAGCATCGGCACCCAGGCTGACTTGGCGAACTCGACGGTGGCCGGCGTCTGTGAGCCTTCCATGCGCAACTTGTCTACCAGCAACCAGGTCATCAGCGAGCTGGCGATGAAGTTGAACATGATGGTGGTCACCACAATGTGGCTGCCACGTTTGGCCTGCAAATAGGCCGGCACAAATGCCCAGCCGGCGCCAAACACCATTGCGGCCAACATTGCCAGCGGAATTAGCAGCCAGCCGGGCAAGCCGCCAAACTGCAGACATACCAGCGTCACCCCCAGGCCGGCCAGATACATCTGCCCTTCGCCGCCGATATTGAACAGGCCGGCATGAAACGCTGCCGCCACCGCCAAGCCGGTAAAGATGAAGCTGGTGGTATAGAACAAGGTGTAGCCGATGCCTTCCGGGTAACCGAACGCACCGTTGATCATCAGTTTCAGACACTCGACCGGATCCTCTCCGATCAGTGCGATTACCAGCCCGGACATCAACAGCGCCACAAGCAGATTCAAAACCGGCATCAGCCACAGTGCCGCCCAACGCGGCAGATTGGCAGGCTGACTCATTTATGCCCCCCCATCAACAAGCCTAGCGAGGTAGCCGTGGCTTCCGCCGCCGGCAGCTCACCGGAAATTGCACCAGCATTCATCACAATGATGCGGTCGCTCAACGCCATAATTTCATCCAACTCCACCGACACCAGCAGCAGCGCCTTGCCCTCATCGCGCAGCTGCATCAGGCGTTTGTGAATGAATTCGATCGCTCCGATATCCACACCACGCGTCGGCTGGCCGATCAGCATCAGCTCCGGGTTGCAGTGGATTTCACGCGCCAGGATCACCTTCTGCTGGTTGCCGCCGGAAAACAGGCCGATACGGCGATGCGTCAGTGCCGGGCGCACATCGAACTCTTCAATGAAACGACGGCAACGCTCAACGATAGCCTTGCGGTTGAACAGCCCGCCTCGGCGGATGGACGGATCGTTGTGATAACCCAGGATGGCGTTTTCGAAGGTGGAGAAATCCTTCACCAACCCCTCACGCGAACGGTCTTCCGGCACATGGGCGATGCCCAGTCGGCGGTAAGCCGCTGCTTTCGGTTCTCGCGTCTTTAGCGTGCTAAGCTCGGTGCCATTGAAGCAAACCGAACCGGCGCTGGCTTCGCGCATGCCGGACAGGACTTCCAGCAGCTCGGACTGGCCGTTGCCGGACACCCCGGCAATGCCAACGATTTCGCCGGCGCGCAGCTCGAAGTTGATGTCCTTCAGCAAGGCAACACCGCGCTCGTCGGTAAGGTTCAGCCCGCTCACCGCCAGCACCACCTTGCCCGGCTTGGCCGGCGTCTTGTTCAATTGCAGGTTCACCTTGCGGCCAACCATCAGGTCGGCCAGGTCTTCCTTGTTCACTTCGGCCGTCGTCACCTGGCCCACGATTTCGCCGGCACGCATTACGGTGACCGCATCGGTGATGTCCAGCACTTCGCGCAGCTTGTGGGTGATCAGGATTACAGTTTTGCCCTGCTGTTTCAGCAGGCGCAGGATGCGAAACAGGTCGTCGGCCTCCTGTGGCGTCAGCACCGCGGTCGGCTCGTCCAGAATCAGCACGTCGGCGCCGCGATACAGCGCCTTAAGGATCTCCACCCGCTGCTGGCTGCCCACACCTAGTTCGCCTACCACTGCATCCGGCTCCACCTGCAGACCGTAGTCGCGGTTCAAGTCGGCCAGGTGTTTGCGTGCAGCAGTTAGGCTCCTGTCCAGACTGATGCCTTCTTCGGCACCCAGTACGATGTTTTCCAGCACGGTAAACGGATCTACCAGCATGAAGTGCTGATGTACCATGCCGATACCCTTGGCGATCGCATCCTGGCTGGAGCGAATGCGCTGCTCGCTGCCGTCAATCTTGATCGCGCCGGAATCCGCCTGGTAGTAACCATAGAGGATGCTCATCAGAGTGGATTTGCCCGCCCCATTTTCACCGATGATGCCGTGAATAGAGCCCTTGCGGATTCCGAAGCTGATGTTCTTGTTGGCGTGCACTTCACCAAAGTGCTTGTTGACGCCAATGAGTTCGATGGCTAATTCGGCCATATATGTGTGCTTTCGGTCAAAATGCAGCCCAGATATGCGCCCGACAGAGCCTGACGCATGAAAGCGCGGCAAGCAGGCCGAAACCTGCTTGCCGCGCAAGCTATCTGGAAATCAGACGTTTTTGGCTTACTTCACCGGGCAGCTGTTGGCCGCACGGTAGTCAACAACCTTCACCTTGCCAGAAATGATGTCTTTCTTGGCCTGGTTGATCTTGCTTTCCATGTCCTTGCTGATCAGCTTGCGGTTGTTGGCATCCAGCGCCCAGTCCACACCGCCTTCTTTCAGGCCCATGGTAACGATGCCCGGCTTCCAGGTGCCGTTCTTGCCAGCCATGAACAGGTCGTATACGGCGTTATCCACGCGCTTGAGCATGGAGGTCAGCACGAAGCCCGGGAACAGGTGGTTCTGGTTGGAATCCACGCCGATACCCAACTTGCTCTTGTCCTTGGCCGCCTGCAGCACACCCATGCCGGTACCGCCGGCAGCGTGGAAGACAACATCGACGCCACGGTCAAACTGACTGCGGGCCAGTTCGCCGCCACGGGCCGGATCGTTGAACGCCTGCGGGGTGGTACCAGTCATGTTGGAAACCACTTCCACCTTGCCGTCTGCTGCGCGCGCACCCTGGGTGTAACCGCAACCGAAGGCACGGATCAGCGGCACATCCATGCCACCGACAAAACCAACCTTGTGCGACTTGGATGCCAGCGCAGCAGCCATGCCGACCAGGTAGGAGCCTTCCTGTTCCTTGAACAGAACCGACTGCACGTTGGCGCCCTTGGCCACGTCATCGACGATGGCAAACTTCACTTTCGGGAACTCGGCCGCAACGGTCTGCACCGCCTGGGTGAAGGAGAAGCCCACGGCAACGATCAGGTCGATGTTCTTGCGTGCCAGGTTGCGCAGCACCTGCTCTTTTTGCGCTTCATTGGCGATCTGCGCCTCGCGGTACGCGACGCCAGTGCTTTTCTTGAAGCGTTCGGCGCCGGTGTAGGCGGCTTCGTTGAAGCTCTTGTCAAACTTGCCGGCCTGGTCGTACACCACCGCCGGAGTAAAAGCGAAGCTGGAGGAAGCCGCGGCCATCATGGCAGCAGCGGCAATGGCGAAGCCCCGTTTCTTGGCAATCTGCATGAGATGTTTCTCCCAATGTGCGTATCGTTTGAATTGGCCGGACCATGGTAACGACAAAGCATCGCCACAACACGGTTTCAGGCGCAGTGAATTTGCATCAGCAGTCGATCGGCACGCCGCCTTGCACTGTGCAAATTTCAGGCAGGGGCGTGATTATACGCATAGCACCAAAAGTTATCAGTGGATTTTTACGCTTGCCAAACCGGCCGATAGAACAGGCGCTCGCAGCCCACGCCAAGCCGACTCAGTGCGCGGCCAGCTGTTGCAAGAGTGCCGACAACGATGCACAGACGGCTTGCTCACGCACTGCATGGCGATCGCCGGGAAAGTGTTGCGTCCATGCCATCGGTTTAGCAAGAACGGGGCCGGCAATGGCAAAACACACCATACCAACTGGCTTTTCCGCCGTGCCGCCAGATGGGCCAGCCACGCCGGACACTGCCAGCGCCCAGTCCGCTGCGGCCAACGTGAGCGCCCCTTGTGCCATGGCGGCGGCCACCGGTTCGCTGACTGCGCCATGCTGCCGCAGCAAAGCCTCCGGCACCCCCAGCACACGCTGTTTCACTTCATTGCTGTAGCTGACCACCGCCATATCGAACCAGGCGGAGCTGCCGGCGATCTCGGTAATTGCCGCCGCCACGCCGCCGCCGGTGCAGGATTCCGCAGTAGTGACACGTTGGCCGCGGGCTTGCAGTTGCACCCCAAGCCGGGCCGCCAATTGCCATTTATCCATGCTTGCGCTCCAGATAGTGGCGCATCAGCCCCATAGTAGATGCGTCATGCACGCCAGCGCCGCCGGCGGCCATTTCCGCCTGCAGACGGCCGGCCAGTTGCTTGCCATACTCCACCCCCCACTGGTCAAAGGAATTTACCCCCCAGATAGCGCCCTGCACGAATACCTTGTGTTCGTACAGCGCCAGCAGCATACCCAGGGTGTACGGTGTGACCTGATCCAGTGCAATGGTATTGGACGGCTGATTGCCCGGGAACAATTTCTGCGGCAGCAACATGTCCAGTTCGTCACCATGGACATTCGCCAGCTCCTGCAGCACCTCGGCCTCGGTCTTGCCGCGCATCAGCGCCTCGGTCTGCGCCAGACAGTTGGCCACCAGCACCTGGTGCTGGCCATCGAGCGGATAGTGGCTATTCATCGCCACAATGAAATCACATGGCACCAGCCGCGTACCCTGATGCAGCAACTGGAAGAAGGCATGCTGGCTGTTGACGCCCTCCTCGCCCCAGATCACCGGCCCGGTATCGAAATCCAGCCGCTCGCCACAACGCCCGACCCGCTTGCCATTGGACTCCATATCCAGCTGCTGGATATGCGCCGGCAAGCGGCGCAAACCATGGTCGTACGGCATGATGGCGTGGGTGTGCGCACCATAGAAGGTGTTGTACCAGATACCGATCAGACCAAGCAGCACCGGCATGTTGCGCTCGAACGGGGTTTCAAAGAAATGCGCATCCATACGCGCGCCGCCGGCCAGGAACTGACGGAAGTTGTCGCTGCCGATAGCCAGCACCACCGGCAAACCGATGGCCGACCACACCGAGTAGCGGCCGCCCACCCAATCCCAGAAGCCAAACATATTGGCCGTATCGATGCCGAAAGCCTGTACCGCGGTAGCATTGGTAGACACTGCGACGAAGTGCCGCGGCACCGCTGCCTCGCCGGCAGTCGCCACCAGCCAGCGACGCGCTGCTTGGGCATTGAGTAGCGTCTCAGGCGTGGTAAACGACTTGGAGGCAACAATAAACAGCGTAGTGCCCGGATCGCACTGTGCCAGCACCTGCGCCAGATGCTGACCATCGACGTTGGAGACAAAATCCACCGCCAGTCCCGGCTGTGCATACGGTTTCAGCGCTTCGGCCACCATCAGCGGCCCCAGGTCGGAGCCGCCGATGCCGATATTCACCACCCGGCGGATGCACTGACCGTCATGCCCCAGCCAGGCACCGCTGCGCACCCGCTCGGCAAAGTCGCACACCCGTTGTAGCTCGGTATGCACCTGCGGCACCACGTCCACGCCATCCAGCGACAGCGAGGCATCTGCCGGCAGGCGCAGCGCGGTGTGCAGTACCGCACGGCCTTCACTGAGATTGATACGCTCGCCACAACGCATCCACTGTAGCCACTGTCCAAGGTTGGCCGCATCGGCCAGCTCCAGCAGCAATTCCAGCGTGCGATCGGTAATGCGGTTCTTGGAGTAGTCCAGCAACAGGCCATCCAGCTGCAGCGAATAGCGGTCGAAGCGCAGCGGGTCCTGCGCAAATAGCTCACGCATGTGCACATGCCGCGTGGCGCGCTGGTGCTGATGCAGGCGCGCCCACACCGGCGATTCATTAATGGGATGGGTTCGTTCGGTGATCATGTGCCGCGTTTATACCTTGAGGAAATGCTCGCGGTAATAGCGCAGCTCGTCGATGGATTCCTGGATATCGGCTAGCGCTTCGTGCTTGCCCTTCTTTACCACACCCTTGGCGATTTCCGGCTTCCAGCGACGGCACAGTTCCTTCAGCGTGGACACGTCCAGGTTGCGATAATGGAAGTAGGTTTCCAGTTGCGGCATCCAGCGCGCCATGAATCGGCGGTCCTGACAGATAGAGTTGCCACACATTGGCGACTTGCCGGACGGCACGTGCTCTTGCAGGAAAGCCAGCAGCAGCTCGGTGGCCCTCGCCTCGTCCACGGTGGACGCCTTGACGCGGTCGATGAGGCCAGATTTGCCGTGGGTGTTCTTGTTCCAGTCGTCCATGGCGTCCAGCACGGCATCTGGCTGATGGATGGCGATGACTGGCGATTCGGCCACAGTATTGAGCTGGGAATCGGTAACGATAACAGCGATCTCGATGATGCGATCGCTGTCAGGATTGAGGCCCGTCATTTCCATGTCGAGCCAGATGAGATTGTTTTGATCTTGCGGCATAAGTCGGCGTCTTTCAAAATGCGCCCATTTTCCGC
>CAMLGD010000133.1 GCA_946479405.1 uncultured Vogesella sp.
CCATGAACGACACCCAGATCGAGTTGGTGCAACGCACCTGGGATCAACTGTTCTACGACCGCGAACAGTTCACCAGCGACATCTACGCTGCGCTGTTCCGGCTTGATCCCTCGCTGCGTCCGATGTTCAACCTGCCGCCGGAAAGGCTGGTGCAGAACCTGAGCCGCACGCTCAACACCATCCTCACCAGCCTGCACGAGCCGGACAGCATCCGTTTCATTCTGGTCCGCCTCGGCGCCCAGCACCTGAACTACGGCGTGCAGCCGGCACACTTCGCCACCCTCAAGGCGGCGCTGACCGAGGTACTGCAACAGTATCTGCACACCCAGCTAAATCCGGAGCTGGCCGAAGCCTGGTCGCAAGCCTACGACCTGATTGCCGGCATGATGCTGGAAGGACTGGCGCAGGCGGCCGCCCGGCAAGCCCCGCCAGCACCATGAACGACCGAGCCCGGCGCCATACCGCACCGGGCCCGGTCTACCGGCCGCACTGATCAAGCCAGATCAAACACCAGTGCCTGCAGCGGCTCGCGGCCAACGTTGCGCAGGGTGTAGGCCGGCAGCTCGGTCACCTTGGCGGCATCGCCCGGGCCAAGCTGGTTATCTGCCAGCTGCAACTGCCCTGTCACCACGTGCACATAGCTGCAACGCCCCGGCTGCTGGCTGAATTCCAGCGCCTCGCCCGGTGCCAGAATCAGCTGGTACAGGCGCGCATCCTGTCGCATCTGCAGGCTGCCGTCGGCACCGTCCGGCGATGCCACCAGCGTCAGTCCTGGCGCCATGCCGAAATCTTTCTGCTGGTAGCCCGGCTCGCCGCCACGCTGGTTTGGTTCGATCCAGATCTGCAGGAAGCGCAGTTCCTCGCTGTCACTGGCGTTGTACTCGCTGTGCAGGATGCCGCGACCGGCGCTCATCAGCTGGAATTCGCCGGCGCGCAGCACCTCCTCGGTGCCGGTGGAGTCGCGGTGGCGGATGGCGCCCAGCAGCACGTAGCTGATGATTTCCATGTCGCGGTGGCCGTGGGTGTCGAAACCGGCGCGCGGCAGCACGCGGTCGTCGTTGATCACCCGCAGGTCGGAAAAGCCCATGTGCGCCGGGTCGTAGTAGCTGGCGAACGAGAAGCTGTGGCGGCTTTGCAGCCAGCCAAAATCAGCCTGGCCACGGGAATCGGCGCTGCGAATATCGATCATGGTGAGTTCTCCTGAACAAGTTGCCCAGCAGACAGAGCGGCAGAGTGTGCCGTGCCTGCTGTGATGCCCGTCACTGTAATCCGGTTGCCGGCAAAGAAAAATCGCATAAATTCGCGTAGCTATTTCAGTAAAACAGAACAAGCCGATAACCCTGTGCATGACGCCCCTGCGCGCACTTGATGCAGCACAAGCCCGCCGGCCGCCAGCGCCCGCTACACCGATAGTTGTAATATCGTTTAATTAACTGTGTTGCTACCCGGAGCGCCGCCATGCACTTTCTGCACGCCTTACCAGCCTATGTGTTCTTTACCGGCAAGGGCGGGGTCGGCAAGACCTCGCTGGCCTGCGCCACAGCAGTAAAACTGGCCGATGCCGGCCAGCGCGTGCTGCTGGTCAGCACCGATCCGGCCTCCAACATCGGCCAGGTATTCGGCCAGGCCATCGGCAACCACATTGTCGCCATCGCCGCCGTACCCGGACTGGCGGCGCTGGAAATCGACCCGCAGGCCGCCGCGCAGGACTACCGCGACCGCATCGTCGGCCCGGCACGCGGCGTGCTGCCGGAGGCCGAGGTGCGCAGCATGGAGGAACAGCTGTCCGGCGCCTGCACCACCGAGATCGCCGCCTTCGACGAGTTCACCGCCCTGCTGACCGATGCCGCGCTGCTGCGCGACTACGATCACATCGTGTTCGACACCGCCCCCACCGGCCACACCATCCGCCTGCTGCAGCTGCCGGGGGCGTGGAGCGGCTTTCTGGACAGCGGCCAGGGCGATGCCTCCTGCCTGGGGCCGCTGGCCGGCCTCGACAAGCAGCGCAGCCGCTACCACGCGGCAGTGGCGGCGCTCACCGATCCGGCGCGTACCCGGCTGGTGCTGGTGGCCCGCGCCCAACAGGCCACGCTGCGCGAGGTGGCGCGCACCCGCCAGGAGTTGGCCGCACTGGGCATGACCGAACCGCAGCTGGTACTCAATGGCGTGCTGCCGCAAACCGCCTGCGATGGCGACCCGCTGGCCGAGGCGGTGTGGCAGCGCGAGCAAGCCGCACTGGCCGCCATGCCGGCCGAGCTGGCCAGCCTGCCGCTGGACACCGTGCCGCTGCTGCCGGTGAACCTGGTGGGCGTGGCGGCGCTGCGCCAGCTGCTGGTGGTAGCGCCGGCCGTCGACAACAGCGCTGCGGCCAACCTTTCCCTGCCGCCGCTGCCACAGCTGGCAAGCCTGGTAGATGAGCTGGCGGCCAACGGCCATGGCCTGATCATGCTGATGGGCAAGGGCGGCGTGGGCAAGACCACCATGGCGGCCGCCATCGCCGTACAGTTAGCCGCACGCGGCCATGCGGTGCATCTCACCACCTCCGACCCCGCCGGCCAGCTGGATGCCAGCCTGCAGAACAGCCTGCCCACCCTCAGCATCAGCCGCATCGATCCACAAGCCGCCACCGAGCAGTACCGCGCGCAGGTAATGGCCAGCAAGGGCAAACAGCTGGACGAACAGGGCCGCGCCATGCTGGCGGAAGACCTGCGCTCGCCCTGCACCGAGGAAATCGCCGTGTTCCAGGCGTTCTCGCGGGTGATCCGCGAATCCGGCCGCAAGTTCGTGGTGCTGGACACCGCCCCCACCGGCCACACGCTGTTGCTGCTGGATGCCACCGGTGCCTACCACCGCGAGGTGGTGCGGCAGATGGGCGAGCGCCTGCACTTCACCACCCCGATGATGCAGCTGCAGGACCCGGCGCAGACGCGGGTGCTGATCGTTACCCTGGCGGAAACCACGCCGGTGCTGGAAGCCGCCGGGCTGCAGGCCGACCTGCGCCGTGCCGGCATCGAGCCATGGGGCTGGATCATCAATAACTGTCTGGCCCAGGCGCAACCACGAGCCGCGCTGCTGCGCCAGCGCGCCGCCAGCGAGCTGCCGCTGATCGCCCAGGTGCAACGGCAGCACAGCCAGCGGCTGGCGGTGGTGCCGCTGCAGCAGCAGGAGCCGACCGGCGTGGCGGCGCTGCTGGCGCTGGGCGCGGAGGCCGGCGGCGACTAAGCCGCTGGCGTCGCCAGCATTACCCGGCGACAGGCGCTTGCCATCGGCGGCCGGCCACATAGGTTGCCGCCACGCAGCGCTCGTCGCCCAGCGTGGCCAGCGCGAACAGCCGCTGCGCCAGCGTGTGTTCTCCCTGCAGGCGAAAGGCCAGCTCCGGCGTGGCCGTCAGGTCCAGCACCACGCAATCGGCCTCCTTGCCGACCGTAAAATTGCCCAGGCAGTGTTCCAGCCGCAGCGCCTGCGCCCCGGCCAGCGTCGCCAGATACCAGCCGCGCAGCGGCGGCAACGGCTGCTGCAGGCATTGCGACACCTTGTAGCCATCGGCCAGGGTGCGGATCAGGCTCAGCGAGGTGCCGGCACCGATATCGGTGGCCAGCCCCACCGCCACCCCGGCCTGCCGCGCCGCCCGGTAATCGAAAAAACCGCTGCCCAGAAACAGGTTGGAGCTGGGACAGAAGGCAATGGCGGTGCCGCTCTCTGCCAGCAGCTGCCGCTGCGCATCATGCAGGTGAATGCCGTGGCCGTAGATGCAGCGCGGCCCCAGCAGGCCGTAGTGGCGATACACGTCCAGATAGTCGCTGCAGCCCGGAAACAGCTGCGTCACCCATTGGCATTCGCTGCGGTTTTCCGCCAGGTGCGATTGCACGTACAGCCCGGGGCTGCTGGCATACAACTCGCCGGCCAGCTGCAGCTGCCGCGGCGTGGAAGTGGGGGCAAAGCGCGGCGTCACCGCGTAGGCCAGCCGCCCCTTGCCATGCCAGCGCGCAATCAGCGCGGCGGATTCGGCGGCGCCGCGCTCGGCGCTGTCGCACAGCGCGGGCGGTGCGTGGCGGTCCATCAGCACCTTGCCGCCGATCAGCCGCATATTGCGCGCCAGCGCCGCCGCCATCAGCGCATCCACCGACACCGGGTGCACGGTGGCAAACACTGCCGCGGTGGTAGTGCCGTGCGCCAGCAGCCGGTCCAGCACGAAATCCGCCGTGCGCCGTGCCAGTTCGGCATCGGCAAACGCCGCCTCGGCCGGAAAGGTGTAGTCCTGCAGCCAATCCAGCAACTGGCGGCCAAAGGCACCGATGATGCCGACCTGCGCATAGTGCAAATGGCAGTCGATCAGCCCGGGCAGAATCAAGCGGTCGCGGTGGTCGTGCACGTTGGCCGCGGCCAAGCTTTGCGCACTCAGTTCCGCCCAGGCGCCACAGCCGGCGATATGGCCATTCCGCATCGCCACGTAGCCGTCCGGCCAGTGCTGCCACGCCGCCGCATCGTCGTCCGGCCCCGGATCATGCAGAAAATGCAGTACCTCGCCCCGCAGAATGGTGTCTTGCACGCCTTTGCCTCTCGTCCTGGAGTTCCTGCTTCGTTATGACGCATCCACCGCTGCTTGTCGCCGCCGGCAGTAGTCGACAGCGCACACAGAATGGCTGGTGGCGGCAAGGCGAATGGTCTTCACTGAAGCGAGGGCGCTCTGGCGTTAACCGCTGGCGCAGGATACCGATCGACGCCGGCACCACCGGCAGGGAGCACATCATGCATATCGCCATTATCGGCAAGGGCAATGTCGGCACCGCACTGCAGGCCGGCCTGTCGCAGCTGGGGCATCAGGTACGCGCCGTGGGGCGCGATGCGCTGCTGGTACACCAGGCAGCGCTGGCCAGCGAGCTGATCATCCTGGCCATGCCGTTCAGCGAAACCGACAACGTGGTCACCGCGCTGGGCGTAGCGGCCAACGGCAAGGTGGTGGTGGACGCCACCAATCTGCTTACCGACAGCCTGCACCTGGCCGCCGGCTTCGACACCAGCGGCGCCGAGCAACTGCAGGCCAAGCTGCCGGCGGCGCGGGTGGTGAAGGCGTTCAACACCAGCTTTGCCGGCACCATGGCCAGCGGCCACGTCAAGGGTGAGCAGCTGGTGGGGCTGGTGGCCGGCGACGACGCGCCCGCCAAGCAGACGGTGCTGGAGCTGGTGGATGCGCTGGGCTTCGACGCGGTGGACGCCGGCCCGTTGCTGATGGCGCGCTACCTGGAGCCGATGGCGCTGCTCAACATCCGCCTGGCCTATGTGCAGGGGTTGGGGCCGAACATGGGCTTCCGCCTGGTGCGCTAGCACCACGGTTGGCCGCAGCCGCCCTGCCCGCAGCGGCAAAAAAAACGCCCCGCATCACGTGGATGACGGGGCGCCCAAGGAGGCATGAATTCTTTGTGGCCTAGTCAGCGGCAACGCCGCTGCGAATCAGGTGGTCGAAGGCACCGAGCGCGGCCTTGGCACCCTCGCCCATGGCGATGATGATCTGCTTGTACGGCACGTCGGTCACGTCGCCGGCGGCAAACACGCCCGGCACGGTGGTGTCCTGATGGCGGCCAACCAGAATCTCGCCGCGGCTGGACAGCTCCACGCTGCCGCGCAGCCAGTCGGTGTTCGGCAACAGGCCGATCTGC
Organism: uncultured Vogesella sp.; assembly: GCA_946479405.1. The sequence goes on from CAMLGD010000133.1 coordinate 5,658, forward strand.
ACGAAAATCCCTTCCAGTGCGATGTGGCGAGCCTCACCGCTGGCACGGTCAATATAGTCAAGGCCGTTCACCTTGCTGCCATCGCCCGTCACTGCGGTGGTCTGCGCCTGCAGGATCACCGTGACATTGGGCAGGCTGCGCAGCTTGTTCTGCAGCACCGCGTCGGCGCGCATGGCATCGCCGAATTCCAGCAGGGTGACATGCGCCACGATGCCGGCGAGATCAATGGCCGCTTCCACACCGGAGTTGCCGCCACCCACCACCGCCACGCGCTTGCCCTTGAACAGCGGGCCGTCGCAGTGCGGGCAGTAGGCCACGCCCTTGTTGCGGTATTCCTTTTCGCCCGGCACGTTCATTTCGCGCCAGCGCGCGCCGGTAGCGATGATCACCGTTTTGGCTTTTAGTGTGGCGCCGCTTTGCAGCTGGATTTCGGTCAGGCCGCTGGCGCTTTCACTGGCGGCCACCAGCTTGCTGGCACGCTGCAGGTTCATCACGTCAACGTCGTATTCCTTGACGTGCTGCTCCAGCGCCATCGCCAGTTTCGGGCCTTCGGTTTCCTTTACCGAGATGAAGTTCTCGATGCCCATGGTGTCCAGCACCTGGCCGCCGAAACGCTCCGCCACCACCCCGGTACGAATGCCCTTGCGCGCAGTGTAGATGGCCGCCGCGGCACCAGCCGGCCCACCGCCGACCACCAGTACATCAAATGCGTCCTTGCCGGCGATTTTTTCCGCCTCGCGCGCCGCGGCACCGGTATCCAGCCGGGCGACGATCTCTTCCAGCCCCATGCGCCCCTGGCCGAACACTTCGCCGTTCAGGTACACGGTAGGCACCGACATGATCTGGCGCTCGTTCACTTCACTCTGGAACAGCGCGCCATCGATCATGGTGTGGCGGATGGTGGGGTTCAGCACCGCCATCAGGTTCAGCGCCTGCACCACGTCCGGGCAGTTCTGGCACGACAGCGAGATATAGGTTTCGAAGCGGAACTCGCCCTGCAGCTCTTGTACTTGCTGGATCAGCGCCTGCCCGGCCTTGGACGGATGACCGCCCACCTGCAGCAGCGCCAGCACCAGCGAGGTGAATTCGTGCCCCATCGGCACACCGGCAAAACTGACGCGAGAAACAGGCTCACCGACGCGGCCAACGCTGAACGACGGCTGGCGCGCATCGTTGCCATCGAAGCGAGCGCTGACCTTGTCGGACAGGCTGGCGATGTCGATCAGCAGGCCGCGCACTTCCTCGTCCTTGGCGCCGCCGCCCAGGCTGGCGACCAGCTCGATCGGGTGTTGCAGATTGGTCAGGTAGTTTTGCAGTTGGGTCTTGATATTGTTGTCCAGCATGATGTGCTCCTTGGTATACGGGTACCCGGGAAAGCGACCTCTTGGAACCGCTAACAACACCCCTGATCCTGCGTTGCGCCTCCTTGCCGTACGATGTGTACTGTCTGCGTCGGCGCGCCTTGGCTCAGGTGCTCTGCGAGGTGTTGTTAGTGGTTCCAGGGTTGGCCGCATGGCCGCTTTCCGGGGCACCCGGCAATGAATGTCGGGTGGAGATGGCACCAGCCGGGAGAGGCCGACCGGGCCATCAGGTACAACCTTGTTGCCTGCACGCAGGCACGTGGCGGGGAAAACTTAGATCTTGCCTACCAGGTCCAGCGACGGTGCCAGGGTGGCATCGCCCTCTTTCCACTTGGCCGGGCACACTTCACCCGGGTGGGCAGCCACGTACTGGGCGGCCTTCACCTTGCGCAGCAGCTCGGCGGCATCGCGGCCCACGCCACCGGCGTTGATTTCCACGATCTGGATCTTGCCTTCCGGGTCGATCACGAAGGTGCCGCGGTCGGCCAGGCCGGCTTCCTCGATCAGCACGCCGAAGTTGCGCGAGATCAGGTGGGTCGGGTCAGCCAGCATCGGGTACTGGATCTTCTTGATGGTGTCGGAGGTGTCGTGCCACGCTTTGTGGGTGAAGTGGGTGTCGGTGGAAACGGAGTAGATTTCCACGCCCAGCTTCTGGAATTCCGGGTACAGGTCAGCCAGGTCGCCCAGTTCGGTCGGGCAGACGAAGGTGAAGTCTGCCGGGTAGAAGAACACCACCGACCACTTGCCCAGCAGGGTCTGGTCAGTCACGTCGATGAACTGGCCGTTGTGGAAAGCTTTGCTGGCAAACGGTTTGATCTGGCTGTTGATGATGGACATGCTTGGCTCCTTGCTTGGGTTAAGTGCTGCGTGGCCGGATACTGGGTCGTCTTGTTCAGTCGCGTCGCCCGGTGGGTCTGCAGCGGTAAGTCGTTGTCGATGGATGCATAGTGCCGGAACGTGATAGTCAATTCCAATTGAATGTTTTTCTTGGATAGTTTTATTTTCTTTATCGGTCGTGATTGGCCGTTTTGATCGCAAGGAGCGGAGTGCCATTGGCACGGCACCCGCCTACAGTCAGGGCAACAGGTCACTGCGGAGCCACAGCATGAAACACTCACCATCTCTCGCCGCCGCCACCGTCGCCGATCCGCGCTGGCAGGCGGTGCTGGCGCGCGATGCCGCTGCCGACGATCAGTTTGTGTACGCGGTCAGCAGCACCGGCATCTTCTGCCGCCCCAGCTGCCCGTCGCGCCATGCGCGGCCGGAACACGTGCGCTTCTACCCGGATGCCGCTGCGGCAACACAGGCCGGCTACCGCCCCTGCCGCCGCTGCCGGCCGGAAGCGGAATCGCCGGCGCAGCAGCAAGCGGCGCTGATCGCCCGCCTGTGCCGCCAGATCGAGGACGCCGAACAGGCACCAACGCTGGCACAGTTGGCCGCAGCCGCCGGCATGAGCCCGTATCACCTGCAGCGGGTGTTCAAGGCCGCCACCGGGGTCAGCCCCAAGGCCTATGCCACCGCCAGCCGCGCCGCGCGCATGCGCCAGTCGCTGCAGGCCACACCGTCGGTGACCGAGGCCATCTACCAGGCCGGCTACAACGCCAGCAGCCGCTTTTACGAACAGTCCGGCGCGCTGCTGGGCATGACCCCCAGCAACTGGCGCGCCGGCGGCAAGGCGCAGGACATCCGCTTTGCGCTGGCGCAGTGCTCGCTGGGCGCCATCCTGGTGGCGCAAAGTGCGCGCGGCATCTGCGCCATCCAGCTGGGTGACGATGCCGACAGCCTGCTGCGCGAACTGCAGGATCGTTTTCCTGCGGCCAACCTGATCGGCGGCGATGCCGCATTCGAGCAGCTGGTGGCGCAGGTGGTGGGTTTTGTGGAGGCGCCGCAGCAGGGGCTGGCGCTGCCACTGGACATCCGCGGTACCGCCTTCCAGCAACGGGTGTGGCAGGTGCTGCAGGCGATCCCGCCGGGACAGACACTGAGCTACAGCGAAGTGGCGCAGCGCATCGGCTCGCCGCGTGCAGTACGCGCGGTGGCACAGGCCTGTGCCGCCAACGCGCTGGCGGTGGCGATTCCCTGCCACCGCGTGGTGCGCACCGACGGCAGCCTGTCCGGCTACCGCTGGGGCG
>CAMLGD010000134.1 GCA_946479405.1 uncultured Vogesella sp.
AGGCATCCTTCATGGTGAATTCGCGGCCGCGCATCACGCCGAAACGCGGACGGCGCTCGTCGCGGAACTTGGTCTGGATCTGGTAGAAATTCTTCGGCAGCGCACGGTAGCTGCGCAGCTCGTTGCGGGCGATGTCGGTTACCACTTCCTCGGAAGTCGGCTGGATCACGAAATCACGCTCGTGACGATCCTTGAAGCGCAGCAGCTCCGGGCCCATGCCGTCGAAGCGGCCGGTTTCCTGCCACAGGCCGGCCGGCTGCACTACCGGCATCACGATCTCGATGGCGCCGGCACGGTTCATCTCCTCGCGCACGATACTCTCCACCTTGCGCAGCGAGCGCAGGCCCATCGGCATCCAGTTATAGACGCCGGCGGCAACTTTGCGGATGAAACCGGCGCGCAGCATCAGCTTCTGGCTGACGATATCGGCATCGGCGGGGGCTTCCTTCAGGGTGGAAATGAAAAACTGCGAGGCGCGCATGAGCGAGGTTCCTTGGAAATGCTGCAAAATGGCCTTGATTGTAGCGGGTAGCAGTGACAAGGGGAAAGGTTGGCCGCATGCCAGGCCACGGCCAGCAGCCGGCTTGGGCAAGTGCTCGCACAATTGACCCGCAGCCATGATTACGACATATTCCGGACGACTCGCCCTTGCCGACTCCTCCATGCAAACCATCGCCGCCTTGGCCATCCTGTTTACCGGCTACTCCCTGTTCTGCGCCCTGGCCCTGGGCCTGACCCATTTCCGCCAGCACCGCACCCCACTGAGCGGCCTGGCGGGACAGGTTCTGCTGCTGGCACTGGCTGCGCTGCAGCTATGCCACTTTTCCTGGCTATACCTAGACCTGCCCTGGGTGAGGCAGCCGCCCTATTTCATCACCCTGTATGTGGTGGCACCGGCCTTCTACCTGTTCAGCCGCCCGCTGCTGCAGCCAAAGGCCAACAACAAGCATCCGGCGCTGCTGCTGCACGGGCTGCCGGTACTGTTTAGCGTGTGGGTACCCCCCGGCTTCGCGCTGCCGCTGGCCTTTGCCATTGGTGCCGGCTACCTGCTGTGGCTGGCACGCGTGCTGTACCCGCTACGCCAGGAGCGGGAAAACTTCCACCGCGAGATGCTGCTGCTGGGCGCTGTCTTTGCCATTGCCGGCGGCGTGTCACTACTGGGGCTACTGCAGACAGCACTGCCGGGCAAGTTGTTCTACAGCCTGTACGCCGCAGCCATCGGCCTTGCCTTCCTGCTGGTGCAGCTGACCTTGGCCATGCGCCCGCAGCTGGAGGAGGAGGTCAATGCCTCGGTACATACCGCCTATAGCAACACCACGCTGGGCAATGTGGACTGCGACGCCGCGCTGGCGCAACTGGCGCAGCTGATGCAAACGCAGCAGCTGTACCTGGACCAGTCGCTGAGCCTGTCCAGCCTCGCCGAGGCCATGGGCCTGAGCAGCCACCAGCTTTCCGAGCTGCTCAACAGCTGCCTGGGCAAAGGCTTTGCCCGCTATCTGCGCGAGCAGCGTGTTAGCGCTGCGCAGCACATGCTGTGCGAGGAGCCCAGCACCTCGGTGCTGTCTGTCGGCCTGAGCGTGGGCTTTACTTCGCAGTCCAATTTTTACGAAGCCTTCCGCGAAGTCGCCGGCACCACGCCCGGCCAGTACCGCAAGCTGCATCAGGGGCAACCGGCATCGCCGGCAAATTGATGGTTTTTTCTCCGCAATGATCATTCCGGAGCAATAAATTGCTCCTGTCTGGCCAGAGCGGAGGTTTGCACTGCGCTGCGACACGACACTGGTATCTCCACACCTCAACGGGAGATCGCCATGAATGCCTACCTACAACTGCTGTTTGCCGCGCTGATCAGCCTCATCGCCAGCATGGCCGTACTACGCACCCTGTCCACCCCGCTGCGTAGCCTGCTGTGCCGACTATGCCCCGATGAACAGGCTGCCGCCTTCTGGCTGAGCTACACCCGCGTCATGCTGACCATCGCTCCGCTGCTGCTGACACTACTGGTCAGCCTGTTCGCCACCAGTGCCACCCAGCTGAACAGCCTGTACCTGGTACTGATCGCCACACTGGCCGGGCTGCTGATCGGGCTGCGCAGCATAGGCAAGCGCCTGGGCAGCTTCATCTCCCAGCCGCCGGCGGCTTCCCCGACAGCCACACCGGAGGCACCGCAATGAATATCGTGCTTGCCGGCGCCAGCGGCTTCATCGGCCGCCACCTGAACACCGCCTTGCTCGCAGCCGGCCACCGCGTGCGGCCGCTATCGCGCCGCCACGGTGCCGATTTCAGCCAACTGCACAGAGTGCAGCAATGGCAGCCCTACCTGGCGGGCGCCGATGCGGTGATCAACGCCGTGGGCATCATCGCCGAACAGCCGGGGCAGCGCTTTGCCGCCCTGCACACGCAGGCACCCTGTGCGCTGTTCGATGCTTGCGCGCAGGCCGATGTCTCACGGGTGATCCAGATTTCGGCACTGGGCTGCGACGACAGCGCCTTCAGCGCCTACCACCTGAGCAAGCTCGCCGCCGATCGCCACCTGCGCACACTGGCACTGGACTGGCTGGTGCTGCGCCCTTCGCTGGTATACGGCCCAGGCAGTGCCAGCACCGCCACCTTCATGCAGCTGGCGCGCCTGCCGCTGCTGCCACTGCCGGATGGCGGGCGCCAGCTGGTCCAGCCGGTGCATATCAGCGATGTGGTGGTCGCCGTGTTGCAAGCGCTGCAGCAGGGTGTGGCCGGCCAGAGCATAGACGTGGTGGGGCCGCAGCCGCTGGCCTTTGCCGACTGGCTGCAGACCATGCGCGCGGCACGCGGCCTGGCGCCGGCACCGGTGCTGGCCATTCCGCCAGCCTTGCTGCTGGCACTGCTGCGCGTCGGACGCCACCTCAACCCGGTACTGCAGCCGGACAACCTGCGCATGCTGCTGGCCAGCCGTGCGGCCAACCCCGAGCCGCTGGCCCGGCTGCTGGGCCGCCCGCCGCGCTCGCCAGCGCCACAGCTGTTCTTTCATGCCAACGAAGGAGACGCATCATGAGCTACGCACTGATCAAGACCCTGCACATTCTCAGCATGGTGCTGCTGTTCGGCACCGGCCTCGGCAGCGCCTTCTACAAGTGGATGGCCGACCGCAGCGGCAATGTCGCCCACATCGCCGTGACCAATCGCCACGTGGTGCTGGCCGACTGGCTGTTTACCACCCCCACGGTGATCTTCCAGCCGGCAAGCGGCCTCTACATGCTGCAGCAGCTGGGCCTGCCGCTCACCACCCCGTGGGTTGCCGCCACCCTGACGCTGTACACGCTGGCAGGCGTGTGCTGGCTGCCGGTGGTGTGGCTGCAGATTCGCATGCGGCAGATTGCTGCCAGCAGCTGCGCGCAACACACCGCCTTGCCGCCGCGCTACTGGCAGTACGCCCGCTGGTGGTTCTGGCTGGGCGTGCCCGCCTTCAGCGCCATGGTGCTGGTAGTGGCGCTGATGGTTTTCAAACACCTTCCCGGAGCACAATGATGAGCAGCCTGATGCAACAGATTCTGGGCAAGCACTGGCAGCAGCTGCCAGCCGCCTTGCAGGCCCATTACGTAGCTGGCCACAGCGTGGAGCATGGCCACCTGGACATCCACTACCCGCGCGCCATGCAGCCGCTGCTGCAGCTGCTGCATCTGATGGGCGCGCTGATCCACCGCCGTGGCCGGCAACTGGCCACCGAAGTACGCAAGTACGATCACCAAGGCCAGCAGCGCTGGCAGCGCCGCATCGTCTTTCCTGACGGCAAGGTGCTGCGTTTTGACAGCCGCTGGGAAGCCGGCAAGCCTGGCCAGCTGATTGAATACATCAACCCGGTACTGGGGCTGGCAATGACGCCCTATGTGGTCGGCCAGCAGCTGCACTACCGCGGCGAAAGTTTTATCGTCCGGCTTGGCCCGTTACGGCTGCCGCTGCCCGAGTGGCTGCTGGGCCATACCAGCATTGTGGAAGAGGCGCTGGACCACACCCGCTTCGCTATGGACTTCCGCCTGACCCACCCGCTGCTGGGCGAGGTATACCGCTACAGCGGCATCTTCGATACCCATGCGGCCAACGTCGAGGCCGGCCCGGCGGCGATGCCGCGGCCCGATGACAACTAGCAGCACTCAGCGCCCAGGCTGATAGCAGACCTGCAGCGCCTGCTGCAGGCGGGCGGCAAATTCCGGCCCTTGGTGCTGCACAAAACTGCGTGACAGATACAGCCCCAGCGGCTTGTCCTGCGCCAGCACTGATTTCACCCTGTGGCTCACGCCGCGGGCGGCGATCAGTTCGTCCATCGCCAGGTTGGCCGCCAACACCGCATCGGCGCGGCCGGCCAGCAGCACATCCAGCATCTGGTCGTGACCCGGCGGGCTGACGCTGATCTGGTAGCCGTGGTCTTCCAGCCACTGGTGCATATTGGAACCGGCATAGGCACCGACGCGGGCGCGCTGCACAAAGTCGGCATCCAGTGGGTTGAGCGGGTTGTCGCTGCGCAAGTACCAGCGCCACTGCTGCGGCGCGGCGGGACCGAACCACTGTGCCAGCTCGTCGCGCTGCGCATTGCGCGAGGCCGGAAAGTAACCGTCGGCAGCACCGGTCTCCACCAGTCGCTGCGCCCGCGACCAGGAGATAAAGCGGATACTGGCTTGCTGTCCGCTGCGCGACATGGCGCAGCGTATCACCTGCAGCGCGATGCCCTGCTGCTGACCATTGGCGGTCTGCATGGCGTAAGGCGCCTGCTGCTGGGTCAGCAGCAACGGGGCGGCCGTGCTGCTGCCAGAGCAGGACAGCAACACGCTGCAGGCGGCAATGATTACGCGCAGTGACACCGATAACTCCTTGCATTCAGACAGGCTGTCAGCATACTCAATACCACTAAATATCGAACGTTTTTTTATTGAAAAATATCAAAAAAGGCACGGCCGGCTTGCAAGATGCCGCCGCCAGTCGCCGCCGCGGTGCCATCTGTGGCAAACCATCTACACAAACGACATAAAGCGTCCCCCGCTGCAAGCGGAGCGTGGCAGTTTCCCAGGCACAGGAGTACCCTGCGCGCTCACCTGTGGTCGTTTTTGCAATGCAACATCGCCTTGCCGACAGACTCTCGAATCCAAAAATACAAACATCATGCAGGCACACAACAAGCAAGCACTGGCCGGTATTACCCTGGCGGCCATGGGCGTGGTTTACGGCGACATCGGCACCAGCCCGCTCTACACCCTGAAAGAATGTTTCAGCCCCCACCTTGGTCTCGCCGTCAACGAGGCCAACGTGCTGGGCATCCTGTCCCTGATTGTCTGGGGGCTGCTGCTGATCGTTTCCCTCAAATATCTCAGCTTCGTGTTGCGCGCAGATAACCGCGGCGAAGGCGGCATCCTCACGCTGATGGCACTGGCCCGCCGCTATGTGGTCGGCCCCAAGGCCTGGCTGCTGGGCATGCTGGGGTTGATGGGCGGCGGCTTTTTCTACGGCGAGGTGGTGATCACCCCCGCCATCTCGGTGCTGTCGGCGGTAGAAGGCCTGGAGGTAATCACCCCGGCGTTCAAGCCCTACGTGCTGCCGATCGCCATCGTGGTACTGGCCGGACTGTTCCTGATCCAGAAGCACGGCACCGCCAGCGTCGGCAAGCTGTTCGGCCCGGTGATGATGCTGTGGTTCGGTTCGCTGGCGGCGCTGGGCCTGCATGGCGTGATCAGCAACCCGGCGGTGCTGGCGGCGCTCAACCCGGCCTGGGGGCTGCAGTTCCTGCTGCATCACCAGGCGGTGGGCTTCCTGGCGCTGGGCTCGGTGGTGCTGGCGCTGACCGGCGCCGAGGCACTGTACGCCGACATGGGCCACTTCGGTGCCAAGCCGATCCGCCTGGCGTGGTTCTGCTTCGTGCTGCCGGCGCTGCTGCTGAACTACTTCGGCCAAGGCGCCGAAATCCTCGGCAACCCGGAAGCGCGCGCCAACCCGTTCTTCCACCTGGCACCGCAGTGGGCGTTGCTGCCGCTGGTGATCCTGTCCACCTTCGCCACGGTAATCGCATCGCAGGCAGTGATTTCCGGCGTGTTCTCGCTGACCCGCCAGGCGGTGCAGCTGGGCTTCCTGCCGCGCATGGAAATCACCCACACCTCGGATCATGAAATCGGCCAGATCTACATCCCGCTGATCAACTGGGGGCTGCTGGTGGCGGTGATTGCGGTGGTGGTGATGTTCCAGAGTTCCAGCGCGCTGGCCGGCGCCTACGGCATCGCCGTCACCGGCACCATGGTGATCACCTCCATCCTCGCCTGTTCGGTGGCGCTGCGCGGCTGGCACTGGCCGGCATGGCTGGTGGCGCCGCTGCTGGCGGCACTGCTGACCATCGACGTACCGCTGTTTGCGGCCAACGTGGTGAAAATCCTGGCCGGCGGCTGGCTGCCGCTCACCATCGGCGTGGCGGCGTTCATGCTGATGAGCACCTGGAAACAGGGCCGCAAGCTGCTGATGGAGCGCCTGAACGAGATGGCCATCCCGCTGGAGGGCTTCATCGAGAACATGGAAACCTACTCGCCGGACCGGGTGCAGGGCACCGCGGTGTTCCTCACCAGCACCACCAATGGCGTACCGCACGCGCTGCTGCATAACCTGAAACACAACAAGGTGCTGCACGAGCGCGTGGTGCTGATGACCATCCGCAGCGAGGAAGTACCGTACGTGGAACAGGCGCAGCGCATCCAGATCGAGCGGCTGTCCAGCAGCTTCTGGCGCGTGCTGGCCGCCTACGGCTTCAAGGAAACGCCGAACGTGCAGGAAATCCTCGATCTGTGCGAACAGCAGGACCTGCACTTCGAGCTGATGGACACCTCGTTCTTCCTGTCGCGCGAAACGCTGATCCAGACCGAACGCGAAGGCATGGCGCCGTGGCGCGAGAAGCTGTTCGTGTGGATGAGCAAGAACGCGCTGCGCGCCACCGACTTCTTCCAGATTCCCTCCAACCGTGTGGTGGAAATGGGGGCGCAGGTCGAGCTGTAAGATAGCGGCCATGCGGCCAACGTTGGCCGCAACACACAAGGGCAAGCCATGCGGCTTGCCCTTGTCGTTTGCTGCTCAGTTTTCCGGCAGCGACCGCCCGATGCTGGCCGACAGGCGCGCCCAGTCGAAATACGGCCCCGGGTCGGTCTTGCGTCCCGGCGCGATGTGCTCGTGGCCGGTGATCGCGCTCACCCCGCAATCGCGCTGCAGCAGCTGTGCCAGCGCCGCCAGTGTGCGGTACTGCGCGTGCGCGAACGGCTCGAAATCGCAGCCTTCCAGCTCCACCCCCAGCGCAAAATCGTTGCAGCGTTCGCGGCCGCGCCACTGCGATGCCCCGGCATGCCAGGCGCGGCGGTTGGTAGGCACGAACTGCAACAGGCGGCCATCGCGGCGGATGAAAAAGTGGCAGGACACCCGCAGCCCGGCAATCGCGGCGTAGTACGGATGTTCGTCCGGGTCCAGCGTGTTGCTGAACAGCTCGGCCACGCCGTCGCCGCCATACTGGTATGGCGGCAGGCTGATGTTGTGAATCACCAGCAGCGGCGTGGCCGCCGGCGCCGCGTAATCGTCACAATTGGGCGATGGCAGCCACTCGGCTTCCTGCACCCAGCCCGACGCATCCAGCGTCAGCGCCAGCGGGCTGTCGTCGCGCTGCCAGCGCAGGCGGGTCAGCAGCAGACCGTCCGGCGCGGCCAACTCGCACTCGCGGCGGAAACCGGCCTTGCGGTAGCAACGCAGCGCCGCATAGTTACCGCTGGCCGTCTGCACCGTGGCACTGCGCTCGCCGGCCAGCAGCGCGGTCAGCAGCCGCCCGGCCCAGCCTTCGCCCAGCCGCTGCGGCGCCACCAGCGTGCGCTCGATGTCCACCGCGTCCTCGCCGCTGCGACTGGCCACCAGCAGGCCGCACAGCGTGCCGGCCTCGTCGTACGCCGCCAGCACGCTGCGCCGATCGCTGGCGATGGCGGCGACATCCGCCCACAGCCGTGGCAGCGGGTAACCATCCAGCCAGGCCACTTCCAGCGCATGGGCAGCATCATGCAGCGCCAGCGCGGCGGCAAGGTTGGCCGCATCGTGCGGCAACGGGCAAACATGGAAGGGAACGGTCATCACGGCATTCCGTCATACGGGCAAAGGCGCACTTTACCGCAACACACCGGCCGCGGCACACGCCGGAAGTTGAGCGCCGTCATAGGCCGGCAACACCGGCCGGGTGATACTGCGGCCAACCTTTATCGCTGGAGACTGCCATGCTCAAGCTCGACTCCCTGTCCGCCGCCGCACCGTCGTTCGATGCGCCGCTGGAGATGCTCAACGCCTGTCACGACAAGGTGCGCCACTTCTGCGTGCAGCTGGACGCCCTGCCGGACTACATCCAGCTGCATGGCCACAGCCAGGCAGTGGTGAACAGCATTGCCGGCATCGTGCGCTATTTCGAGATTGCCGGCCCGGCCCACCATCAGGATGAAGAAGACGAGCTGTTTCCGCTGATCATGGCGCGGCAGCCGGATGCCGCGCCCAAGATCGAGCAGCTGCTGGGCGAACACGGCTATCTGCATGCGCGCTGGAACGCCATCCGCGACGATCTCAACGCCTACGCCGTCGGCACGCTGGGCGCGCTCAACGCCAGCGAAATCCACGAATTCACCCGCCTGTACCGCGAGCATGCCGCACGCGAGGAAGCCTGGCTGTTCCCCACCGCCGCTGCACTGATCAGCGACGACGAGCTACACGCTGCCGGCCAGCGCATGGCCGCGCGCCGCACCACGCCACGCTGACGCGCCACGCCGGCGACTTGCCGGCCGTCTACCCGCGCCGGGAGACGTGGTGACGGCCAACGGCACTCCCGCGTGCCACTCCCGTCCCAGCCGCAGCACCGCACTGGGCATCGGCGGTACAGCTGCTACCATCAGTAGCGATAGCCGCAATTTTCAGCCGCCGCCGGCACATCGGGCCTGCATCGACCACCGGCGGCAGCACCGAGCCACGGGAGGCACCATGCGTCAGATAACGCTGCCCATGCTGTGCATGCTGAGCCTGCTGTGGCCGGGTCAGCACGCACAGGCTCAGCTGCAGAACGAAACCCTGCTGCAGACGCTGCCACCCGGCTACAAGATCGACTACCG
>CAMLGD010000135.1 GCA_946479405.1 uncultured Vogesella sp.
CGATGAAGCAGGAACAGGGCTGGGCCAAGAACGGCCGTTACAACAAGCTGATGGGTGTCGGCCCCGGTGGCCAGCCGACGGCAATGGGGGTGGAAACTTCGATCAACAAGTCGGCGCAGATCTACCGCAAGCAATTCGACGACGGCAAGAACAAGCTCACCTCGTTCAAAATCAACTTCGATCCCAACTCTCACGAAGTCGCGGCGGTGGGCAGCGGCGGAGCCTCCGTCAGCGAAGACGAGGTCAAGGTGATGAAGGAAGGCTATCTGTATACGCCGCGCACCGCCTCCGAGTACGCCAAGCTGCATTACACGCCGTGGACCTACTTTCCTCCGCAGCGCAGCCGCCCCTACGATACTTGGGTGAAAACCTTCCGGAGCTTCTGAATGAAAATCAAATTCCTACTCAGTATCGGCGCTCTGCTGCTGGCGCAGCAGACACTGGCCGCCTGCAACAAGCACGACTGGCGACAACTGCTGCGCCATGCCGATGCCCCCGCCGTCGTCACCTACGTAAAGAACCAGCACTGCGACCTTGAGCAATCGTTAGACGACGTTTCTAAGACACCACTGGTTTACGCAATCGACGCCCGCAACAGGGCTGCAGTGCAGGCCTTGCTGCAGGCTGGCGCCAATCCTAACACCGACGGTTATGACGGCAAGACTCCGCTGTTCTATGCGGTAGCTACCAACGATCTGGGTATTGTTCAGGATTTGATTGCGAAGGGCGCCGACGTCAATGCATCTACTCGCACGAGCGAGATCACCGTGTTGATGGCGGCAGTACTTGACTCCACACCTGCCATCGTTGCCTATCTGGTAGCTCATGGAGCCTCGCTGGATGACACCGATAAATATGGGCACAAGGCCATCAACTACACTGACAAGCTCCCTGCCAAGCGACAAGCTGCGATACGGGCCGCACTCAAGAAGCTTTGATTGAGCGCCCCTCCAAAATTCAATTTAAATATCACTCTAACATCCAGAAATGGAAAAGCCACCCGGCCTCCTGAGGTGGCTTTTTCTTTGGTTCATCAAAGAGTGCTACAGCACAAAAACAATACCAACACGGCTTTGATTTAAAAACATTTTTCCCATAAATCGCCCCATCCGTCATGGGAGTTACGGACAGGTGGCGCGGGGGCAAGACGGCGGGTGCAGCGGCCATCGAAACGGGGGGCAATCTGCACTAAGCATTTGAAAAGAGGCTGGATGATCCCCAGCCCCTCGACACTACACAACCGCCACCTTTGATATGGCGGCTCGGGCCAGGCTAGTTGCCGCGCACGTCCAGCAGTTCCTGCAGCTGGCGCAGGGTGGAGTCGTCTTTCACCACGTGCTGCAGCCATTCTTCCAGGCTCATTTCCGCCCAGCGTGCGGCGCGCTCCGCCAGCAGCGCCACCGGGCTGTGCGGCTCGTTGTGGCGGAAGTAGCGCGCCACCTCGGTGAGCATCTGCACCGCCTGCTGGCGGTTGGCGATGCTGCCGTCAAAGACGATGGCCGGCGTGGCAGGTGGTGGTGGAGTGATGGCAACTGCGGAAGGACGCACGGTTTTCTCCTCGGTAACGGTAGCTGCTGACGGTGTGTCGCCGGCGGGGCCGCCGCCCAGCTGCTGACGGTAGCGCAGCACCAGGTCCTGGCAGGCGTAGATGGCATTGCGCAGCTCGGCCAGGCTGGGCGCCAGCTCGCCAAAACGCAGCACGATGACCTCATCCAGCGCCTCGTAGGTTTGCAGCACCGCCACCAGTTGCTCCATGCACTGCTGGAACCAGGCCGCCCCCGATTGCTGCGCGGCCTTGTCGAAGATATCGCCGGCCAGCTTGCCTTCGGCAATGGCTGCCTCGCGCGCGTCCGGGTTCTTCAGCCCCAGGTTCTCCACCTCGCGCGACTGCTGCCATTGCAGCCAGCTGTAGCCGCCGAACTCCGGGCGGATCAGCGGTAGCTCGCGTATCGCCAGCCCCAGCTGCAGATTGAGCCATTCCAGCTTGCCCAGTCGCTCGTCCAGGTCGTGGGGGTCCAGCTCCGGGTAGCCGCTGTCCCAGTACTGCTGCAGCCAGCCGCCCAGCGCCGCCAGCGCCAGCTGCAGGCCGGCGAGCCCGCCCACCTTCACCTGCGCCTCGGCATACCACACCAGCAGCTGCAGATCCTTGCTGTGCCCGCTCAGAGCCTGTTCGCACAGTTTCACTACCTTGGGCCACTCGGCCAGTTTCAGCGTCTGTTCCCAGTCGCCCTGCGCCAGCGAGGGGTCGTCGCTGCGGCGCGCTTCGCGAATCTGGTCGAACAGCGCCGAATAGCTCATGTCCTCGCCAGCCGCATGCGACCCCGCGATCGGGGCCAGAAGTTGTTCCAGAGTCATATCGTTTACCTGATTGTTCACTACGGTGGCGGGCTAGCCCTTGCCCACCTCGGGCATGGTGGAGATCAACACTGCGCCGCAGCTGACCTTGTGGCCTTCCAGCGCCACCGGTTTGCCGCCCACCAGCCAGCTGCCGTCGCCTTCGACGATGCTGCAGTTGACGTGGCCCTGCTGCGGGCAGATCACCTTGTCGCCCAGCAGGGCCACCTGCTTGCCAAACAGCGTGGTGGTGGATGCGGCGCTGACCACCTGGCCACCGTGGCTGGTGGGGTCACCGAGTCGAATCACGCGTTTCATGTGCTGCTCCTGTCAGGCTGGCCGCGCCAGGGACAGCGCGGCATGGTCGGGTTGAAACTGTGCCAGCACCGCCGGGGCCGCCAGGCGGGCGCAGTGGGTGACGGCCAGCGCGGTGAGCAGCGCCGGCGCGGCGGCGCCGACATCGCCCCATTCGCGCACCAGGTTGCTGCCCTCTTCCACCGGGTGCAGGGCGATCTGGTGGCGGGTGAGGTTGCTGCCGATGGCAGCCAGCCGCGTGCCGCCGACATCGACATCGCCGCCGTTGTGCACCAGCCAGGCCACGCTGTCGGCCTGGTTGCGCTGAGGGTCGGCATCCTCGGCGCTGAACGGAAAATCCAGCAGCGCAGCGTTCACCAGTGCGTTGTCCAGCAGCGGTTGCAGCTGGCGGGTGAGCTGCAGCGTGCCCTGCTGGCGCAGCTCGCCCTGGCCGGACTGCGCCAGGCAGGCCAGCACCGGCAATGCGGCCAACCCTTGCTGCGCGCCGGCCGGCACCCGGCCCCAGCCGGCGCTGGCAGCCGCCGGATCGCGCTCCCAGTACGGCTGGTAGGGGTCGGTGGCGGCCTGCGCCTCGCTGGCCGGCGCGCTCAGGCCATCACGCAGGAACAGCAGCAGCACCACCGCCGCCCCCGGCATGCCCTGTTCGCGCCATTGCTGGCGGGAGGCGGCATCGCTGTCTTCGTCCGGCTCCCAGCCGGCGCGCGGCGCGTCCAGTGCCAGCAGTACCGCCCCCGGCAGCTCCGGGTCCTGCGCCAGGAATTGCTGTACGCGGTCGGCCAGCGTGCCGCTACCGGGCAGGAAGCGGCAGTCGCTGGTTGGTTGCGGCGCATCGCTCTGCCAGGCCTGCTGCTGCCATTGCCGGATGCGGGCCAGCTGTTCGATGCCGGACTGCTGCGGCAGCACTTCCAGCAACAGCGGCAGCGCGGCGGCGCCCGGCAGTTCCTCGTACAAGGCCTGCAGCCCGGCCTGCGCCGCGTCCTGCAGGCAGTCCAGCGTCTCGCCGGCTTCCAGTTCGTCCGCCGTCAGCATCTCCCAGGCGCAGCCTGCCGGCAGCTCGGCCAGCCAGGCCGGCTCGTCGCGCTGCGGTAGCGCCTGCACCCACAGCCAGCGGCAGGGCAGCGCCTGCTGGCGGCTGCGCAGCTCGGCCTGGTGGCGCGCGCGTGCTTCGTCGCGGCGCGACTGCTGCTCGGCGGCCTCGGCATCGGCCTGCGCCTGGGCGGCAGCCTGCTCGCGCCGCGCCTGACGCGATCGCCAGAGCTGCACCAGCGCGGTGAACAGGATCGGCGGCAGCAGGTGCAGCAGCAGCATGACGGTGGGGCTGAGCTGCTGCCAGTGCACCGGTATCAGCAGCCACAGCGCCGACCACCACAGCAGGGTGGACAGCCCCAGCAGGGCCAGTAGTTTCAGCATGCGGCCCGCCCTCCTAGCTCACGCGCACCTTGAGCGCCTCGCCCTTCAGCGCCACGGCGATCTTCTTCACCGGCTTGCCGCTGGCCATGCGCGCCAGCAGGTCGCTGGAGATCTGCGCCAGCAGGGTGCGGGTGAGGATGGCGTCGGCGTTGCGCGCGCCGCTGTCCACGTCCAGGCAGCGCGCAGCCATGGCGGCGGCCAGCTCGTCCGGAAACTCCACCTGCGCGCCGTGATTGCTGGCGATGCGCTGGCGGATGCGCTCCAGCTTCAGCTGCACGATGGCGTGCAGCACGTCGTCGCTGATCGGGAAGTAAGGCACGATGTCCAGGCGGCCGAGGAAGGCCGGCTTGAACACCTGCTGCAAGGTTGGCCGCAACACTTCCACCAGGTCTTCGGCGCCGGGGGCGCGGGTTTCGCCCTCCACCGTCACGCCGTGTTCGCAGGCGCGCATCACCAGCTCGGTGCCGGCGTTGGAGGTGAGCAGGATGATGGTGTTCTTGAAGTCCACCTCGCGGCCTTCGCTGTCTTCCAGCACGCCCTTGTCGAATACCTGGAAGAACAGCTCCAGCACGTCCGGGTGCGCTTTTTCCACCTCGTCCAGCAGCACCACGGAGTAAGGCTTGCGCCGCACTGCCTCGGTGAGCACGCCGCCCTCGCCGTAGCCGACATAGCCCGGCGGCGAGCCTTTCAGCCCGGATACGCTGTGCGCCTCCTGGTATTCCGACATATTGATGGTGACCAGATTGCGCTCGCCGCCGTACAGCGCCTCGGCCAGCGCCAGCGCGGTTTCGGTCTTGCCCACGCCGGACGGCCCCACCAGCAGGAACACGCCCTTGGGCTTGCCCGGGTCTTCCAGCCCGGCCTTGGCGATCTGCACCCGCTCGGCAATCTGCCGCAGCGCGTGATCCTGGCCGATTACCCGCTCGCCCAGCAGGCGCGCCAGCTGCTGCACCTGCGTCAGCTCGTTGCTGACCATGCGCCCCAGCGGGATGCCGGTCCAGCCGGAAATCACGTCGGCGATCACGCTTTCGTCCACGCATTCGAAGGCCAGCGGCTGCGTCTGCTGCAGCTCGCGCAGCTCGCGGCGCTTGTGCTGCAGCGGCGACGGCTTGCGGCCCTTGCCGGCCTTGGCCGGCGCCGGCTGCTGGCGGGTGGCGTCGATCTCGGCCACCAGCTGCTGCTGCGCCTGCCAGGCGGCATTCAGCTGCGCCAGATCGTCGTGCAGCTGCGCGCGGCGGCTTTCCAGTTCGCCGATGCGTTCACCGTGGCCGTCCTCGCGCTGCAGCGCGGCAATCTCGCGTTCCACGTTGGCGATCAGCACCGCCACGTCTTCGATCGGCCCCGGCTTGCCGGCACGCGACAGCGCCACGCGGGCGCAGGCGGTATCCAGCACGCTGATGGCCTTGTCCGGCAGCTGGCGGCCGGTGATGTAGCGGCTGGACAGGTGCACCGCCGCCGCCACCGCCTCTTCCAGAATCTCCACCTGGTGGTGTTCGGCCATGGCCTGCGCCAGACCGCGCACCATCTGTACCGCGATCTCCGGTGCCGGCTCTTCCACCTTCACCACCTGGAAGCGACGTGCCAGCGCGGCGTCCTTCTCGAAGTACTTCTTGTATTCCGCCCAGGTTGTGGCGGCGATGGTGCGCAGCTCGCCGCGCGCCAGCGCCGGCTTGAGCAGGTTGGCCGCATCGTTCTGCCCGGCCGCGCCGCCGGCGCCGATCAGGGTGTGCGCCTCGTCGATGAACAGGATGATGGGCACCGGGCTGGCCTTCACCTCGTCGATGACCTGGCGCAGGCGGTTCTCGAACTCGCCCTTGACGCTGGCGCCGGCCTGCAGCAGGCCCAGGTCCAGCGTGCGCAGCGCCACGCCGGCCAGTACCGACGGCACTTCGCCATGCACGATCTTGCGTGCCAAGCCCTCCACCACCGCGGTCTTGCCCACGCCGGGCTCGCCGGTGAGGATGGGGTTGTTCTGCCGGCGGCGCATCAGGATGTCTATCATCTGGCGGATTTCAGCCTCGCGCCCCAGCACCGGGTCGATCTTGCCGGCCCGCGCCTGGGCAGTGAGGTCGATGGTGTACTTGTCCAGCGCGGCGCCGCCACGTGCGGCCCGTGGCGCTTCGGCAGCGCCGGGGTTGGCCGCAGGCGCCGCGGCGCCGGCAGTTTCGCCGCCATGCTGACGCAGTGCGGCATACGCCTGCACCAGGCGGCCGGCATCCAGCTGCAGCAGCGCCGGACAACCACTTTGCACCGCCGGGCGCAGGCTGTCGTCACGCAGCAGCGCCAGCAGCAGGTCCAGCGTGGAAACATTGTCCTGGCCAAACTCGGCACTGGCTTGCAGCCAGGCTTTTTCCAGCCAGGTCGGCAGCCAGGCGGACAGCACCGGGTTGCGGCTGTTACCACTGCGGAAGCTGTCCAGCACCCGCTCCAGCGCCTGCTGCAAGGCGGACAGATCGGCGCCTGCCGCCAGCAGTGCGGCAATGGCGGCGTTATCGCTCTGGTCGAGCATGGTCAGCAGCACATGCTCGATCTCGATGTCGAAATGGGTACGTGCCAGGGCCCGGCTGGCCGCCTGCTCCACGCAGTGGCGAGCCTGTGGTGTCAGGCGCTCGATCAGGGATTTCAAAGATACCGACATAGTGAGTCCATCCGGGTAATGAGTAAGGGAAGCGCCGTCCAGGCTGGCGCCTCACGCCTTGTCGCGCCCAGTAGGCGCGACAGAAAAACAGTTGCCATGCGCTAGTGCAGCAGCGCGTAGCGCACGTCGTCCGGGTCCTGTGTTTGCGACCCCAGCCAGCTGCTGGCGCCCAGCCGTAGCGGCTGTGCCGCCTCCAGCCGCGCCGGCGGCACGTCACGCCGGTCCAGCTCCAGGCAGACATCCACCGCCAGCTGATGGCCCACCGCGTACTGCAGCAGCGCCTTCAGTGCCTGCGCGCCGCTGCCGCCCGGCAACAGCGCATCGAACTGCGCGCGGCGCAGGCCGCACAGCTTCAGCTGCAGCCGGGTCTGGCGATCCCACTGCCGCTCGCCGGCAAACAGCGACAGTCCCAGCTCGCAGCTACGGCCGCCCAGCTGGCTCTGCTCCTCCACCGGCACCGCCAGCCACTGGCCGGCGAACTGCTGCAGCTGCGCGCGCACGCCGAACAGGCCGGACACCAGCGTCTGCAGCGTCAACGCCGACAGCGGCTTCTGGCTGAGCAGGCCGGCAAAGTAGATGAACAGCCGCTCGTCCAGCAGGCCGTCCTGCGCCGCCTGGCCGCGCAGCCGGCCCAGGCCCACCCCGGCCAGGTCCAGCAGGTTGCGGCCAAAGCCGTCTTGCTCGCCTGCCTCCTCGGCCAGCCAGAAGCGGTACTTGCGCCACGCCTGGTAGAACAGCGCCACCGCGCGGTGGCTGAACAGGTCCAGGAAGGCGTGCAGGGTGTCGTCGCGGAACTGCTGTCGCCGCTCCAGCAGCAGCTCGGTGTAGGCAGTGGGCAGCGCGCCGCTGGGGCCGGTAAGCCCCATGAAGCTCACCGTCAGTTCGGCCGGTGCGCCGCCCTCCTCCGCCTGCGGGCGGTACTGCACCAGCTCGCTGGCGGGAAACGACAGGCTGGCCAGGGTGCGAAAGCGCAGCTGCGGCGGCAGGCTGCGGCGCGTACGGCGCGTGCCGGCACACAGGCCGAGGATGCGCACCGCCTGGAAGAAGCTGAACTGGCTGGCGTCCTGCGCCAGCGCCTGGCGCAAGTCGCGCGGCTGGCGGCGCGGCAGCGGCCTTGCGGCCAACGTGGCAAGGTTCTCAGCCATGGGCGTTCTTCCTCCTGCACCGCCGCAGCAATGCCGGCAGCAACCACAGCAGGGCACCGCAGGCCAGCGCCGCCAGGCCGGCAAAATTCACCAGCTGCGGCAGTACGCCGGCGGCGGCGGCCATGCCGTAGCGGCCATACAGCAGCACCGCCAGCGGCAGGCCGGCGTACAGCAGTGGCGCGGCTAGACGCGCGCGGCCGGCGCCGGCGGGGGCATTCGCGGTATGCAGGAAAAACCAGAGCTGGATCAGGCACGGCGCCAGCAGAATCAGGGCAAGCATGGCGGCTCCTCAGATCACCAGTGCTTCGCCGGCACGGGCCGGCCATACCGCCACCGCCCCGTCGCGCTGCACGGTATGCACCCGCAGGCGGGTGAAGCTGTTGGGCGCGCAGTACAGCGCAAAGAAGCGTTCCAGCACCGAGGCGAACAGGTAGACGCTGCCGCCCACGTAGTAGTCGCTGTCCAGCGTCAGCGTGATCTCGGTGCCGCGCACGAAGCCGGCGAAGTGGCGGCCGTTGACGCGTTGCACCGCCGGCTGGCTGCTGATGCCGACAATGCCCTGGATCTGCCGCACGTTGGCCGCAGCGTCGCCCAGGTTGTAGAGGGTGAGCATCTCCTGCAGCGCCTCGCGCCCGGCATCGACAATGGACATGTAGTTGAGCGACAGGTGCGAGATCAGCCGCCACTGCAGCGCCCGCCCCAGCGGGCTGCGCTGGCTGGCGCCGGGCTTGCGCAGCAGGCGCACGCGCTTCACCACCGAGTGCCCCGGCAGCTGCAGATCGGTGCGCTGGCTGGCCTGGCTGCCGCCAAACGGAATCTGCTCCGGCAGGTCACGGTTGCTGCACAGCAGCTCCAGGCTCAGCACCTCCCCCGCCGGGCGCACCGCGTCGAACTGCAGGTCCACCAGGTGCAGCGCCATATCGGTGCCACGGTCGCCCTGGCGCACCGATGGCTCGCGCGTGGCGTTCCAGTAGAAGCGCGGCGCCTCGCCACTGCCGTGGCGAGTGGCGTAGAACGGCGGCACTTCCTCGCTGCTGTCGCCATCGCCGGATTTTTCCACCCGCACCACACGGCGGATCTGCACCACCTCGTAGGCCTGCTGCTTGCGCGCATCGGCCAGCACCGGGTAGCTGCTTTTCTGGTGCGTGACGCGGATTGGCTCACCCGGCTGGGTGAACAGGTTGATCAGCGGTGTGCAACCCAGCTTGAGGTGCGCCGGCTGCAGCTGGCTTTGCAGCCGGTGATGGCGCTCGCTGTCCGGGTAATCGCGCAGCTGGATG
>CAMLGD010000136.1 GCA_946479405.1 uncultured Vogesella sp.
GCATGATGACCACCATGACCTCAACCTGCGCTCGGCCTACCTGCACGTACTGGCGGATGCGGCGACTTCGGTGCTGGCTATTGTGGCGCTGTTTGCCGGCAAGCTGTGGGGCGCGGCCTGGCTGGACCCGGTGATGGGTATTGCTGGTGCGGTACTGGTGGCGGTGTGGGCCAAGGGGCTGTTGCAGCAGGCGAGCAAGGTGCTGCTGGATGCCGAGATGGATGCGCCGCAGGTGGCCGAAATCCACGAGGTGGTGGCCAGCCTGCAACCGCCGGCCAGCATTACCGATCTGCATCTGTGGCGGGTGGGGCAGGGCAGCTATGCCTGCATCGTGGCCGTGGAAACCAGCGGCGATGCCACGCCGGACGAGATTCGCGGCCTGCTGGCGGTGCATGAAGAACTGGCGCACATCACGGTGGAGATCAACCGCCCGCTGCGCTGATAGCGGCTGGCCATCGGCGGGATAGGCACAATCGATTTCTCTGCCGCACTGGTGTGTCCTAGGCTGGGGTATCACCCCATGGAGAAGTCACATGGACACGCAACTTGAATGCCGAGTCTGCCTGGAAGAAATTCCGGCGGACCACAACAGCGAAAAAGACGAGTACGTCAGCAACTATTGCGGCCTGGACTGCTATCAACAATGGCAACAACAGCTGCCCGCGATGTCGGTAGCGCTAGAGGTGGCGGCCTGAGCCAGTTTTGCCCTGCCAGGCATGGAACGCGGACTTTGTGCCGCGTTTTTTTATTGCGGCCAACCTTTGTGCAGCCGGGAAAGATGCTGCGGTGGTGATGCCGGACTGCGCAGCGGGCAACGGCAAGGCTTGTGTGCCCTGGTGATGTGCCCGCTACGGCTATGCTGCGGTCGGCTGCTGCGGGCATTGCTGGCTTACGTGGCGCTGTCCCCGCCGGTCGCCGGAGCGCCGCTGTCCGGATTGGCGGCAGCTTCGACGGCAAGATGGCCCATTTGCCGGCTGCGCGCCAGGCTCAGGTTGGCCGCACGCCAGGTAGCCGCCTCGGCCAGTACCGGCCAGCGGCGCAGCAACTGCAATACCAGCAGCAGGCAACCCAGCGCCAGCTGGGCATCGTGACGTTCACTGTCCGTCAGCAGGTTTTGCCGGTTTTCGCCGTCCTTGCGCCGCTCGCGGTGGCCGCGCGGCGGTGTTGCCCGCGTGTGGCTTGCCGGCGCTTGCCGGCTGTACAGACGGTAGGGCAGTGGCCACTCGTCCACGGCCGTCATTTCGCGGCCACTTAGCTCACCTACGACCTGTTCCAGTTCACGCGCCAGATGGGCGGCTTCGTCCAGCAGCACATGGCCGGGCGTGCCGCCGAGCATGGCCTTGTCACGCAGCACCATACAGCGGCGCAAAACGAAGCCGAGCTTGCCGTCGGCCAGCGCGCGCACCTCGCGTTCGCCACCGCTATTGGCGTGGCGATGCAGTTCGTCCAGCCAGCGTGCCCAAGCCAGGTATTCCTCGGCCAGGTTCTGCGGGTTGGCCGCCGGCATGCTGCTGGTGGCAACCATGCTGCGCCCTTGCTGCTGCAAGGGCGGAAACGTGCTGCTAAAGCCGTCCAGCAGCTTGCGGCGGATGGGCATCATGGCGACCTCCGGATGCGGGTATAGCCGGTTTATCGGCACCGCTGCAGTATTGCTTAGGGCTGTTTTAGCAATTGCTTACATACTGGGCTTTGACAGTACTTTGTCGGCAAAGTTGGCCGCAAGGCGTGCGGGGCCGCTCTACACTGGAAACTGTCAGCGCCCGATGCGCGGCCACAGCGGCAGGGAGACCATGAGCCACCATTTGCCCACTGCAACGCCACCTGAGGCGCCATCGCCATCCGTTGCCTGTCCGCTCGGCCTGCCCGCGCAGCAGGCGTTGCCGGATGGTTTTCTGGACGCCAAATTCCACGACCGGCGCCGCTATTCACAGCGCATGTGGCAGCTGTCCGGCCTGTTCGCCACCGGCATGTGGGTATGGGATTACGTGATCGATGCCCACGGCGCGCAGCACACCATCGGTCTGCGCCTTGTCATGGGCTTGCTGGCACTGGTGGTGGCCTGGAGCATGGCGCACCCGGCGATGTCGCCCCGCAACGCGCGGCTGATGATCTTTGCTGCCGCGTTCATGTTTGATGTGCTGTTTTTCGACATCCTGCTGCGGCTGAACGGCGGCTTCATCTACGGTATCGGCGGCTATATGTATTTCCAGATGGCCGGTTTTCTGGTGCTGCAGGGGCTGTCGTTTCCGCTGATCATGTGCGCTCACATCCTGTTTTCCCTCGGCCCGCACCTGCAGGCGCTGCTCAACCCGCAGCTTGCCTTTCCCCATCTGCTGTACGCGGTGCAGATCTGGCCGGCGACCGGCCTTGCCATTGCCGCGCAGTACGCGCTGTATCGCGAATACGTGCACAGCTACCAGCTGCGGCTGCAGCTGGCCGAGATGGCGATGCAGGATCCGCTGACCGGCGCCATGAACCGGCGCGCCTTCCGCGATGGTGCTAGCGGGCTGATCGCCAACGCCCAGCGCCAGCGGCAAGGGGTGGCGCTGTTGATGGTGGATGCCGACTTTTTCAAGCGTATCAACGATGAGCATGGGCATGCCATGGGCGATGCCGTACTGCGGCAGTTGACGGCGATCATGCACGACGTGCTGCGACGCAACGACCTGTTCTGCCGATGGGGCGGGGAGGAGTTTGTGGCGCTGTTGCAGGGGATGGCTGCCGAGGATGCGCTGGAGGTGGCCGAGCGCATCCGCCAGCGGGTGCAACAGGCAGAGGTGCCACTGCCGCAGGGGGGCAGCGTCCGTATCACCGTCAGTATCGGGGTGGCGGCGGCCAAGGCGGATGATACCGAGCTGGAGCAGCTGATCTACGCGGCGGATACCGCGCTTTATCATGCCAAATTTGCCGGCCGTAACCAGGTGTCGCTGTCCGCCGCTTGAGGGCGGACGGCGGCGTGCCGGTGGTTCGGTGCGGGCTCATCATGTGTACGTGCTGCCGGCCGCGTGGCGGTGCCGCATTGCTGCTGCCAGGCTATGGCCCCTGCGTATGGTCGCGGCGGTCTGCGGCCAACGTTGGCCGCCAGGTTGGTGCTAGTCCGCCAGCCGCGCCAGCAACTGAGTCAGCTGGCTGATTTCTGTCTCGGTCAGTCGTTCGCGCAGCCAGTTGCCGGTATTGGCCACGGTTTCGGTCATGGCGGTCTCGATCAGCTGTCTGCCGCTGTCGCTGAGGCATACCGGCTTCAGTCGCAGATCGTGCTCGTGCTGCTGCCGCGTGACCAGACCACGCGCTTCCAGCTGCAGCATGACCTTGGTCAGGCCGCCAGAGGTAATCACCACCGCCGCCTGAATCGCCGATGGTGTCAGCTGGTGCGGGGCGGGGGCGTTACGCAGCGTGGCCAGCACATCGAATTCGACCGCGCTGAGCGCAAACTTCTCCAGCATCGGGCGCATGGTGCGCAGCGATTGCGCCTGTGCCCACTGTAGCTGCAAGAACAGCGGTACGGTTTGCGGATCCAGCGTGCTGTCCCACTGGTGGTTTTGCATGCGGTTTACCTGCTGCATTGCTGGCTTCCTTGGCGGATTTGTTAAGGGCGGCCACAAGATGTTAACGGGTGTGTAGTTATCTTGCGAGAAAGATATGTGGCGATTAGGCTGCCACTATTCGGATTAGTTTTTGCAAGGTAACTGACATGCGCAAGATCACATGGTTTTTCTGGGGCACGCTGGCGCTGGTTTCGCTGCTTTGGCTGGCCAGCAACCCTGCCACACTGGGCGGGCAGCCCAATTTCATTGCCTGGCGTAATGTCCTGATCCAGTACAGCGGGGTGTTGGGCATGACGGTAATGAGCATCGCCATGCTGCTGGCAATGCGGCCAACCCGACTGGAAGGCCGTCTGGGCGGGCTGGACAAAATGTACCGGCTGCACAAATGGCTGGGCATCGTCGGGCTGGTGTTATCGCTCAGTCACTGGTTACTGGCGAAAGGCCCCAAGTGGCTGTCGGCACTGGGGCTACTGAGCGGCGGCCGGCCAAAGCGGGCACCGCTGCACTTGCCGGATGGCAGCCTGCAGCAGCTGTTCATGCAGTTGCGTCACACCGCGGAAAGCATGGGCGAGTGGGCGTTTTACGCTGCTGCCGCGCTGATGCTGGTGGCGCTGGTCAAGCTGGTGCCGTACCGCCGCTTTGCCCAGCTGCACCGTCTGCTGCCCATCGCCTACCTGGTGCTGGTGTTCCACGCGCTGGTGCTGCTGCAATTTGGCAACTGGGCAACACCTATCGGCTGGCTGCTGGCGGTGCTGATGGTGGGCGGCAGCGTGTCCGCCGTGCTATCGCTGGCGCGGCGCCATCGCGGCCAACCGCGCACTGGCGGCCGGATCAGTGCGGTGACGTATCAGCCGGAACTCAAGGTGCTGGCGGTCGACTTGCAGCTGGAGCAGACCTGGCCGGGCCATCAGGCCGGACAGTTTGCCTTTGTCACCTTTAACCGGGGTGAAGGCGCGCACCCGTTTACGCTGGCCTCGGCCTGGCGGGACGATGGTCATGTGCGGCTGTTGATCAAGGCGCTGGGCGACTACACCCGGACCTTGCCGCACAAGCTGGCGGTCGGAGATACGGTGCAGCTGGAAGGGCCGTATGGCCGCTTTACCTTCGACAGTGCCGGCCGGCGCCAGATCTGGATCAGCGGCGGCATCGGGGTGACACCGTTCGTGGCCAGAATGCAGGCGCTGGCTACCCGGCCAGCCGGGCAGCAAATCGACTTTTTCCATGCCAGTAGCGACTACGACGCCGACATCATGGCCCGTCTGGCTGCCGATGCCCGTGCCGCCGGGGTGGATCTGCACCTGCTGCATCAGCCGCGTGATGGCCGGCTCGATGTCGAGCGCCTGACGCGCACCGTACCCGACTGGCGCGACGCCGATATCTGGTTCTGCGGCCCGGCCGGTTTCGGCCAGCAGTTGCGCGACAAGTTGCTGGCGCTGGGCTTGCCTGCGGCCCGTTTCCATCAGGAACTGTTCCAGATGCGTTAACCCCCGCAGCCGGGCCACATCCCGGCTGGCTGCACTTTCTCCACTTATGGATACCTGTCATGAAACAACATCGCTACCGCTTTACCGTACACCACCTCACTACCCCCAACGGTGAGCCGTCTGCCTACGATGCACCGCTGCAGTTTGAGGTGGGCAACCACGATGATCTGTTCCAGATCGCACAGCGCTTGCGGCAACGCAGCGATCTGGTCGGCATCAATACCGACGCCTTTACCATCGGCCTGAAACTGTTTGGCGAGGTCATGCTGGAAAACAAGGATCACCCATTGTTTGCCGACTTCCGGCCGCATTTTGGCGCCTTCATGAAACAACTGAAAAAAGACCCGCAAGCCGATTGAGCCTGCGGCCAACGTTGGCCGCAGGCTGGCCGCAAATCGGCTGCAATATTGTGGCCACAGGCAACTATGCTGAGCACAGGCGCTGCGGGTGCAGCCGCCAGAGGTGTTGATTCAGCAGGAGATTGTCATGCCGAAGTATGTGATTGAACGGGAAATACCGGGCGCGGGCAAACTGACCGCGGCAGAGCTGCAGGGCATTTCGGCCAAGTCCTGCGGGGTGCTGCAAGCGCTGGGGCCAAGCGTGCAGTGGCTGGAAAGCTATGTCACCGACGACAAGGTGTACTGCGTCTACATTGCCCCCAATGAGGAGTTGGTGCGGGAGCATGCCCGCTTAGGTGGCTTTCCGGCCGATCGGGTGTCGCAAGTCCGCACGATGATAGATCCGACGACTGCCGAGTAAGCGTATGGCTTGCGTATCCAGCGGTTTGCCGACCCAAGGCCCTGCCCAGGCAGGGCCTGTGCCATTGTGGCCGTCGTGATTGCCGTGCCGCACCGGGCGGTTGGCCGCCGCTGTGGCGCCTATGTCGGTGGCTGTCACGGAGTGAGTGGCTGCGTACTGTCGTTGCTGCTGTCGGCTGGTTGCAGTCGCAGGGGCGTTGCCTACACTTAAGGCGCACTTGCTGCGGTTTCGCGCCTTCCGTTTTCAGCTCCCGGCTGCCAGCTAACGAAGGCAAGGGCTGCGCGTTGTTCTCTTAACAATCCAGGTGTTCCACACAGTCGTGCCGGCAGCCGGGTAGACACCCGTTGAATCGCAAAGGAGTGATCATGTCGACACCGGCTTTGACCCACCGCTGTCTGGCTATTGCCCTGGGGCTGGCCACCATTGCCCACCTGCCGGTTGCTTTTGCCTCGCCGGCGGGGGACCGGCAAATGATCAAGAGCGCCATGAGTGCGGCACCACGCAAGGTAGCCGCCAGTGCCAGCATTGTCATGATGGAGGCGGACGGCAAGATGCGTACGCTGCGCCAGGGCAGTAATGGCTTTACCTGCATGCCGGACAACCCGGCCACCCCTGGGCCGGACCCGATGTGTATGGATATGGCAGCCATGGGCTGGGCTATGGCCTGGATCGGCCACACCACGCCGCCGCCCGGCAAAATCGGCTTCATGTACATGTTGTCCGGCGGCACCGATGCCAGTAATACCGACCCTTATGCCAGCAAGCCGGATGCGCAGAATCACTGGGTGAAAACCGGGCCGCACGTGATGATTGTCGGGGCGGAGCCGGCGTTCTATGACCTGTATCCCAAGGATGCCACCCCCGATACTGCGGTACCGTACGTGATGTGGCCGGGTACACCGTATCAGCACCTGATGATTCCGGTGAAGTAATCACGGGCCTCACCACCGGGCATGTAAAAAGCGCCCACACATTGGGTAGCAGCTGGCTGCGTCAATGCGTGGGCGCCTCTTTATCGGGCCGGGCCGGGTATTTATTACAGCTGGCCGTTGTCCAGCGTCTGGGCGATGAGCTTCAGCAGTACCGTTTCGCGCACAATAGACAGGCCCATGCCGGGCGCCGCGCGCTGCATTACCGCTTCGTTGTGGGCGATGGCGGCATCTACGTCCAGCCAGCGCACTTCCATGCGGTTCTTGATCTCGTAGGCTTCCATCTGCGGTGCGGCCAACGTTGTCGCTATCTGGCACACATAGCAATACGACAGCATGTGCAGCACATCGTAATCGCCGCGCGGCGGGCGGAATTCGTCGATCAGCCCGAATGGACGCTGGATATTGACCTCGCGCGCACCGGTTTCTTCCGCCAGTTCACGCACCAGCGCCAGCGAGTGATCCTCGTCGGCCTCCACGCCACCGCCAGGCAGGCTGTAGTCGTCGTAACGGCCGGTGTACAGCAACAGTAGCTCGCGTCCGCGCGCCACGATGCCGCGTACTGCCAGTCGCTGCTGCACCCGGGCGCTGGCGCTGGGCTGCAGGTGATAAATGGTTTGCAGGTGGTGCATGTCCGGTCTCTCCCAACAAGGCGCTGTTTTTGCCGTTGCAGCCGATTGGCGTCAAGCAACAATTTGTACGACGGGGCGTTGGCGTGCCGGGGCTGCTCGGGCGCCGGGTGGCGCCGCTGGCATGCGCTGG
This sequence comes from uncultured Vogesella sp., assembly GCA_946479405.1. The sequence goes on from CAMLGD010000136.1 coordinate 7,480, forward strand.
TGCCAGTGAAGTGTTGCCAGCGGGGCGGGACGGTGCAACCCCGGCCCCGTGCCTGTGCGGGCATGAAAAAGCCGCTGCACGGGCAGCGGCTTGGCAGGGTGCAGCTTGTGCTCAGGTGGTCTGGAAGCGGCGGAAGCTACGGCTGATTTCCTCGGTCAGTTCGCTCATGCGCGCGGCTGCGCTGGCGGCTTCGTTGGCCGCATCGCGGTTACGCTGGGCGATGGAGGTGATGCGCTGCACTTCGCGCGACACTTGTTCGCCGGAACGAGCCTGCTCGGACAGCGCGCTGGCGATGCCTTGTACGCTTTGGCCTACGTTGTCGGTGCCGTTCTGGATCGCCACGATGGACTGTCCGGCCAGCTGGCCCTGGGTGGCGCTGGTGTGGGCGCGCTCCACCGACTGGTTCATGGCTTCCACCGCCTGCTGCGCGCTGATGCGGATGGCGCCGATCATGGCGGCAATCTCGCCGGTAGCCTTGGTGGTGCGCTCGGCCAGCTTGCGCACTTCGTCGGCTACCACGGCAAAGCCGCGGCCCTGTTCGCCGGCACGGGCAGCTTCAATGGCTGCGTTCAGTGCCAGCAGGTTGGTCTGGTCGGCAACGTCACGAATCACCGACACGATGTTGTCGATGGTTTGCGATTGGCGCCCCAGCTCGTTGATGCTGCCGGAGGTTTCCTTGATCAGGGTGCTGATGGCATCCATCTCGCGAACCGCGCCCTTGATCACTTCCACGCCCTGCTGTGCTTCGCCGCTGGCGGAGCGGGCTGCCGCTTCGGTGTCGTCGGCGCTGCGGTGCAGTTCCTGTACGCCCACGGCCATTTGCTGGATCACGATGACCATGTCGTCGGCGGCGCGGTTCTGTTCTTCCGATCGCGTCATCAGTCGCTGCATGGTGTTTTGCAGTTCGCCGGAGGCGGCGGCGCTTTCCTGCACGCTGCGTTCTACGGTGTGCAGCGCGTCGTTCAGCTCCTTGGTCATGCGCGACAGGTTGTACAGCAGCGAGCTGTTGTCACCCTTGCGGATTTTTACTTCCACGCCCAGGTTGCCGTGGGCGATCTCCTTCATCACGTTGGCCGCATAATCCGGTTCGCCGCCCAGCTGGCGGGTGAGGGTGCGGGCAATCAGCAGCGCCACGAAGATGCTGGCGCCCACGCTGACTACGATCGCCAGCAGCGATGCCACCATGGTGTCGCGCAGGGTGCTGGTGGTGCTGGATTTCTGTTCTTCCATCACCTTGGTGTGGTAGGCGATCAGTTTGTCCAGCTGGATGCCCAGCAGCTTTTCCTGTGGCTCCAGTTTTTCGCTAACGATGATGGAGGCGTCCCATTTCTGCCGGGTGATCATCGGCAGCAGCTTGTCGACCAGGGCGGTGAATTCGCCCAGTGATTTGCCGATCTTGCCGACCAGTTCCACTTCGGACGCATCGCGGGAAATGGCTTTCATCTGGTCATACTGGGCGCGCGCAACCGTCACCGAGTTTTTCAGAATGGCCATTTTCTCTTCTACCAGCTTGTCGTCGCTTTCCAGCAGGATGGTGCGGGCGGCGTTGGTGGAGGCTAGCAGGGCCCCGCTGAGGGTGCGGGAGTTCTGGATCACGGGAATGCGGTATTCCA
>CAMLGD010000137.1 GCA_946479405.1 uncultured Vogesella sp.
GCTACGCCTGCGACGAAACCCCGACGCTGATGCCGTTCCCGATCTACTACGCGCATCGTCTGGTACAGCGCCAGGCCGAACTGCGCAAGGACGGCCGCCTGCCGTGGCTGCGTCCGGATGCCAAGAGCCAGATCACCTGCGTGTACGACAGCGCCACCGGCCTGCCCAAGCGCATCGACACCGTGGTGCTGTCCACCCAGCACAGCCCGGATATCGACCACAAGATCCTGACCGAAGCCGTGATCGAAGACATCATCAAGCCGGTACTGCCAGCCGAGATGATTACCGCCGAGACCAAGTTCCTGATCAACCCGACCGGGCGTTTCGTCATTGGCGGCCCGATGGGTGACTGCGGCCTGACCGGTCGCAAGATCATCGTCGATACCTACGGCGGTGCCGCACCGCACGGTGGTGGCGCCTTCTCCGGCAAGGACCCGACCAAGGTCGACCGTTCCGCCGCTTACGCTGGTCGTTACGTGGCCAAGAACATCGTCGCCGCCGGCCTGGCGCGCCAGTGCCAGATCCAGGTCTCCTACGCCATCGGCGTGGCTCAGCCGACCTCGATCTCGGTGGACACCTTCGGCACCAACGCTATCCCGAACGAGCAGATCGTGGAGCTGGTGAAGCGCCACTTCGACCTGCGCCCGAAAGGCATCGTGCAGATGCTGGACCTGCTGCGTCCGATCTACACCAAGACCGCCGCCTACGGCCACTTCGGCCGTGAAGAGCCGGAATTCACCTGGGAACGTACCGACAAGGTAGAGGCGCTGCGCGCCGACGCTGGTCTGTAAGTTCTTCCCGGCTTGAAGCAGACAAACCGCCAGCCCGTGCTGGCGGTTTTTGTTTTTCCGGGGACAGCAGGTTGGCCGCAAGCAGCGGTAAAGCCCGGAAAAATCACGTATAATCGCGCGATTCCGGGGAGCGCTGCGAGGCTACGCCCCAGGCCCGGAACCTCCAAAACGGCGCTCACCTGCTGATAACCTTGCCGCTTCCCGACCGGAGGCGGCCAGAAACCCGTGCCGGGCACGGGATGCGCGGGTGAGCCATCCCTCCCGGCCTTCGTGAAAGGATTTGCACGATGGCTGACTTCAACGATTACGTTGTTGCCGATATCAACCTGGCCGACTGGGGCCGCAAAGAGCTGAACATCGCCGAAACCGAAATGCCGGGCCTGATGGCGACACGCCAGGAATACCAGCATAGCCAGCCGCTGCGCGGCGCGCGCATTGCCGGTTCGCTGCACATGACCGTGCAGACCGCCGTGCTGATCGAAACCCTGACCGCGCTGGGTGCTGAAGTGCGCTGGGCATCGTGCAATATCTTCTCCACCCAGGACCACGCTGCGGCGGCCATCGCTGCGGCCAACATCCCGGTATTCGCCTTCAAGGGCGAGAGCCTGGACGAGTACTGGGAATTCAGCCACAAGATCTTCGAATGGCCGGAAGGTCAGCCGGCCAACATGATCCTCGACGACGGCGGCGACGCCACCCTGCTGCTGATGCTGGGCAGCAAGGCGGAGAAGGATATCGGCGTGATCGGCCACCCGACCAACGAGGAAGAAACCGCGCTGTTCGCTTCCATCAAGCGTCATCTGGAAATCGATCCGCAGTGGTACTCCAAGCGCCTGGTACACATCAAGGGCGTGACCGAGGAAACCACCACCGGCGTGCATCGTCTGTACCAGCTGCAGAAGGAAGGCCGCCTGCCGTTCCCGGCGTTCAACGTCAACGACTCGGTGACCAAGTCCAAGTTCGACAACCTGTACGGCTGCCGCGAATCGCTGGTCGACGGCATCAAGCGCGCCACCGACGTGATGATCGCCGGCAAGGTGGCCGTGGTGGCGGGCTATGGCGACGTGGGCAAGGGCTCGGCCCAGGCCCTGCGCGCCCTCAGCGCCCAGGTGTGGGTGACCGAGATCGACCCCATCAACGCCCTGCAGGCCGCAATGGAAGGCTACAAGGTCGTGACCATGGAATACGCGGCCGACAAGGCCGACATCTTTGTGACCACCACCGGTAACAAGGACGTGATCCGCCACGAGCACATGCTGGCCATGAAGGACCAGGCCATCGTCTGCAACATCGGCCACTTCGACAACGAGATCCAGGTCGATGCGCTGTACGCCTCGGGCGCGACCAAGACCAACATCAAGCCGCAGGTCGACAAGTTCACCTTCGCCAACGGCAACAGCATCTTCCTGCTGGCCGAAGGCCGCCTGGTGAACCTGGGCTGCGCCACCGGCCACCCGAGCTTCGTGATGTCGAACAGCTTCACCAACCAGGTGTTGGCGCAGATGGAAATCTTCCAGCACGGCGAGAAGTACGGCAAAGAGGTCTACGTGCTGCCGAAGCACCTGGACGAGAAGGTGGCGCGCCTGCATCTGGAGCGCATCGGCGTCAAGCTGACCGAGCTGACCCAGCAGCAGGCCGACTACATCAGCGTGCCGAAGGAAGGCCCGTACAAGCCGGCGCACTATCGCTATTGATGTCGGGACGATGAAGGGCGGGCAGGGCAGGCCCGCCTTTCTCGTCTCGTGCCGTGAGTCTATTGCCGCAGCCGCAGCCGCTGCCCGAGCCCGGGCTCGGTGACGTCCGCCACCCGCCGTGGCCGGCACCGAACGAGCCTTGCTTGGGCTGGGCCGCCGGGTGAAATAGACTTGCCATGGCAGCAAACGAAACTATCCGGGAATAACGACCGCTTCGGCCAACCTTGGCACGGGGCGGCGACAGAGATCAGATCATGAGCACCAAGCCGCGTACCTTCAGTTTCGAGTTTTTCCCGCCCAAGACGGCGGAAAGCATCGCCAAGCTGCGTACCACGCGTCAGCAGCTGGCGCAGTTCAAGCCCGAGTTCTTCTCCGTCACCTTCGGCGCCGGCGGCACCACGCGCGAGGGCACGCTGGGGACGGTGCTGGAGATCCGCAACGAGGGCTACGCCGCCGCACCGCATCTGTCGTGCATCGGCTCCACCCGCGACAACATCCGCGCCATTCTCAACGAGTACCGCAGCCACGGCATCCGCCACATCGTGGCGCTGCGCGGCGACCTGCCGTCCGGCATGGGCGAGGCCGGCGAGTTCCGCTACGCCAACGAGCTGGTGGCGTTCATCCGCGCCGAGCATGGCGATCATTTCCACATCGAAGTCGCCGCCTACCCGGAGTTTCACCCGCAGGCGCGCTCCGCCGAGGACGACCTCAACAACTTCGTGCGCAAGGTGCAGGCCGGCGCCAATTCGGCGATGACGCAGTATTTCTTCAACGCCGACGCCTACTTCCGCTTCGTCGACGAGGTGCAGGCGCGCGGCGTGGACATCCCGATCGTGCCGGGCATCATGCCGATCGCCAACTTCGGCCAGCTGTGCCGCTTCTCCGACATGTGCGGCGCGGAAGTGCCACGCTGGCTGCGGCTGCGCATGCAGGCGTACATGGACGACACTGCGTCCATCCGTGCGCTGGGGCTGGACGTGGTCACCGAGCTGTGCGATCGCCTGCTGGCGAACGGCGCGCCAGGTTTGCACTTCTATACCCTGAATCAGGCCGGCATCGTCTCCACCGTGTGGCAGCGGCTGGGGCTGTAACACTGCCTGCGGCCAACCGTGCCGCCAAAAAAACGCCGCCTGCATTGCAGGGCGGCGTTTTCTTTTGCATGGATGGAAAACGGGCTACTGGTGGTCGTCCGGGCCGATAACGCGGTTGCGCCCCTGGTGCTTGGCCTGATACAGCCGGCTGTCGGCCTCGGCCAGCAAGTCGTCGATGCTGTCGTGGCGGTGCAGGTCCAGGCTGGCCACGCCAATGCTGATGGTGACGTGGGTGGATACCGCCGAGGCCATGTGCGGAATGGCCAGCTGCCAGATGCGTTGGCGCAGTTGCTCGGCCAGCTGGTTGGCGCTGCTGGCTGTGGTTCGCGGTAGCAGCACGGCAAACTCTTCGCCGCCGATGCGTGCCACCAGTTGTTCTTCCTGCTGGAACTGCTGCTGTAGTTCGTGTGCCAGCTGGCGCAGGCATTGATCGCCTTCCAGATGGCCAAAGCAATCGTTATAGGCCTTGAACAGATCTACATCTAGCAACAGCAGTGACAGCGGCTGCTTCAGTGCGCAGGCGGCGGTAAATTCCAGTTGCTTGCGTTGGTCGAACAGGCGGCGGTTGGCCAGTCCGGTCAGACCATCGGTGTTGGCGATGCTTTCCAGTTTGCTGTTGGCCTGTGCCAGCGCGTGTTGTGCGATGTCCAGCTCTTCCATGTGCTGCTTGCGCAGCAGCACGTTGCACAGCATTTCGCCTACCAGCCGTAGCAGCGACAGCTCCTTGTCCAGCCAGGCGCGTGGCCGGCTGACCGCGTCGCAGCCGACAAAGCCCAGCAGCTGCCCCTGATGCGACAGCGTGACCACGGCAATGCTCTGGATGCCGTGTTCGGCAAAGCGCTCGCGCTCGAGATGCCCCTCTTGCGGAATCTCGTCCAGGCTGGAAAAAGCCAGTTGTTGCTGGCGCAGCAGCTGCGGCACAAACCACAGCGATTCGCTGATCGGATAGTCTTCGTAAAAGCCGGCGGTACTGCTCACACCGCTGGCACACCACTCCTGGTTATCGTGGATGGTCATCTCCGGCGTGACGCGGAACAGGTAGCAGCGATCCACCTCCAGCAGGGTGCCGATCCGCTCCAGCGCGCTGTCCACCGCCTGGTGCTGCTCCTGCAGCGGCAAATGGATGAAACGGGTGGATAGCTCGGAAATCAGGTGCTGAAAGCGGCTGAGGTGCTCCAGCTCGGCGGTGCGCATCGCTACCAGCTCGGCCAGGTGGTCGCGGTGGCGGGCCAGCTCGCGTTCCTGTTGCAGGTGGGTGGTCTCGTAGCCGTGCTGCTGCTGCTGCAATTGCTGCAGCGCCTGGGTCAGCGACGCTATTTCATCGCTGGCGTCGTCCAGGTTGGCCGCAGGCAACATGCGGCCGTGCAGTTGCTGCAAGGGTTGCAGAATGCGGCGTTGCTGGAAGCGATGGCACAACAGCGTCAGGCCGACGAGGCCGGCCAGCAGCTCCAGCAGGGTGAGCAGGCTGTCGCGCCACAACTGCTGCTCCAGCGCGGTTTGCGACAGGCCGATATGCAGCAGGCCCAGCGGTTGATCACCGGTGCGGCGCGACTGCACCGGCAGCTCGATGACATGGCTGACGTCGTCGCCGCTGCCCATCTCCTGCAGCACTGCCCCCTGGTTGTTGCGTAGCGAAATCTGGCGGATGCCATCCTGCTGCAACAGATCGCGCAGCAGTTGCTGGGTGGCGCTCTGGTCCACGTCCCAGACGCTTTGCGCCAGCATCGGCATCAGCTGCAGCTCAATGCGATGTGGAATGTCGGCCAGCTGTTGTTGTTTGGCGCGATAGCCGAGCGAGAGGTGCAGCAGCAGTGCCAGGGCGCAGAATGCGGCGCTGAACAGCAGCGCGCGCTGCAGCAGTTGCTGGTTGAGGGGTCTGGATAGTGTCACGGCAGGGTTTCCGCAAGAATCGGCATCAGGGCGCGGTGCTGCCAGCGCCCTGCGCTGCTTACTGTCAGGCAAAAAGCGGGTGCTGGCAAGCGCACCGGCAATGTGGCGAGCCGACGCGTGGTGCAGGGCTGGATGGTGGCTGCCAATCTGGCGGCGGTCGCATGCAACAAGGCCCGGCAGTGCCGGGCCTTGGCTGTCAGATCGGGAGGACGGTTGCGCATCCGCGGCCACTGTCACACGGCCGCTGCTGGCCGCTTACTGGCCCAGATGCGAGATCGGCAGCGCAGTGGTTTTCTTGAATTCCTTCAGCACGAAGCTGGACTTCACGTCTTCCACTCCCGGCTGTTGCAGCAGGTCGTCCATCACGAAGCGTGAGAAATGCTCCAGATCCTCAAAGTACACCTGCAGCAGGTAGTCCATTTCGCCGGTCATCGCATAGCAGTTCACCACTTCCGGCCAGCGCTGTACCGCCTCCATGAAGTTTTCCAGGTGACTGCCGCCGCGTTTTTCCAGCGATACGCGCACAAAAGCCTGCAGGCCGAGGCCGATCTTGGCTGGCTCCAGCAAGGCCACGTACTGGCGAATGACGCCGGATTCTTCCAGCTGTTTCAGGCGGCGCAGGCAGGGGGAGGGGGAGAGGGCCACTTTCTCGGCCAGTTCGACGTTGGTCAGACGTCCATTGGCTTGCAATGCGGCCAACATCTTGATGTCGGTCTTGTCCAGGGTAGCCACGGGCATATTATCTCCTGATTGTCGGTTTGCTCTGGAATATTGTTTTATGTTTTTAATTTTCTCGGCACTATATCGCAAGAAAATTGCCGGCAAGTTTACTTAGAATACTTCGCCATAGCCAGTCATTTATTACGGCGGCAGTCGATCGCCGGATACCCAAATACAAGAGGAGAATGCCGTGGTAGCGCCGCTTGGCGGCTGCTTACGGCACTGCAGGCAACAGCCACGCCAGATGGTATCTGCTTGTAGCGGTGTTGCATTTTCATCTCCCCGTATCCGACGTGACGCCGTGGCCTGGCGACACCGGCATCCGTGCCACACACCTACAGAGCGGCAGCCCGTGCAGTGGCTGCAAAGAGGAGAACCGCATGAAAATGGAACACCATCTGATGAATCCGCTGGCTACCGACGGTTTCGAGTTTGTCGAATACACCGCACCCGATGCCGAGGGCGTGGCCAAGCTCACCGCCTTGTTCCTGTCGCTGGGGTTTATCGAGGTTGCCCGTCATCGCAGCAAGAGCGTCAGCCTGTTCCGCCAGGGCGACATCAACTTCATCCTGAATGCCGAGCCGACGCAACCGGCCACCGAGTTTGCCGGTGAGCACGGCCCGTCGGCCTGCGCCATGGCCTGGCGCGTGCAGGATGCCGCCAAGGCCTACGACTATGCACTGGCACATGGTGCCAAGCCGTATAGCCGACCGATCGGCTACATGGAGCTGAACATCCCGGCGGTGGAAGGCATTGGTGGCTCCGCGCTGTACTTTGTCGATCGCTATGGCAGCAAGGACATTTACGACATCGACTTCGTACCGTTGGAGGGGGTGGACCAGCACCCGGTGGGCGTGGGCCTCAAGGTGATCGATCACCTCACCCACAATGTGTTCCGCGGCAATATGGCCAAGTGGGCCGGCTTCTACGAGAACATCGGCAACTTCAAGGAAATCCGCTACTTCGACATCGAAGGCAAGCTCACCGGTCTGGTGTCCAAGGCGATGACCAGTCCGTGCGGCAAGATCCGCATCCCGATCAACGAGTCGTCCGACGACAAGAGCCAGATCGAGGAATTCCTCAAGCAGTACAACGGCGAGGGCATCCAGCACATCGCGCTGACCACCGAGGACATCTACACTACCGTGGAGACGCTGAAGGCGCGCGGCACCCGCTTCCTCGACACCCCGGCCACCTACTACGAGAAAGTGGACCAGCGCGTGCCGAACCACGGCGAAAACCTGGCCCGCCTGCAGCAGAACAGCATTCTGATCGACGGTGCGCCAGTCGAGGGTATCCTGCTGCAGATCTTCACCGAAACCGTGATCGGCCCGATCTTCTTCGAGATCATCCAGCGCAAGGGTAACGAAGGCTTTGGCGAAGGCAACTTCCGTGCGCTGTTCGAATCGATCGAGGAAGACCAGATCCGCCGCGGCGTACTGTCGGCGGAGTAAGTTTCGGCAGTGCTGCCGGTGGCAGGGTGTGGACGATCTAGGCCGCCCGGCATCGCCTGCCGATCCTATTGTGGCAAGCGTCTGGCCGCAGCCTCCGGGCTGCGGCCAACGTTTGGCCGCTAGCCATTGGAGCAAGCCATGACTGATGTCCCCAACGTTGGCCGCACACTGTTCGGCTACTTCCGTTCCTCTGCAGCCTACCGCGTGCGCATTGCCCTCAACCATAAGGGGCTGGACTACCGCCAGCAGCCGATCAGCCTGCTCAAGGGCGAGCAGCGCGGCGACGACTATCTGGCGCTGAATCCGCAAGGACTGCTGCCGGCGCTGCTGGACAACGGCGTGCTGCTGACGCAGTCGCTGGCGATCTGTGAATACCTGGACGACGCCTACCCGGACACGCCGGCACTGCTGCCACGCGCGCCAGCGCTGCGGGCCCAGGTGCGGGCGGTGGCACAGAGCATCGCCTGCGATATCCACCCGCTGAATAATCTGCGGGTGCTCAACTATCTGAAGAATGAACTGCAGCTGGACGATGATGCGCGCAACGCCTGGTACCGGCATTGGGTCTGCACGGGGTTTGCCGCGCTGGAGCGGCAACTGGCCGCCAGTGCCGGGCAATTCTGCTTTGGCGATATGCCTACCCTGGCCGATGTCTGCCTGCTGCCGCAGGTATTCAATGCCCAGCGCTTCAATGTCGAGATGGCGCCGTATCCGCTGCTGGCGAGCATTGCCGGCCGGCTGGAGCAAGTGCCGGCCTTTGCTATGGCGCATCCGTTGCAACAGCCGGACGCGGTATAAAAATGTGGCTGATTTGAAAAAACCGCCGTTTTCGGCGGTTTTTTCCGGAAAAGCCTTGACGCATAAATCGCGATCTGCTTTAATGCGTGCCTCTGATGCAGCACGCAAGTGCGCGGCAAAGAGGCCAATTAGCTCAGTTGGTAGAGCAACGGATTGAAAATCCGTGTGTCCTTGGTTCGATTCCGAGATTGGCCACCACTTTTACCCGCTTCAGACGTTTGGCCAATTAGCTCAGTTGGTAGAGCAACGGATTGAAAATCCGTGTGTCCTTGGTTCGATTCCGAGATTGGCCACCAAAATATAAAAAAGCCGCAATCAACTGATTGCGGCTTTTTTGCGTCCTCGGCAGACACGATATGTCCCCGGGTTTACATTCCCAGCTTCTATACTGCATGACCTGACGCTGGTCAGATGGCCGGCAGGATGCTGCTGCTAAGCTGTGAACCGCTCTCAAGCGGGGCTTAACGTGGAAATTGACAATGGACATGACCGTACTGATTGTAGATGACAATCAGACCAATCTGATGGTGCTGGAGCATATGGTTGGCCGCATCAGCGGCTGCGTGGTGGTGGCCATGACAGAACCCGAAGCGGCGCTGCACTGGTGCCG
>CAMLGD010000138.1 GCA_946479405.1 uncultured Vogesella sp.
TGCGCGCCTTCGGCCTCACCGAGCTGCAGGCCGAGGACATCCTGGAAATCCGTCTGCGCCAGCTGGCGCGGCTGGAAGGCTTCAAGCTGGAGAAAGAACTGGGTGAGCTGCGCGACGAGCGCGACCGCCTGCGCTACCTGCTGAGCAGCGAAGCCGCGCTGCGCGGCAAGATGGCGGAGGAAATCCGCGAAGATGCCGCCAAATACGGCGATGCGCGCCGCAGCGAGATCAAGGCCGCCGAGCGCGCGGTGCTGACCCAGACCGTGGCCGACGAGCCGGTAACGGTGATCCTGTCGCAGAAGGGCTGGATCCGCGCCCGCGTTGGCCACAACCTCGACCTGTCGGCACTGTCGTTCAAGGACGGCGATGCGCTGCACACGGTGGTGGAGACCCGCACCGTGTGGTCGCTGATCGTGCTGGACAGCAAGGGCCGCGCCTACAGCATCGACCCGGCCGACGTGCCGACCGGCCGCGGCGACGGCGTGCCGGTGGCCAGCCTGGTGGAGCTGCAGGACGGCGCCAAGCCGGCGCAGATGATCTCTGGCAAGGACGACGAACGCTTCATCGTTGGCGGCAGCGGTGGCTACGGCTTCATCGCCAAAATCGCCGACATGGCCGGGCGGGTGAAGGCCGGCAAGGCGTTCCTGACGCTGGACGCTGGCGAAGCGGTGCTGGCACCGGTGAAGGCTGCGGCCAACCTTGATGGCCTGCGGCTGGTGGTAGCCAGCGACGGCGGCCGCCTGCTGGCGTTCCCGGCCAGCGAGCTGAAAGAGCTGGCCAAGGGCCGTGGCCTGATGCTGCTGGCGCTGGATGCCGGCGAGGCGGTGACTGCCTTCGGCCTGGTGGCCGGCGAGCGCGCGCTGCTGGCCACAACTTCGGTGCGCGGCAAGGTGGCGGACGAGAAGCTGGCGCTGGCGGAGTTCGATGGCAAGCGTGGCCGTAAGGGCAAGCTGCTGCCGAAGAAGTGGACCATCGCCGCCATTCGCGATCTGGACTGAGCGCATGCCGATACCCGTGCCGATCCCGCTGTCGCCGCAACGGGTACTGCATTTCTTCAACCTGTTCCGTACCGTCAGCGTGGTGGTGCTGCTGATCATGACGCAGTGGGCGATGCCGACGCTGTCGCCCGGCACGCCGCTGGGCGGCTGGGTCTGGCTGTACGGTGCGCTGATCACGCTGGGGCTGCTGCTGCCGCGCTTCAAGCTGCCGCTGCTGTGGACATTGTCGCTGACGCTCAGCGGCGACATCCTGCTGCTGGTGGCGTTCATGCAGCACTACGGCGGGGTGCAGAGCGGCTTCGGCATGCTGCTGCTGCCGTTCCTGGCGGTGGCCGGCATGCTGGTGTCCGGCCGCTTTGCCGGCTTCTATGCCGCACTGGCCACGCTGACCGTATTCGGCAGCGTGCTGCTGAGCAGCCACGGTGCCGCACCCGATCCGCGCGAGCTGTTCCAGGCCGCGCTGCTGGCCACCGCCTGCTTCGTTACCAGCGGCATCACCTCGCTGCTGGGCAACAAGGCGCGCAAGTCCGAGCAGCTGGCCGCCGCGCGCAGCAGCGAGCTGGCCAGCCTCAACCGCGTCAACGCGCTGGTGCTGCAGGCGCTGCGCGAAGCGGTGGTGGTGCTGGACGACAACGGTCTGGTACAGCACTACAACAGCCGTGCCGAGCGCGTGTTCGGTCGCATCCAGCGCGATAGCAGCCTGCCGGAGCTGGCGCCGCTGCTGCGCCGCTGGCGGCTGCAGGGCTGCCCGTCGCATGCGCAGACGCTGGACATCAACGTGCGTGGCCAACAGCTGCTGGGGCGCATGCTGCCGCTGGCGGTGGGCGAGGTACGGCTGGTGGTGATTTTCCTGCAGAACGTGGCGGAGCTGGCTGCCGAGGCGCAGCGTATCAAGCTCACCGCGCTGGGGCGGCTCACCGCCAACATCGCGCATGAAATCCGTAACCCGCTGGCCGCCATCAGCCAGGCGGCCGAACTGCTGGGCGAGGATGCCGCCGACGAAGGCAGCCGCCGGCTGGCGGCGATGGTGCATGCCAACAGCCGCCGTATCAATCACCTGGTGGAAGAAGTGCTGCAGCTGAACCGCCGCGACCGGGTGAAGCCGGAGCAGATCGCGCTGGGTGCCTTCCTCGCCGCGCTGGTGGACGACTTCCTGCTGGCCAATCCCGCGGCGGCGGGCGGTATCGTCTGCCGCGTGCTGGTGGCGCACACCGTGCGCTTCGACCGCGGCCACCTGCAGCAGATTCTCACCAACCTGATCAGCAACGGCTGGCGCTACAGCAGCCAGACGCCGGGCGCGCTGTGCGTGGAAGTGGACGCCGACAGCATCCGCGTACGCGACGACGGCCCGGGCGTGGGCGAGCAGGCGCAAAGCCGGCTGTTCGAGCCGTTCTACACCACCGAGAGTACGGGCACCGGGCTGGGGCTGTATATTGCGCGCGAGCTGGCCGAGGCCAACGGCGCGCGCCTGGATTATGTCGGGCCGGGCGGTTGCTTCCGCCTGACCCTGCCGACCTCTGCCTGAGGGCAGTGCGATGATTGAGACCATGCCATGAGCCGAGTGCTGATTGTTGACGACGAACCGGATATCCGCGAACTGCTGGCGCTGACGCTGGGCAAGATGGGGCTGACGGTGGATACCGCCGGCACGGTCGCCGACGCGCGGAACAAGTTGGCCGCAGGCCACTATGATCTGGCGCTGACCGATATGCGCCTGCCGGATGGCGAAGGGCTGCAGGTGGTGCAGTACATCGCCGCGGCCGGGCTGGACGTGCCGGTGGCGGTGATCACCGCTTATGGCAGCACCGAAAACGCGGTGGCGGCGATGAAGGCCGGCGCCTTCGACTACCTGGCCAAGCCCTTGAGCCTGGCGGCGTTGCGCTCGCTGGTGAAATCGGCGCTCAGCGTGAGCGAGGCGGTGGCGGCCGCACCGGCCGGCGGCCCGCGCCTGCAGGGCGAATCGCCGGCAATGCAGGAAGTGCAGCGCATGATCGCCAAGCTGGCGCGCAGTCAGGCGGCGGTGTTCATCCACGGCGAATCCGGTACCGGCAAGGAGCAGGCGGCGCGCAGCATCCACGAACTGGGGCCGCGCGTCGGCAAGCCGTTCGTGGCGGTGAACTGCGGCGCCATCCCGGAAACGCTGGTGGAAAGCGAGTTCTTCGGCAGCAAGAAGGGCGCCTTCACCGGCGCCGATGCCGACCGCGACGGCTATTTCCAGCAGGCGCACGGCGGCACGCTGTTCCTCGACGAGGTGGCCGACCTGCCGCTGGCGATGCAGGTAAAACTGCTGCGCGCCATCCAGGAAAAAACCGTGCGCAAGCTGGGCGCGGCGCAGGAGGAGGCGGTGGACGTGCGCATCCTGTCCGCCAGCCACAAGAACCTGGCGCAACTGGTGGCCGACGGCGCCTTCCGCCAGGACTTGTACTACCGGCTGAACGTCATCAGTCTGGCGATGCCGGCGCTGCGCGAACTGCGCGATGACATCCCGCGCTTCATCGGTAGCCTGCTGGAGCGCTACGCCGGCAGCGAGCGGCCGCGCCTCAGCCCGGAGGCGGTGCAGGCGCTGCTGGGCTATCACTATCCCGGCAACTTCCGCGAGCTGGAAAACATCCTGGAGCGCGCGGTGGCGCTGTGCAACGATGCCCGCATCGACCCGGCCGACCTGCAGCTGGGCGGCGCGGCGCCGGACGATGGCCCCGGGGTGGTGCCCAATGGCGGCGAAACGCTGCAGGACTACCTGGACCGGGTGGAGCGCAGCGCCATTGAAGCGGCACTGGGGCAAAGCGGCGGCAACCGTACCCAGGCGGCCAAGCTGCTGGGGGTGAGTTTCCGCTCGCTGCGCTACCGGCTGGAGCGGCTGGGGATGAAGGAGGGCTAAAAAAAGCGCTGCGGTTGGCAGCGCTTTTTTCTGGTCGAGCTACCGCGTGTTGCGCGCCGCTGCCGCAGCACGTTGGCCGCATGCCGGGCATGGCGCTGCGGCCAGGCGTTCCCTTACACCGTGAAGCGCGCCACTGCCTGGCGCAGTTGCTGCGCCAGCGCGGTCATTTCGCAGGCAGCCAGCGAGGCGTCGCGTGCCTTGTGATGGTTCTGGTCGGCCTGCTGCGCCACCAGTTCCACGTTATGGGCGATGTCCATGCTGGCGGTACTCTGCTCGCGCAGCGCATCGGCAATGCCGACCACCGCCTGCTCCACCTGCTGTGCGCCATCGCGGATGTCCTGCAGGCTGTCGCCGGCTTCGCTGGCGGCGCGCACGCCGGTTTCCACCTGCAGTGCGGCACTGTTCATGCTGTCCACCGCCAGCTGGGCTTCGTGCTGGATGCGGCCAACGATGCCGGTGATTTCCTGGGTCGACTGCGTGGTGCGCTCTGCCAGCTGGCGCACTTCGTCGGCGACGACCGAGAAGCCGCGGCCCATTTCGCCGGCGCGGGCGGCCTCGATGGCGGCGTTCAGCGCCAGCAGGTTGGTCTGGTCGGCGATGTCGCGGATTACCGTCACCACGCGGCTGATCTGCTCGGAGCGCTCGCCCAGCTGGGTGACGGTGCGGGCGGTGTCGCCGGAGGCGGCGGCGATTTCGCGCATGGTGTCCACCGTGCGGCCAACGATTTCCTCGCCGCTGCGCGACACCTGGTCGGACTGCAGCGCCAGTTCACGCGCGCTGCCGGCGTGCTGGCTGACCTGGCCGATGCTGTGGGTCATCTCCTCCACGCTGGCGGCCATGGCGGAGACGGCGGCGCTCTGCTCGCTGGAGCTTTGCGCTACGTCGTCGGCCAGCTGCGATACGTTCTGCGCATTGCGGCCCAGGCCGCCCACGCCCTGGTTCACTTCGCTGATCAGCTGGCGCAGCTCGCTGCACATGTGGTTGCTGGCAGCCAGTACCTGGCCGATCTCGTCACCACGGTCTACTTCGACTTGCGCAGTCAGGTCGCCGCCGGCGATGCGGCGGGTAACTTCCACCAGCCGGGCCAGCGGGCGGCTGACCCAGTAGCGCATGGCGAAGTGCAGCATGGCCACCAGTGCCAGCAGCACTACCAGCGTACCCAGCAGCATGGTCAGCTGCATTTGTCGCGGCTCGCGCACCAGTTCGTCCTGGTAGGCGCCGGTGGCGACCAGCCAGCCCCAGTGCGGGTAGCTCTGGAAGGTGGCCAGCTTGCGGCGCGGCTCGCTGGCGTTCGGGTCCAGCCATTGGTAGCTGATCTGGCCGTTGCCTTGCTGCAGCATGGTCTTGATGAAGGGCTTGCCGTCGGCGTCGGTCTTGTCCAGCAGGTTCTTGCCGGCGGCCGACGGGTGGATCAGCAGCTCGCCCGGACGCAGGCGGGCATCCACCACGTACACGTAGCCGGACTCGCCGATCTTGATGGACAGGATTTTCTGTTTCAGCGCCTGCAGGCCGTCGGTGTTGTCGATGCCGACGAACAGCGCACCCACCAGCTGCCCCCCCTCGTCCAGCAGCGGCTGGTAGTGGGTCATGTAGTCGCGGCCGAACAGTCGCGCCGGGCCGGTGTAGGGTTGGCCGCCGCTCAGCTGCGCGTAGGCCGGGTTGTCGTGCGCCAGCGAGGTGCCGACGGCGCGGCGGCCGTCTTCCTGCTTCACCGAGGAGCTGATGCGCAGGAAATCGCTGCCGTTTTTCACGAACACGGTGGCGACGTTGCGCGTGGCCTGCGTGTAGTTGTCCACCAGTGCGGCGTTGTCGTTCAGCAGCTGGCTGCCGGCGTACAGTGCCGGGCTGCCCGCTGCTGCCGAGGCATCCACGCGCAGCGGGTGCGGCAGGTTGCTGGCCAGCAGGCGGGCGCTTTGCTGGGCATTGTCTTCCAGCACCCGGGCGTAGGCGTCGATGGTGTCCACCACCTGCTGGTTGGTGGTCTGCATGCCGGCGACGGCACGCGCTTCCATGCGCGTGCCCAGCCAGTCACTGAGCAGAAAGCCGGCCAGACCGAGGACGAGAAACAGCGCCGCACTCAGCAACAGGCCGAGCTTGTGCGCCAGAGACAGCGATTTGGGGAGGGTGGTGGGCATGGGGAATCACGACAGGGTGGGTGGTTGTGTATTGGTAACTTGTCATTGTGCGGCTGGTTTTTTGAAAATGTATCTCATTAAAAACAGCGCAGTTGCAATGTTACGGACATGCCCGTTTCACCATGTTGATGCGCATCAAGCCCGCCACTAGTGCCTTGATCGCACAGCGCTTTTCAATCGTCACCCGCCAGGCCGGGCAGCAGTGCCGCCAGCGCGTCGACGGCCGGCGCATGTTGGCCGCGGCGGCGGATCAGCACCGTGTCGGCAATTGCCAGCTGTGGCGGCAGCGGGTGGCAGGCAACGTTGCCGGCGGCCGGGGTGATCGCCAGCAGTGCCTGCGGCACCAGTGCCAGCCCCATGCCGCTGGCGGCGCAGCTGATCATGGCGTGGTAGGAGTCCAGCTCCACCAGCCGGTCCACCACGCAGCCGCTGTCGTCCAGCCAGCGCTCCAGCCGCTGGCGGTAGGCACAGCCGCGATCGAAGGCCAGCAGGGTGTGCGGGCCGCTGGCCGGGTCTACCTGCTGGCCAATGGCGCTGATCAGCAGCAGGGTTTCGCGGCAGAACGGCTGGCTTTCCAGCCGCGGTTCCAGTACCGGGCCGCACACCAGCGCGCAGTCCAGCTCGCCGGCCAGCACCGCGGTGACCAGCGTGGCGGTAGGGCCGGTGCGCAGCTCCAGCTTGACCTGCGGGTAGCGCTGGTGAAAGTCGGCCAGCAGCGGCGGTAGCCGCACCGCGGCGGTGTTTTCCATCGCTCCCAGCCGCAGCGCGCCGGCCGGGCTGTCGCCGCTGACCGCCTGCCGCGCCTCGTCCGCCAGCTGCAGCAGGCGGCCGGCGTAGCCTTGCAGCACGCGCGCCGCCGGGGTTGGTCGCAGCTGCTTGCCCTCGCGCTCGAACAGCGCCACCCCCAGGCTGTCTTCCAGCTGGCGGATGCGGGTGGTGACGTTGGACTGCACCCGGTGCAGGCGCCGCGCGGCGGCGGTGACGCCGCCTTCCTGCAGCACGGCCTGGAAAATGCGCAGATCACTCAAGTCCATGATCAATCTCTTTTCGGGATGGATGTGATCATATTAATTCATTTTTCAGGATGATGGCGCCGCGGCACACTGGTGGCCTTCGTTGTTGATCAAGGAGCCGGACATGGCGACCCTTACCCTGCGCCAGGGCTATCTGGCGGCGTTCAGTGCCGTGGCGATCTGGAGCGGCTTCATGCTGGTGGCCCGTGCCGGCGGCCAAAGCGGGCTCACGCCGTACGACCTGCTCGGGCTGCGGCTGGCCATCGCCAGCCTGTTGCTGTGCGGCCTGGGCCTGCCGCCGCGTGCCAGCTGGCGTGATGGCCGGCTGTGGCTGCTGGCGCTGATCGGCTGCATCGGCTTCTGCCTGCTGTGCTACAGCGCGGTGCAGTGGGTGCCGGCAGCGCATGCCGCGCTGCTGATCCCCGGGCTGCAGCCGTTTGTGATGGCGCTGTTGCTGCTGTTGAGCGGCCAGGGCTGGCCACCGGTGCGGCAGTGGCCGGGCTATGTGCTGATGGCGCTGGGCGTGCTGCTACTGGCGCTGCCGCTGTTGCAGGGGCTGGCGGAAGGCCGGCAATGGCTGGGCGATAGTCTGCTGTTGGCCGCATCGCTGTTGTGGGCGCTGTACGGGCTGCTGGCGCGGCGCTGGCAGCTGCCGGTGTGGCAGCTCACCGCCTTCGTCACGCTGGCATCGGCGGTGCTGTACCTGCCGGTTTATCTGCTATGGTTGCCCAAGGGCCTGAGCCAGGTGCCGCTGCTGACCGTGGCCGGGCTGGGGCTGTTCCATGCCGTGGTGCCGGCCATCGTCGGCATGCTGGTGTACCTGCGTGCGGTCAGCGTGTTGGGGCCGGTGCGCATGTCGGCGCTGATGGCGCTGATTCCGGTGCTGACCGGCGTGCTGGCGGTGCCGCTGCTGGCCGAGCCGCTGAGCCCGGCGTTGGCGGCGGCACTGCTGTGTGTATCGCTGGGCGCCTGGCTGGTGGCGCGCAGCAGTTCTTCTTCCCGCGGCTCGCCGTTGGCCGCCGTTATCCGCAATAAGGAGCAAACATGCCGTACGTGAATATCAAGATCACCCGCGAAGGAGCCAGCAGCGAACAGAAGGCCGAGCTGATCGCCGGTGTTACCCGTCTGCTGCAGGACGTGCTGGGCAAGAACCCGGCCACTACCGTGGTGGTGATCGACGAGGTGGATACCGACAACTGGGGTATTGGCGGCGAAAGCGTCACCGTGCGCCGCGCGCGCGGCAGCTAGCCGTCGCCGCAGGCTGTGTTAGCTCCACCGGCAAAGAAAATGCCCCGGCACGCCGGGGCATGGTTGCCAATGTTGGCCGCAGCGGCTTAGTTGCCGCCGTCCTTCACGCATTTCTGCACGAAACTCTTCTTGGCGGCACCGGCCAGTTTCTTCTCGGCGGCCTTGTTCTCGCACACGCCCTGGGCGCCTGGCGCTTGCGCCTTCATCTCTTTCTGGCACTTCTGCACAAAGCTGTTCTTGGCGGCGCCAGCCAGCTTCTTCTCTGCAGCCTTGGCTTCACACGAGGCCGGCGAAGCGGGCGTTGCCGGAGTGGCCGGGGTGGCGGCCTTCATGTCGGCTTCGCATTTCTTCACAAAACTGCTCTTGGCGGCGCCGGCCAGTTTCTTTTCGGCGGCCTTGGCTTCACAGGCAGGGTTGGCGGCGAAGGCGCCGGAGGCAGTAACGGCCAGAGCGGCCAGCAGCAACAGTTTGCGCATCATGCTTCCTTTCTGAGGGGGGACGGACTGCTGGATAGTGCGCCGGCCGGGGCCGTGGCGCAATGGCTGCCCCCATGCCTTCACGGTAACGTCATGTAACGGCGGCAACATTCACACGTTATGACAGTTGACCGGAATGCCGCGGTCACTCACAGTAAATAAATCCAAGCCGCCACGTGCCACGCCTCATGCCATCCGCCATCCTGCTGCGCTTACTGTTACTGCTACCCCTGTCGGCCGGGGCGGCGGTGCCGTTGCGGGTGGCGATCAATGACCAGCCGGCGGCGCCCTACATCAT
>CAMLGD010000139.1 GCA_946479405.1 uncultured Vogesella sp.
TGCAAGCCGGTGCTGGGCGAGATCACCTATGGTCTGGAACGCCTGGCGATGTACCTGCAGGACATCGAGAACGTGTACGACCTGGTGTGGACCTACCTGCCGGACGGCAGCGCGGTCACCTACCGCGACGTGTTCTTCCAGAACGAGTACGAGCAATCCAAGTACGCGTTCGAGGAAAGCAATGTCGAGCTGCTGTTCAAGCAGTTCGAGCAGTTCGAAGGCGAAGCCAAGCGCATGCTGGATGCCGGCCTGCCGCTGCCGTGTTACGAGCTGATCCTCAAGGCCGGCCACACCTTCAACCTGCTGGATGCCCATGGTGCCATCTCGGTAACCGAACGTGCCGCCTACATCGGCCGTATCCGCAACCTGGCGCGTGGCGTGGCGCAGGCGTACTACAACGCCCGCGAAGCGCTGGGCTTCCCGATGTGCAAGAAAGCCTGATTGCATGAAGACGTGGGCAACCATCTTCGTCATTCTGCTGACGCTGGCAGCGCTGACCTGGTATCTACAGCACCAGGTGCAGCCGCCGGCGCAGCAAGGCAAGTTCGAGGTCTACCAGTCCAGCGAGGCGCTGGAGCTGTCGCTGGATCTGGACGCCATTGCCAACGTGAACGAAGGGCTTGTCCGTTTCGTCAACCAGGAGCGTTTTGCCGACAAGAAACAGGAACCCGCGCTGGGCATCAGCTACCAGGTGCGCCGCCTTGAAGGTCGCGCCGACTGCCAGAACCGGCAGTACGCCTTTGTGAATACCTCCTACTGGAGCAGCAAGGGCAAGCATGTCTACACCCAGATGTTTCCGCTGCAGCGTTTCAACTGGACCTTTGTCCCGGTGGAAACCGGTTCCATTGCCGACACCATGCTGCAGATTGTCTGCCGCCTGGCGCCTGACGCTCCTCGCCTGAAAATTGAATGATCATGACCCAAACCGCGACCCTGCTGATTGAACTGCTGACCGAAGAACTGCCGCCCAAGGCGCTGGAAAAACTGGCAGCCAGCTTTGCCGACACCATTAGCGACGAACTGAAAAAGCTGCAGTTCGTGGCCGCCGACGTTGCGGCCAACGTTTACGCCAGTCCGCGCCGGCTGGCGGTACAGATTCCGGCCGTGGCCGCCATCCAGCCGGACCAGCACATCGTGCGTCGCGGCCCGGCGGTTGCCGCTGGCATGAAGGATGGCCAGCCGTCGCCGGCACTGGCCGGCTTCGCCCGCTCCTGCGGCGTGGAGGTGAGCCAGCTCACCACCGTGCATGACGGCAAGCAGGACGTGTTTGCCTACGAATCCACCAAGGCTGGCGAGAGCCTGTCCGCCGTGCTGTCCGGCATCGTCGCCAGCGCGCTGAAAAAACTGCCGGCGCCCAAGCTGATGCGCTGGGGCGATCTGGACGTGCAGTTCGTGCGCCCGGTGCACGGCCTGGTGATGCTGCACGGCGACGCGCTGATCGATGGCGAGGTGCTGGGGCTGCAAAGCCGTAACTACACGCGCGGCCATCGCTTCCTGTCTACCGATGATGTCACCATTGCCAACGCCGATGCCTATGCCCGCACGCTGGCGGAGCAGGGCAAGGTGATTGCCAGCTTTACCGCCCGTCGCGAACTGGTAGGCCACAAGCTGGCCGAGGCGGCCGCTAAACTGGGCGCCACCATCGCTGCCCCGGACGCGCTGTTCGACGAAGTGACTGCGCTGGTGGAATGGCCGGTGGTACTGGAGGCCGGCTTCGAAGCCGAGTTCCTCGATGTGCCGCAGGAATGCCTGATCCTGACCATGCAGCAGAACCAGAAATACTTCCCGCTGCTGGATGCGCAGGGCAAGCTGATCAACCGCTTCCTGCTGGTGTCCAACCTGGAGGCCGCCGACCCGCGCTACATCATCGGCGGCAACGAGCGCGTGCTGCGCGCGCGCCTGTCCGACGCCAAGTTCTTCTACGAGCAGGACCAGAAGCACCGTCTGGACAGCCGCCTGCCACGGCTGGAACATGTGGTGTACCACAACAAGATCGGCAACCAGCTGGAGCGCATCACCCGCCTGTCCAGCATTGCCGCCGCCATTGCCGGCAAGCTCGGTGCCGACAGCTCGCTGGCCGGCCGTGCCGCCTACCTGGCCAAGGCTGACCTGGTGTCCGACATGGTGGGCGAGTTCCCGGAACTGCAAGGCATCATGGGCCGCTACTACGCGCGCCTGGATGGTGAGGACGATGTGGTGGCCGATGCCATCGAAGGCCACTACCACCCGCGCTTTGCCGGCGACAGCCTGCCGCAGGGTGCCATCGCCACTGCCGTGGCTCTGGCCGACAAGCTGGAGACCATCGTCGGTATCTGGGGCATCGGCCTGATCCCGACCGGCGACAAGGACCCGTTCGCGCTGCGCCGCGCTGCGCTGGGCGTGCTGCGCATGGTGCTGGAAGCACCGCTGGACCTGAAAGCGCTGCTGGCCGATACCGCTGCCGCCTTCCCGGCCGGCCTGTTGTCCGCCAGCGTGGTGGACGAGGTGCATGCCTTCTGCCTGGAACGTCTGAAGAACTACCTGGCCGCCGACTACAAGTCCGACGAGATCGACGCCGTGCTGGCGCAGGCGCCGAGCATCATCAATGAGGTGCCGGCGGTGCTGGCTGCCGTCGCCCAGTTCAAGGCGCTGCCGGAAGCGGCAACGTTGGCCGCGGCCAACAAGCGGGTGAAGAACATCCTGAAAAAAGCCGAGGGCGACATTGCCGCCGTCAACCCGGCGCTGTTTGCCGAGGATGCCGAGCGTGCGCTGTTCGATGCGGTGGAAACGCTGGCGCCGGCAGTGGATGCCAAGTTTACCGCCCACGATTTCGCCGGTGCGTTGACCCAGCTGGCCTCGCTGCGTGCGCCGGTGGATGCCTTCTTCGACGGCGTGATGGTGATGGCCGATGATCTGGCGGTACGTGCGAACCGCATCGCGCTGCTGGCAAGGTTGGCCGCACTGTTCAACCGCGTGGCGGATATCTCGCTGCTGGCGGAATAAACACCGCCTGGCCACGACACTCACGTAAAACACGGCGCACCCGGCGGGCTTGCTGATTGCCTGCTGCATGGCGTTGGCTGTTTTGCGCGGGTGCCGTGGCCAAAATTTGGTTAAAGGGAACCATGAAACTCGTCATCCTCGACCGTGACGGCGTGATCAACCAGGATCGCGACGATTTCGTCAAGAACACCATGGAATGGCAGCCGCTGCCGCGCAGCTGCGACGCCATTGCCAACCTCACCCAGGCCGGCTGGCACGTGGTGGTGGCCACCAACCAGTCCGGCATCGGTCGCGGCCTGTTCGACATGCATGCGCTCAACAGCATGCACGAGAAGATGCACCGGCTGGTGAACCTGGCCGGCGGCCGCATCGACGCGGTGGTGTTCTGTCCGCACATGGCGGATGACAACTGCCGCTGCCGCAAGCCGGAGCCGGGCATGGTGGAAGAGATCATGGAGCGCTTCAATGTGCGCGGCGAAGGCCTGCCGCTGATCGGCGACAGCCTGCGCGACCTGCAGGCAGTCGCCGCTGTCGGCGGCCAACCCATCCTGGTGCGCAGCGGCAAGGGCCTGCGCACGCTGGAAAAGGGCGGCCTGCCGGAAGGTACCCTGATATTCGACGACCTGTTCGATGCCGCCGATTACCTGATCAATCTTGAAGACTGATACGCATGCTGCTCGTTCGTAACCTGCTGTACTGGCTGCTGGTGGCGGTGTCTACGCCGATCTTTTTCATCCTGCTGCTGTTGTCGGCACCGCTGCCGCGCCGCACCCGCCACGTGTTCGGCCAGAGCTGGGCACAGCTGCT
Source organism: uncultured Vogesella sp. (assembly GCA_946479405.1). The sequence goes on from CAMLGD010000139.1 coordinate 3,790, forward strand.
GACCTGGGCGCTGTGGCACATCGTCGGCCTGCGCTACCGCGTGATCGGCGCGGAAAACATCATCGCCGAGCCGGCCATCATCTGCGCCAAGCACCAGTCCGGCTGGGAGACGCTGTCGCTGCAGAAAATTTTTCCGTCGCAGATCTTTGTCGCCAAGCAGGAGTTGCTGTGGATTCCGTTCTTCGGCTGGGGGCTGGCGCTGATGAATCCGATCACCATCAACCGTTCCGACCGCAGCCGCGCCAACAACCGCATGCTGCAACAGGGCCTGAACCGCAAGCAGCACGGCTTCTGGATCAGCGTGTTCCCGGAAGGTACCCGCGTGCGTCCGGGCCTGCGCGGCAAGTACAAGCTGGGCGCGGCGCGCATGGCGCGGCAGCTGGACATGCCGCTGGTGCCGGTGGCGCACAACGCCGGCGAATTCTGGCCGCGCAATGCCTTCCTCAAGCATCCGGGCGAGATCACCGTGGTGATCGGCCCGGCCATCCGGCCGCAGGATTACCCCGGCCCCGAAGCCATGACCCGTGCCGCCGAGGAGTGGATCGAAGCGCGTCAGCGCGAGATCGGCGGCGTTGGTCCGTTTGCCCATCCCGATGAACGCAAGGCCCGGCGCGCTCACTCTCGCGCTGCCTGACGGCCAGGTAGCGGTACGCCTGACGCGACGCCAGCGGCAGAGCGTGGGTATCCGCGTGCAGCGCGGCGAGGTGGAGGTGATCGCGCCGCCCGGGGTATCACTGGCCTACCTGCAAGAGGTGCTGGCGAAAAAGCGCGACTGGATCGCCGGCCACCTGGCGCGCCACCGCGAAGCCTCGCAGCAGCAGGCGGCCAGCCCGGACCTGGTGCTGTTTGCCGGTGAACACCTGCAGTTGCATTGCCATGCTGCGCTGCGTGTCAGCGCGCAGGTGGAGGGTAGCGCGCTGCATCTGGCCGGCCCGCAGCTGGAGCTGCCGGCGCGGCGCCAGGCGGCGCTGCTGTCCTGGCTGCAGCGTGAAGCCAAGCGTCGTTTTGCCGAGCGCTTGCAGCTGTGGCTGCCGCGCGCGGCGCGGCCGCTGAGTGGCTGGGCACTGTCCGGCGCGCGCAGCCGCTGGGGCAGCTGCTCCGGTCGCGGCGTGGTGCGTCTCAACTGGCGGCTGGTGCAGGCACCGCCGGCGATACTCGATTACGTGATTGCCCACGAGCTGGCGCACCTGTTGCACATGAACCATTCCAAGGCCTTCTGGGCCGAAGTGGAACGGCTATACCCCGGCTGGCAGTCTGCGCGGCAGTGGCTGAAGCAGCATGGCGAAAGCCTGTTCCGCCACGGCTGAACAGAGTGTTTTGCGCCACCACGGCTTGCCGCTGCGCCGGGCGCCTCCATCTGACTGCTCTGACTCAACCGCCGCGCCATGCGGCCAACCTTTTGCGGAGAAATCCATGCGCCTTCTGCACACCATGATTCGTGTCGGCAACCTCGAGCGTTCGCTGGCGTTTTACACCGACGTGCTGGGCATGCAACTGCTGCGCAAGCACGATTACCCGGATGGCCGCTTTACCCTGGCCTTTGTCGGCTACGGCGACGAAGCCAGCAACAGCGTGATCGAGCTGACCCACAACTGGGACACCGATAGCTACGAGCTGGGCAACGCCTTCGGCCACCTGGCGGTGGAAGTGGCCGATGCCTACGCGGCCTGTGACGCGGTGCGCGCCAAGGGCGGCAAGGTGGTGCGTGAGGCTGGTCCGATGAAGCACGGCACCACAGTGATCGCCTTCGTCGAAGACCCGGACGGCTACAAGATCGAGTTCATCCAGCAGGGCAGCCGCTAAGCGCTGTTGCCCTGCGGCCAACGTTGGCCGCATACCCGCACACCCCGGCACGGCCGGGGTTTTTGTTTTTGGCGAAAAATATTTCGCCAGCGGGCGGGGAATTTTTGCCCGTGTTGCGTCTCGGATAACTTTGCCCGCCTGCCGCTGCGCCATGCCATCATGAACATGGCATGGCTGGTGGCGCCTGCTGCGGTGACAACAAGGAGAATCCATGAACCGACTATTCAGCTGTCTTGCCCTGCTGGCCATGCCGGCGCTGGCGCAGGCGGCCACGCTGGACGGTGCCAGCCTGAGCCTGGGCTGGGGGCTGCCGTTTGCCGGCATCCTGCTGTCCATCGCATTGTTCCCGATGTTCGCGCCGGGCTTCTGGCACCACCATTTCGGCAAGATCACCGCGCTGTGGACGGCGCTGTTCCTGATCCCGTTTGCCTTCAGCTTTGGTGCCGGCAGCACGGCGGCGCTGGTGGTGCATGCGCTGCTGGCCGAGTTCATCCCCTTCGTGGTGCTGTTGTTCGCGCTGTACACCGTGTCCGGCGGCATCCTGCTGTGGGGCAATCTGCGCGGCTCGCCGGCGCTGAATACCGGCCTGCTGGCGCTGGGCACGCTGCTGGCATCCATCATGGGCACCACCGGCGCCGCCATGCTGCTGATCCGCCCCATCATCAAGGCCAATGATAACCGCCGCCACAATGTGCACGTGGTGGTGTTCTTTATCTTCCTGGTGGCCAATATCGGTGGAGGCCTGACGCCGCTGGGCGATCCGCCGCTGTTCCTCGGCTTTCTCAAGGGCGTGGATTTCTTCTGGACACTCAGGGTGATGGCGCTGCCGGTGCTGCTGCTGGTGCTGGTGTTGCTGGCGCTGTTCTACGCACTGGACCGCTATTACTTCCGCAAGGAAGGGGTGCTGCCGCGGGATAGAACACCGGCTTCGGGGGTAAAACTGTACGGCTTGCGCAATGTACCGCTGCTGCTGGCCATCATCGGCGCAGTGCTGCTGTCCGGCTTCTGGCAGCCGGGTATCAGCTTCGACATCCTGGGCACGCCGCTGGCGCTGCAGAATCTGGTGCGCGATGCGCTGCTGCTGGCGATTGCCGCGGTGTCGCTGAAGATCACCCCGCGCCAGGTGCGTGCCGGCAACGAGTTCAACTGGGCGCCGATGCTGGAAGTGGGCAAGCTGTTTGCCGGCATCTTTGTCACCATCGCGCCGGTAATCGCTATCCTGCAGGTCGGCATGGCCGGGCAACTGGCGCCGCTGGTGCGGCTGGTATCCGGCAGTGACGGTGTGCCGGTCAACGGCATGTACTTCTGGATGACCGGTTTGCTGTCGGCGTTTCTGGACAACGCGCCTACCTATCTGGTGTTCTTCAACCTGGCTTCCGGCGACGCGGCGCAGCTGATGGGCGCACAGGCGCAGACGCTGCTGGCCATCTCCATGGGCGCGGTGTTCATGGGCGCGCTCAGCTACATCGGCAATGCGCCCAACTTCATGGTGAAGGCCATTGCCGAGCAGCGCGGCATCGTCATGCCCAGCTTCTTCGGCTATCTGCTGTGGTCGGTGGTGATTCTTGTGCCGCTGTTCGCGCTGCTGGGCTGGGTGTTTTTCTGAGGCGGCACGCCTGAACTATTGCGGGTCGTACGGCGACAGGGCGGGTATGGTCGGTGGCCACTCCGGACTGCCGGCTGCGGCTGTCCGGCGGTGCTGATGCTGCCAGTTAGCGAACAGGGGCTGGGCCGCATGCGGCCAACCTTGCTGCTTTGCGGTATCCTTGCCGCTTTCCCGAATCACTCGCGCCTTACCATCATGCATATCCACATTCTCGGCATCTGCGGCACCTTCATGGGGGGCATCGCCGCCATCGCCAAGGCCGCCGGCCACAAGGTTACTGGCTGCGACGCCAACGTCTACCCGCCGATGAGCACCCAGCTGCAGGCCATGGGCATCGAGCTGCTGCAGGGCTTTGGCGCCGAGCAGGCCGACATCGGTGCCGACGTGTTCGTGATCGGCAACGTGGTCACCCGCGGCAAGCCGCTGATGGAAGAGATCATGAACCGCGGCCTGCCGTACATCTCCGGCCCGCAGTGGCTGGCCGAGAACGTGCTGCACGACAAATGGGTGCTGGCGGTGGCTGGCACCCATGGCAAGACCACCACCAGCTCGATGCTAGCGTGGATCCTGCAGGATGCCGGCCTAGAGCCGGGTTTCCTGATCGGCGGCATTCCGGAAAACTTCGGCATCTCCGCGCGGCTGCCGGGTGCGCCGCGCCAGGATGCGGCCAGCGTGAGCCCGTTCTTCGTGATCGAGGCCGACGAGTACGACACCGCCTTCTTCGACAAGCGCAGCAAGTTCGTGCACTACCACCCGCGCACCGCGGTGCTGAACAATCTGGAGTTCGACCACGCCGACATCTTTGCCGATCTGGCGGCGATCGAGACCCAATTCCACCACCTGGTGCGCACCGTGCCGGGCAATGGCCTGGTGGTGAGCAATGGCCGCGAGCCCAGCCTGCAGCGCGTGCTGCAGCGCGGCTGCTGGACGCCGGTGGAACAATTCGGCAGCGATGCCGGCTGGCAGGCCGGCGCGGCGGATGCCGACGGCAGCTTTGACGTGCTGCTGCATGGCGAGACACTGGGCCGCGTGGTGTGGGACGTGCCGGGTGAACACAACCGCCTGAACGCGGTGGCGGCGATTGCCGCCGCGCGCCATGTCGGTATCACGCCGGCGCTGGCCATCGATGCGCTGTCGCGCTTCAAGAGCGTGAAGCGGCGCATGGAAGTGAAGGGCACCGTGCGCGGCGTGACCGTGTACGACGATTTCGCCCATCACCCCACCGCCATCACCACCACCATTGCCGGCCTGCGCCACAAGGTTGGCCGCAAGCAGCGCATCCTGGCCGTGCTGGAGCCGCGCTCCAACACCATGAAGCTCGGCACCATGAAGGCGGCGCTGCCCGAGTCGCTGGCCGATGGCGACGTGGTGTTCTGCTACGGAGCGCCCAATCTGGGCTGGAGCGTGGCCGAGGCGCTGGCGCCGCTGGGCGCCAAGGCGCAGTGCTTTGATGATATCGACGCGCTGGTGGCCGCCATCGTGGCCGAGGCGCGTGATGGCGACCAGGTGCTGGTGATGAGCAACGGCGGCTTCGGCGGCATCCACGGCAAGCTGCTGACGGCTCTGGCGCAGTAAGCCGCCAGCATCTGCAGCAAAAGCACAAGGCCCGGCATGCCGGGCCTTGTGCTTTTGCGGGCCGTGTAGCGGCTAGTTGCTGCCGCGCGCGCTTTCCACCCGGTTGCGGCCGCTGCGCTTGGCGCGGTACATGGCGTGGTCTGCTTCTTTCAACAGGTTGGACAGCAGATCGCCACACAGCTGGCGCTCGGCCACGCCGGCAGAGAAGGTGACCAGCAGCAGGTGTTCGT